>CADAJS010000007.1 GCA_902788315.1 uncultured Bacteroidales bacterium
TTGGCCAGCTCGCTCAGTGTCACGATTCCGGAACTCTGATAGACGGGGTACGCCTTCGTCTCGGTGATGTTGGCCTTCTTGGTGCCAGGCTTCGTGCTGCGCACTGCGATAGAATACTTAAGCATAGTTGTAAGGTTTTGAATGTTAAACAATTGGTTCTCGTCTCGCGTCTCGCTTCGAGCCTCCCCCGATGCTGCCTCCAGCGCGCAATGGAATCACAGCAGGCGGAGCTCTCTGTCCGACGATGCAAAGGTACTACATTCCGCAAGCCCCGCACGACGCTACGGCGAGCATCGGCGACTTTCTGCCCGAAGGCGCGAAATTCGTTCATTTCGCACTTGCAAATGTCGGTATTTTTTCGTAACTTTGTAGCAGAAAACGACAAGCAGTCAATCCCACTATGAAGACTCCCGAATCGAAGGCCCAGCTGGCCGCCCTCTATGCCCCCTGCCTCAGCGAGCGCGGCGCGCTCAAGCGGCTGCAGGCATGGATAGACTTTAACCCTCGCCTGGCGCGGGCACTCGAGCGCGCAGGATTCCGCAAGCGCCAGAAGCTGCTCACGCCCCGCCAGGTGGATATCATCTACCGCTATCTCGGCGAACCGTGAAAAGTGAAGAGTGAAGAGTGAAGAGTGAAGAGTGAAGAGTGAAGAGTGAAAAGTGAAAAGTGAAAAGTGCGCAGAAGGATACCCCTAAATCGCCACAGAATGGCCTCAGAATCATCGTTCGCCCTCTCGGCGGTACAGATGACCATCCCGAGGAAGAAACGCGCCCAGAGGGGCCTTAAAACGCGATTTCTCGGAAACGTTAAGCCCAAAGGGCTTAAAACGTGCTTTTCCCTTTCAGTTCTCGCGCTCCTTTGCATTTTGCATTTTGCAATTTGCAAAAAGAGTGGCGTAGCGCCCCCTATTATGATAATGTAAAGTTTTACATTTCATTATAATAATATAATATATAGCGTCCCCATCATTTTATTGCAAATTGCAAATAAGAGCCCCTGCCGCTAAACTATATAATATATATTAGTATAACTTTAATAAGTCTATTATATCGTGTAATAAGGGGATAACAGCACCCATTTTTTTCATTTGCAAATAGGGGGGGGCTGCACTCCCTTTATTATTAATGAATATTGATTGATTAACCTATCATTCATTATTATAATAATATAATATATAGCGTCCCCATCATTTTATTGCAAATTGCAAAATGCAAAATGCAAAGGAAATCCGCCTGCGATGAATATTGGCACTTGTAATACGCTGAAAGGATTCGTCCTGTTGTTTTTATCGCATTACGAATGCCGATACTCTGCTGCGTCCGGATAGGGCGAAGAAGGACAGCCCAGAAATCGCCACAGAAGGGGCTCAGAATCGCCGTTCGTCCTCTCGGCGGTACAGACGACCACCCCGAAGGAGAAATGCGCTCAGAAGGGCCTTAAAACGCGATTTTCTTGTGCCGTTAAGCCCAAAGGGCTTAAAACGTGCTTTTCCCTCTCAGCTCTCGCCTCCTTTGCATTTTGCATTTTGCAATTTGCAAATAGGGTGGTGTGCCGCCCCTTATTATGATAATATAAAGTCTTAATAAATCATTAATAATAATATAATATAGCGTCCCCCCGTTCATTTTTGCAATTGCAAAATGCAAAATGCAAAGGAAATCCGCCTGCGATGAATATTAGCATTTATAATACGCTGAAAGGATTCGTCCTGTTGTTTTTATCGCATTACGAATGCTGACACTCTGCTGCGTCCGGATAGGACGAAGAAGGACAGCCCCTAAATCGTCACAGAATGGCCCCAGAATCGCCGTTCGCCCCCTCGGCGGTACAGACGACCATCCCGAGGGAGAAACGCGCTCAGAGGGGCCTCAAAACGCGATTTCTCGGAGGCGTTAAGCCCAAAGGGCTTAAAACGTGCTTTTCACGCTCAGATCTCCCCCCGTTTTTGCATTTTGCATTTTGCATTTTGCAATAAGAGTGCTTGCATGATGCGTGCTGGAGTGCATGACGGTCCGTTCGCCCGGATTAATGCTCTGACCCCTACCTAATCCAATAATCCCTAATCCCAAAATGTAAAAAAAATTGCAATAAGGGTGCCAGCGGACTCGTTTCCTATTGCCTGGCACTTTCCGAAAATCAAAAAAGGGAAGAAATATGCCTGCGGCGTCGGGGCCCCACACACACGTTTTTCATCGGAATGCTATCCCCGTCCCCGCCCGGGGGAATCGCCGGACATCTGCGGACAATGGCGGGATGGGCGGCTCGGGAGGAGGCAGGGACGGTCAGCCCATGGTGATGCTGCGCCGTCCGTCGGGGAGGGTCTCGATGGTGACACGGACGGTCTCCTCGGGCAGGGCGTCTTCCACCAGCTCGGGCCATTCGATGAGGCAGAGGTGGCCGCTCTGGAAGTATTCCTCGCAGCCCATGTCGTAGGCTTCGGAGAGGCGGCGTATGCGGTAGAAGTCGAAGTGATAGATGGGCTCGCCCTCCGACGTGGCGTATTCATTGACGATGGCGAAGGTGGGAGAGGTGACGGTGTCCTCCACGCCCAGTGCGCGGCAGAGGGCACGGATGAAGGTGGTCTTGCCGGCTCCCATGGCGCCGTAGAAGGCAAAGATGCGGCGACCGTCCATGGCATCGATGAATGCCTGGGCTGCCTGGGCGATTTCATTTAATTCATAAGTCATAATTCAGAATTTGGGATTATCGGAGTACTCGGAGTACTCGGAATACTCGGATTCTCGGAGTAGTCCGAGAATCCCGAGGCTGCGAGGCCTCATCGTTTCTTCCCCTGCATGGTGATGAGGGGGATGAGCATCTCCTCCATGCTGATGCCACCGTGCTGGAAGGTGTTCTTGTAATATTGGACGTAATAGTTATAGTTATTGGGATAGGCGAAGAAGTCCTCGCCGAGGGCAAAGATGTAGGCCGTGCTGAGGTTGGGTGCGGGGAGGCCGGCACGGTGGGGGTCGCGTATCTCGAAGACTTCCTTGGGATTGTATGACAGGCTCTTGCCAAGCTTGTAGCGCAAGTTGGTGTTGGTATTGCGGTCGCCTACCACGCGGACGGGGTTGTTGCAGCAGATGCTGCCGTGGTCGGTGGTGAGCACCACACGGCAGTCGGTCTGGGCGATGGCGCGGAAGAGCTCGCCGATGACGGAATGGCGGAACCAGCTGAGGGTGAGGCTGCGATAGGCGGCTTCGTTGTTGGCCAGCTCGCGAATCATCCGGCTCTCGGTGCGTGCATGGCTGAGCATGTCGATGAAGTTGAGTACGACGACGTTGAGGTCGTATTTGGCCAGAGAGGGCAGCTGGGCGAGCAGCTTCTCGGCAGCGGCGGAGTCGTTCACCTTGTGATAGGAGAAGGTGTTGTGGCGGCGATAGCGGTCGAACTGTGTCTTGATGAGGGGTGCCTCGTTGAGGTTCTTGCCTTCCTCGGAGTCCTCATCGACCCAGAGCTCGGGGAACATCTTGGCGATGATGTTGGGCATGAGACCGCTGAAGATGGCGTTGCGGGCATACTGGGTGGCCGTGGGGAGGATGCTCAGGTAGAGGCTCTCGTCGATGCTGAACATGTCGGCCACGTCGTTGTATATCACGCGCCAGTGGTCGTATCGGAAGTTGTCGATGACGAGCAGGAAGACCTTCTCGCCCTGGTTGAGGAGCGGGAAGATGGCGCGCTTGAAGATGTCGGGGCTCATGACGGGGCGATGTTCGGGGTCGTCCATCCATCGCATGTAGTTCTTGCGTATGAATTTGCCGAACTCGACGTTGGCCTCCGTCCGCTGCATGGCGAGCATCTCCTTCATGGCGCTGTCGGTGGCCGAGAGCTGCAGCTCCCAGTCGGTGAGACGGCGATAGACCTCGAACCATTCATCGATGGTGCCGGCGCTGTTGATCTGCATGCCGAGCTTGCCGAAGTCCTGCTGATAGGCGGTCTGAGTCACCTCGTTGACTATCTCGCGCTGGTGGATGTTCTTCTTGAGCGTAAGCAGGATCTGCGTGGGGTTCACGGGCTTGATGAGGTAGTCGGCAATCTTGGCCCCGATGGCCTGCTCCATGATGTTCTCCTCCTCGCTCTTGGTGACCATGACCACGGGTGTCGAGGGGGTGATTTCCTTGATGCGGCTCAGTGTTTCGAGCCCGCTCAGCCCGGGCATGTTCTCGTCGAGCAGGATGAGGTCGAAGGTGGTCTCGGAGCAGCGGTCGAGGGCATCGTAGCCGTTCGATACGGTCTCCACCTCGTAGCCTTTCTTCTCGAGGAAGAGGATGTGGGCCTTCAGGAGCTCAATTTCGTCGTCCACCCAGAGCAGTTTGTATGTATAGTTCATATTTGGGAAATGATAGGGGCGTTATGGAATCAGAATCCGAAGGGGAAGTCGTCGTCATCGTCTTCCACGGGCGGGGCATCCGGCTCGGGCTCCGGCTCGGGCTGCGGAGCGTCGGGGTCGATGATTTCCAGGTTCTCCGGCTCGTCGATCTGGAGGTCTTCGGGTATGTCGAGGGGGGCGAAGTGCTCGTCGTAGAATGCCTTGTAGTCGTCGAAGCTGAAGTCGGTGCCCAGCAGCTTGAGGTTGTCCTCGGAGATGAGCAGGGTGCGGATGCCCTCGAGCCGGCGCGCCATGTGCTCGTCCAGATAGAGTTTCTGGGCGTAGGCGTGGACTTCGTCGTAGGCGTGGAAGCCGTGGAGCACCATCATGGAGAGCCCCTGGTCGGCCGTAATCTCGATCTCGAAGTTGCGGGCCATGTAGTTGGTGAAGTTGTAGCGTGCCACCTCGTAGAGCAGCTGGTCCTCGTCGAGGCTGTCGGTGGGATAGGCCAGGACGAAGGTGAAGTCGGTAAAGCGTTCGTCGGAGAGTGTGGGGGCGGCCTCGGTGGAGTCGTTCTCGGAGCGTCGGTTGCGTCGGCCCCAGATGCCGTTGGCGTCATAGCGGTCGCTGCTCAGCAGGCGTCCCTCCTCGAGCCCCTTGACGATGGAGCTGGCCAGCTCGGTGATTTCCTCCTTGGGATACTTCTGTACCACCTCCTTGAGCGTGACGAGGAAGGAGTCGCGCTCGTCCGAATAGAGCTGGCTCATGGCGCGGATGAAGAGCAGGCGGGCACGGTTGCGCCCCTCGGGGAAGTTCTCGGTGCAGTATTGATAGACCTCCTCGACGGTGGGATAGGCCGTGGCTTGATAGAGTTCGTAGGCCCACTGATAGAGCGAGTCCTCGACGTGACGGCCCTCGCGGGCTATCATGTTGTAGTTGGGGTTGCCCAGGAGGATGGCATACTTGCTCTCGGGGTATTCCTCGATGAGTTTCTGACGATAGACCTCGGCCTCTTCGTCGCGCATCAGGCGGCCATAGAGCAGGAAGAGGTGGTAATAGACGTTATCCAGATTCTCATGCTCGGGATAGTCGGCCAGCAGGCGGAGCATGGTGCGCTCGGCCAGCGGGAAGTTCTCCAGCGACTCCTGCTCGAGGATGCCTGCATTGTAGAGCCCGTCGGAGAGCAGCTGGTGAGAGGTGGTCATCATCTCCTCGGTCATGGGTATCTGCTTGAGGTAGTATTCGCGCTGGTGGGGGTCGTTCTCGAGCGAGTCCTTCAGTGCCTTCTCCTCATCGGTGAGTATCTCCTCATCGACTACCTCGCCCAGCAGGCTGTCGTTGTTGATTTCGTCATAGTTGAAGTTCTCGTCGGCAGCGTCGGAGAGCAGGGTGGCCTTGTTGCTGATGCGCCAGTTGTCCTCGTTCTTGCGCTGTCCCCATCGTTTCTGGAACTCCTGCATGCCCTGGGCCACGGTGGTGGGGTTGTAGAAGTACCATTCGCCCTTCTGTGCCGTGCCGGAAGCCGAGGGCGACGGGCGCTGGGTGGCGGGCGCGGACGGCGTGCCGGCGGCATTGCGTCCCCCGCCGATGCCGTTCTGAGCGCCGTTCTGCAGGCCGTTACGTGCGGCGCGCTTCTCTTCCTCCTTCTCCTTCTTCTTCAGGGCTTCGATTACGCGGTCGATAGCGGCCAGCCGCTCGGGCTCGTCCATCCGGGCCAGAGCCTGGAGGCTGTCTTGCAGCTTGATGGCGCTCAGGTGGGGCTCCAGCTCGGTCAGTATCTTGCTGCGGCGTTCGCTCTCCTTGTATTCGTCATGCTCCTTGTCCAGGATGGCCACACAGTCCTTATACGTCCGGGCGGCGTCGATGTAGTTCTCCATCTCCCAATATAGCTGGCTCAGGCGCAGCAGGAGCACCGCCTTGTCGATGCCGCCGCGCTTGCTCTCCAGCACGCCTGTCTCGTAGGCCGAGAGGCAGTTGGCCGTATCCTGAACGCTCAGGTAGATGTTGCCGATGGCGTAATATACCTTGTCGAGATAGTCTTTGTTCTTGTCGCTCTTGGCCATCCGCCTGAGACGGGCAATCATCTGCTTGTACTTGTCCCGAGACATTACCTCGGTCTGCATGATGCGAGCGTTGAAGGCCAGCTCGTAGGGCGGGTTGCTGCGTATCACACGGCCAAAGGAGCGATAGGCCTCCTGCCGATTGTCGGTCTTCTGGTAAAGCTGCCCCAGAAGGAAATGCAGGCGGGCGCGGGGGAGCTTGCCGCGGGTGTTCCGGACCGTGTTCTTCAGGTAGGGGATGGCCTCGGCATACTGCTGCGTGAGCAGGTGGAAGGCGGCTGCCGTGCGGTCGCGCTCCTTCATGCCACGGCGCGAGAGACTGTCGCGCCGCATCTTGGTGAGGATATCCTCGGCATCGTAGGCCCAGCCGAGTGCCACATAGCAGCGGGCCAGCGAGGCCTTGGCGATGCCGGCAACCTCGGGCTGTGTGCTGTATAGGCGCAGGACATAGTTATAGGTCGAGGCAGCCTCGATGAACTCGCCGCGACGGAACTGCGCCTCGCCCATCAGCAGCCAGGCCTTGTAGAGCGAGGGATTGAATTCCTTCCGGGCCAGATAGGCCTTCTGCTTCGGCGTACGGCGCTTGTTGCCCCGAATGGTGGGGCGCTTCTTGATGCTGTGCACCTTGATGGCCTTCTCGCTCTTGGCGACAGCGGTTTCGAAGTTGCTCCGACCGATATTGGCCGTGGTCTTGTTAGTACTCACGAAGATGGGCAGCAGGCGGGTGTAGTCCTCCTTGTGTCCGGTGTTCTGCGCCTCCTCGCCCTCGCGAAAGGCTACCTGCCCGTTGTAGAGCGTGTTGAAGCGAGCGGTCATCGAGTGATAGAACCGTGTGCCCGACGTATTCTTCTGCGTCGAGCAGGCAGAGAACAGGGCCAGTGCCATGCACAGGATAGCCATTCCCCGGCGGGGGAAGAGGGCATGCCTTCGGTTCATATCGTTATGTCTGATGTCCATCTGCTTTGTTTGATGTCGTGCGTACTATAATATAATAACGCGCGCGAGGCCGATTTATTGCCTGCGCTCCCCGACAATCATGAACACTTCGTCTTTTATCTCGTCGGGCAGCTCCACCTGGCGCAGCTGCAGGCTTCTCACCCAGCCCGCCACTTCGTCCGAGCGCATGGAGTACAGGATGTCGCGAAACTCGTCGCTTTCGTCCTCTGTATATTCGCTTGCCTGACGGCCTCGGAAGCGGTCGAGTTCTTCGTCGTCATAGTATTCCACCTGTCTGCTCAGCGCTGCAAGCAGACTTTCCTTCTCGCACACTTCGTGCTGACCGCAGCATTCCATATCGGCAGGGTTCGGCGCAGCCTGCGGCGCGTCGGCGCTCTGCCTGCGATGAACCATTGCAGCCAGCAGGCCCAGCATGAGGACGGAGAGGATGACGATGAGGTATATCATTTCGCGAGGGAGGAGCTGAAGTTAGGGGATTTCTGTTAGATTGAAGCCAGCGGCAGAGAGGTGCTCCCAGAATGCGGGGTACGACTTGCTGACCACCTCCGGGTGGCGGATGCACAGGCGGCCTCGTCTCAGGGCGGCGGGGGCAAAAGCCATCGCCATGCGGTGGTCTTCGTAGGTGTCGATGGCGGGATTCTCCTCGGCGGGGCATCGTCCGCCGTGCCATGTGAGGATGCCTTCGCCCTCGTCGGAGATGGCATAGCCCAACTTGCGCAGCTCTGTGCACAGGGCCAGGATGCGGTCTGTCTCCTTGATCTTCAGACTCTGCAGGCCTGTGAAACGGAAGGGGATGCCCAGCATGGCACTCGTCACCACGAAGGTCTGCGCCAGGTCTGGCTGATGCTGGAAGTCGATGCACAGCGAGCCGTCGTGGCGCGGGCAGCGCGTCAGGCGTATCGCCTCGGTTCCGTCGGCATTAACGGTGTTCTCCGTAAGCACACCCAGAGGACGAAACATCCCAGCCACGGCGCTGTCTCCCTGCAAACTGTTGCTGAAGAGTCCAGGCAGGAACACTTCGGCTCCCTCGTCTTCGCTCAGTGCCACCATCTCGTACCAGTAGCTCGCCGCGCTCCAGTCGTTCTCGATGTGGTATTCTGTAGGGCGGTAGCCACCCGGCTCCACGCGAATCGTCTGCTCATCTGTCCACCCGGCCACGGCGCCAAAGTCGCGCATCATGCTCAGCGTCATCTCGATGTATGGGCGACTCACGATACGGCCGGTCAAACGGAGCGTCAGTCCGCCATCCAGCACCGGACCGATCATCAGCAGGGCGCTGATATACTGGCTGCTCACATCGCCCTGCACCGAGAGAGCATCCGTCGAGCATTCTCCGCTCTCCATGCCCGTGATGCGCAGGGGCGGGAAACCCTCTTGACCCACATATTCGATACGGGCGCCCAGCCCCCTCAGAGCCTCCACCAGCACCCCGATGGGGCGGTGCTGCATCCGCTCGCTGCCCGTGATGACGCATGTGCCGGCGGTCACGGCCAGATAAGCCGTCATAAAGCGCATGGCTGTGCCAGCCGCACCGATGTCGATGGGGCCAGCGGCGGTGGTCAGCGCCCGCTGCATGGCGCGTGTGTCATCACAGTCCGAGAGGTTGTGCACCCCCTCTCGCCCACTACTGTCTGCCATGCCATGTCCGCGCCGGCAGAGTGCATCGATGAGCAGAGCACGGTTGCTGATGCTCTTGCTGGCCGGCAAATGTACTGTCTGATGCAGAATGGAGGGCGGAGTGAGGTAGATAGCCATGCTTTATGGAACTTTTTTTCGTCAAATTTGGCACAAAGTTACGAAAATATTTGGTTGTAACAAAAAAATGCCCTACCTTTGCATCCGCAAAACGCAAAAAGGCGGGATGTAGCTCAGCCCGGTAGAGTACGCGTCTGGGGGGCGTGTGGTCGCAAGTTCGAATCTTGTCATCCCGACCAGGAGAGAGGCACAGCGTTATTACAACGTCGTGCCTCTCTCTCTTTTTCTTTGTCCGCCTTCCCCACCCGCCGCAGCAGGCAGAAGTGACCGAAGGTCGGGGGGCACGCCCTCGGTGCGAAGAACGGGCAACATAGCCCGAACACAGCCGCACTCTCCGAGGCGGAACATCTCAAAAACGGAGGATGCAGTACAATAAAACCGTACGCGCGCGCGTTATATAATAAGGTATGAAATGTGCAAAAAGATATTGGATGCTCCTGCTGCTGGCCTTGATGTCGGCCACTGCGCTCTATGCACAGCAGCGCAAGGTGCAGAACCGCCCCTATCTGGATCAGCGGCGACTGCACTATGGGTTCCTCTTCGGGTTCCACATGCAGGATCTGGAGCTGCGAAACAACGGACACATCGACCCGCAGACGGGCGAGCAATGGTACAGCGACGTGGACAACTATAACCCAGGCTTCTCGGTAGGCGTGCTGGGCGAGCTGAGGCTGACGAACCATCTGGCGCTACGCGTGACTCCCACCATGCACTTCGGACAGAAGCACGTCATGTTCCACGAACAAGTGACGGGCCGCGACACTACGCAGAACCTGAAGAGTTCCATCATCTCCGTGCCCATCGACCTGAAGATTGCTGCCCCCCGATACAACAACTTCCGCCCCTACTTCATCGCCGGAGTAAGCCCGCAGGTGGACCTGACCACCCATAAGCATCGTGCCCTGATGATGAAGCCCTTCGACTGCTGTCTCGAGGTGGGCATGGGCTGCGACATCTATATGCCCTACTTCAAGCTCAACCCTGAGCTGAAGTTCTGCTTCGGCCTGGCCGATATATTAAAGAAAAAGCGTACCGACCTTATTGACGGTACGCTGATGAAGTTCACCGAGGGGCTGGACGGTGCCCACTCGAAAATGATTGTCCTGACGCTATACTTTGAGTGATTATCTCAATCGGCCCAGTGTCTCCTTGATGCGGCGCATGGCCTCGACGATGTTCTCGTCGCTGGTGGCATAGCTCATGCGGAAACACTCGGGCGAACCGAAAGCGTCGCCTCCCACCGTAGCCACATGGCCCACCTCGAGCAGATACATGGCCAGGTCGGTGCTGTTGTGGATAACGCGGTCACCATCTGCCTTACCAAAGAAGCTGCTACACTTGGGGAAGAGATAGAAGGCACCCTGAGGATCGTTCACCTCCAGGCCGGGAATCTCGCGAGCCAGGCGTACGATGAGGTTCTTCCTGCGTTCGAAAGCCTGACGCATCTCCTCGACACATTCCTGAGGACCGGCAAAGGCAGCCTCGGCTGCTTTCTGCGAGACGCTGCACGGACCGCTGGTGTACTGGCCCTGCAGTTTGTTACATCCCTTGACTATCCACTCAGGGGCGGCAATGAAGCCGATACGCCAGCCCGTCATGGCATAGGCCTTGCTCACGCCGTTGATGACCACCACGCGTTCCCGGATGTCAGGGAATTGGGCGATAGAGGCATGACGGCCCACGTAGTTGATGTGCTCGTAAATCTCGTCGGCAATGACGATGACGCGCTCGTGGCGCAGGAGGACATCCTTCAGCGCCTCAAGTTCCTCACGGCTATAGACGCTGCCCGTGGGATTACTGGGCGAACAGAGGATAAGGGCCCGCGTGCGGGGAGTGATGGCAGCCTCGAGCTGCTGGGGCGTGATCTTGAAGTCCTGCTCGATGGTGGCCTCCACGTAAACGGGGGTACCCTCGGCCAGGAGCACCATCTGAGGATAGCTCACCCAGTAAGGAGCCGGGATAATGACTTCGTCGCCCGCACCCACCAGCGCCATGAGGGTGTTGCAGACGCTCTGCTTGGCGCCGTTGCTGCAGAGAATCTGGGAGGGTGAATACTCGAGGCCGTTCTCGCGGCGCAGTTTCTCCACGATGGCCTTCCTCAGTTCGGGATAGCCCGGCACAGGGCTGTAGCGGCTGTAGTTGTCGCGCACAGCCTGGATAGCGGCCTCCTTGATGTGGTCGGGGGTGTTGAAGTCGGGTTCGCCCACACTCATGTTGATGACGTCCACGCCCTGAGCCTTCAGCTCGCTGCTGCGCTGGCTCATGGCCAGAGTGGCACTCGGTGCCAGTCGGTTCATCCTGTCGGATAATTGTGTCTGCATATTTCTGTCCGTTTAAAACTATAAACTATCTACTACGTATAAACTCTGCGCTCGGCTCTGCCGCTTCGCTCGTCGAAGAACTGCGAACTGTGAACTATGAACTAAAGCTTATGCCCCATCCGGAGCTTCTTGGTCTCCAGGTAGCGGCGGTTGTATTCGTTAGGTTCGATAATTACCGGGACGTTCTCGACAATCTCGAGGCCGTAGCTCTCGAGTCCGACACGCTTGACGGGGTTGTTCGTAATAAGGCGGAGCTTGGAGACTCCCAGTTCGCGCAGAATCTGGGCACCCACACCGTACTCGCGCTCGTCGGGACGGAAACCGAGGTGGATGTTGGCATCGACGGTGTCGTCGCCCTGCTCCTGGAGACGATAGGCGGCAATCTTATTCATCAGTCCGATACCTCGTCCCTCCTGGTTGAGATAAACCACGACGCCGCGCCCCTCGCTGGCAATGAGGCGCATGGCCTGGTGAAGTTGTTCGCCACAGTCACAACGACGGCTGCCGAAGACATCGCCCGTGAGACAGCTGCTGTGCATGCGCACGAGGATAGGGTCATCGGCGTCCCACCGGCCCATGGTAAGCGCCACATGTTCCAGGCCGTTGCTCTTTTGGCGGAAGGGGATGATGCGGAAATGACCATACTGAGTGGGCATGTCTGCCTCGACGCCACGCTCCACGAGCGACTCCTGCTTCATGCGATAGGCAATGAGGTCCTTGATGGTAATAATCTTCAATCCGAAGCGGACAGCGACCTCCTGCAACTGGGGCATGCGGGCCATGGTGCCGTCTTCGTTCAGAATCTCGATGAGGGCTGCAGCTGGCTGCAGACCCGAGAGGCGAGCCAGATCGACAGCAGCCTCGGTGTGTCCAGCACGACGCAGGACTCCCTTGTCCTGGGCATAGAGGGGATTGATGTGTCCGGGACGGCCAAAGTCGGTAGGCTTACGGGAGGGGTCGGCCAGCGCCCGGATGGTGGCGGCACGGTCGTGAGTGCTGACGCCGGTGGTACAGCCCTCCAGGAGGTCAACGGTGACGGTGAAGGGGGTACCCAGCATGCTGGTGTTCTCCTGCACCTGATGGGGCAGCTCCAACTGCTGAGCCCGGCCGATGGTGATGGGAGCGCAGAGCACTCCTCGGCCGTTCTGCAGCATGAAATTCACCTTCTCAGGGGTGATCAGCTCGGCCGCAGTAATGAAGTCTCCTTCGTTCTCGCGGTCTTCATCGTCCACGACGATGACAAACTTTCCTTCACGGAAGTCGGCCAGCGCCTCCTCTATGGTGTTCAGTTTAAATGGCTCGTTCATTGACTATATGTTTTTGGATGATTCGTTCTCGTATATAACCGGCATGTTTCTGAATCTGCTGCATATCATACCAAAGGCGCAGGCGATAGCGCCAGATACGCAGGAAGAAGAACAGCCCCAGCGGCAGGAAGATTCCGGCAGCCACGTTGAGACGCGGATTGCGGAAGGGGCGTGTATGGGCATCCGGCACCAGGATGGGCAGGTCGTTCAGCCGTGCGACAATGGCTCCGTCGCGGCTGTTATGGAGCTGCTCCACCAGTGCCTCAAGACGGTTGTTGATGCTGATGACAGTGCGGTCCTCCACATAGCGGAAGAAAATGCTGATATAGTTGGGCATTCGGTGCAGATTGTGCATCTGTACGTAGGCCTCACAGTCGTCGATGAGCCGCTGCAGTTCCTCGGCCAGCACCGGATAGTCGGGCGAGTCGATGATCACATCCTTGGGGTTAAGGCGGCGATGCGTCCTGAGTCCCAGCAGGCGGCGGAAGAAATTGCGGTATCCCTCGATATTGAAGACGACGCTGTCCTTGTTGGCCCGATTGGTAAGGAAGATGCCCATGGGGAGCAGGACAGCAGTACTGAGCCACACGCCCGAGACGACGTTCCAGGTACCGGTCTTGGCCATCTTCTCGCCGCCGACATTTACCATATAATAAAAGATAAAGATGAGCACGCTGACGACCACCGGCACGCCCAGTCCGCCCTTTCGGATGATGGCACCCAGCGGAGCACCGATGAAGAAGAAGAGCAGGCAGGCCAGCGAGAGGGTGAACTTCTGGTTGGCCGCAATCTGATGCTGCCGCAGCGTCAGGTTATTGTCAGCGGCAATGATGCCGTGGAATTCATAGTTCGACTCCATCGACTGCGCCTTACTCAGCGCTGATTTCCACGCTGATGTGCGCTGTTCATTAGTAAGGCGATCGTAGATGGAGTCTATGGTTTGGCGGCTCTCCGCTGTCGTCTGGACGATGAGAGCCGAATCGTTCGTCCCCTCAGGAATGGATTTGGCGATGTAGCGTTTCAATGCCTCCTGAGCCACATAATGTCCGATACTGTCGGTCATGTGCTTCAGTGAGTCGATGCCGATGATAATGTCCTTCAGCTGCTTTGTTCTGGCGTGTCCGGAGAAGAGGTTGGCATCCATCATGTTGAAGTTCCCGTCGAAGGGTATCAGGGTCACCTCATTAATAAATGATTCGCGCATGTAAGGCACCTCGGCACGCAGCATGTTACCGCTGCGATTGTCCATGTTGCGAAAGCGTTCGCCGTTGTAAAGCGTCAGCTTCAGGTGCATCTTGTCAGCCGTACTCTGCAGCCGGGCACTGTCGGCCAGCACGATTTGCGTCTCATCGGCATTGCCCGTGTTGGTGTAAATCATCACGCCGTAGAGCATGCCCGTCTCGGCATCCTTATGCTCCACGAAGAGATTGTATCCAGGAATCTCGCTGTAGAAGATGCCTTCGGGAATCTCCAGTTCGGGCGACTTCTGCTTCATGCTCCAGACGAGGGTGGCCAGCTGCTTCGTGGCATTGGGCAGCACGCGATTCTGGAAATAGAAGCTGCCGAAGCACACCACCACGACAAAGCAGAACACCGGACGCAGGATGCGCACGAGCGGAATTCCCGCTGCCTTCATCGACAGCAGCTCAAACTGCTCGCCCAAGTTGCCGAAGGCGATAAGGCTGGCCAGCAGGAGAGCCAGCGGAAGCGACATCGGCACCAATGTGAGCGAACTGTAGTAGAAAAACTGGGCCAGCACGTCCCACGACAGTCCCTTGCCGATCAGTTTCTCCACCTGCTGCCACAGATACTGCATCAGGAAGATGAAAAGACAGACGAAAAACGTACCTGCAAAGAGAAGCAGATAGGTCTTCAGAATGTACAAGTCGAGTTTCTTGATGAACTTCATGCGCGCTGGGGTGTGCAATAACGGGTGCAAAGTTACGAATAAGCGAGCGAAATACAAAATAAGAAACGAAGTTTCTATATTTTTTATGGCCGAGCGAAAGTAACTTCGGCGAAGCCAGAGTTACAAATAAGCGAGCGAAATACAAAATAAGAAACAAAGTTTCTATACTTTTTTATGGTCGAGCGAAAGCGACTTCGGCATTCGGCAGATGGTAAAGTGACGAGAAAAAAACTCAAAGTTGCGGTGTCAGATGCAAAAAACTCGCCCTTTTCTTGCGAGAAACAAAAAAAGTCTTTACCTTTGCATCCGCAAATTCAAGGCTGGCGGGATAGCTCAGCTGGTTAGAGCGTCGGATTCATAATCCGAAGGTCAAGGGTTCAAGTCCCTTTCCCGCTACAACAGATGATACAGAAAACCCTGAAAGTAATCAATGACAGGCTTTCGGGGTTTTTCTTTTTCCGAGGAGGCTCATACTTCGCAAAAAGATTCGGATACCGATTCTACACATTATAAAAGACAATCCAACATGAAGAAGCAATCACTTTTTGCCGTGCTGTTGCTGTGTGCTGCCCTGACCGGCTGCAAGCAGACGGCTGGAGAGCAAGCCCAGGTACCCGTCTATTTAGACACCACCAAGGGCATCGAGGAGCGTATCGAGGACGCGCTGCAGCGCATGACCCTCACCGAGAAGATCAATGTCATCCATGCACAGAGCAAGTTCTCCAGTGCCGGAGTGAAGCGTCTGGGCTTCCCCGACTTCTGGACCGACGACGGCCCTCACGGCGTGCGCCCCGACGTGCTTTGGGACGAGTGGGAGCAGGCCGGACAGACCAACGACTCCTGTGTGGCCTTCCCCGCACTGACGTGTCTGGCTGCCACCTGGAACCCCGACCTCGGCCGGCTCTACGGCCACAGCCTGGGCGAGGAAGCGCTCTATCGTGGCAAGAACATGATACTGGGCCCCGGCGTGAACATCTATCGCACTCCACTCGGCGGACGCAACTTTGAATACATGGGCGAGGACCCCTACCTCGCGAGCCGCATGGTGGTGCCCTACGTGCAGGGCATGCAGGCACTCGGAGTGGCCTCCTGCGTCAAGCACTACTGTCTGAACAACGATGAGGAGTATCGCCATCAGGTGAACGTCATCGTCAGCGACCGCGCCCTGCGCGAGATCTACCTGCCCGCCTTCGAGGCTGCCGTCACCGAGGGGCACGCCTGGGGCATCATGGGTGCCTATAACCTGTACAAGGACCAGCACAACTGCCACAACCAGTACACACTGAACCAAATCCTGAAAACCGACTGGGGCTTCGACGGAGTGGTAGTGAGCGACTGGGGCGGCACGCACGACCTGGACCAGGCCGTCAAGAACGGACTGGACATGGAGTTCGGCACATGGACCGACGGACTCACCATGGGTGCCACGAATGCCTATGACAACTACTTCCTCTCCCGCCAGTATGAGCGTGCCATCCGCGAGGGCCGTTACACCACCAAGGAGCTCGACGAGAAGGTACGCCGCGTGCTGCGCCTCTTCTTCCGCACGACGATGAACCGCGAGCGTCCCTATGGCATGCTCTGCTCCGAGGCCCACTATGATGCCGCCCACCAGATTGCCCACGAGGGCATCGTCCTCCTGCAGAACGAGGGCAACCTCCTGCCCATCGACGTGGAGAAGGCCAAGCGCATCCTCGTTGTCGGCGAAAACGCCGTGAAGATGATGACCGTGGGCGGAGGCTCCAGCAGCCTCAAGGCACAGCACGAGATCTCGCCCCTGCAAGGACTGCGCGACCGCCTGGCCGGCAAGGTCGAAGTGGACTATGCCCGAGGCTATGTGGGCGACGTAGGAGGCAGCTACAATGGTGTGACCACCGGCCAGGACCTGCGCGAGGAGCGCTCTGCCGGCGAGCTGATTGCCGAGGCTGTGGCCAAGGCAGAGGGTGCCGACTATGTGGTCATCTTCGGCGGACTGAACAAGAGTGACTATCAGGACTGCGAGGGACACGACCGCCGTTCGATGGACCTCCCCTATGCCCAGGACAGCCTCATCACTGCCCTTGCCGCAGCCAATCCCCGCACCATCTATGTGAATATCTCCGGCAATGCCGTCACCATGCCGTGGAAGGCTCAGGTGCCCGCCATCGTACAGGGATGGTTCATCGGCAGCGAGGCCGGCTACGCCCTGGCCAGCGTTCTGGTGGGCGACGTCTGCCCCAGCGGAAAGCTGCCCTTCACCTGGCCCAACAGCCTGCAAGAGGTGGGCGCACACGCACTGGGTGCCTTCCCCGGCACATGGCGCGAGGGAACGGGCATCATCGACGAGGAATACAAGGAAGGCATCTACGTGGGCTACCGCTGGGCCGACCGTCAGCAGCTCACGCCCTGCTTCGCCTTCGGCCACGGACTGAGCTACACCACGTTTGAAATCAGCGACCTGCGGGCCAGCCGGAAGACCACGTCCGACGGCAATATGTCCTTCACCGTGAACGTCCGCAACACGGGCGACCGCGAGGGAGCCGAGGTGGTACAGCTCTACATCCACGACGTGGAGAGTTCGGTGGAGCGTCCCTACAAGGAGCTGAAGGCCTTCCAGAAGGTCAGCCTGAAGCCCGGTGAGAGCCGCGACGTCACGCTCACCATCGACCGCCGTGCCCTTTCGTTCTGGGACGAGGAGAACGGCGACTGGAAAGCCGAGCCAGGCGACTTCGTGGCCCTCGTAGGCAACGCTTCGGACAATCTGCCCTGCCAGGTGCAGTTCGCCCTCAAGTGACAAGCCTCCCCTCCCCTTTCCTACTATAACAAACCCGATACGGGATCGAATATAGCATCGGCCGGAAAGTCGCAATGTACTTTTCCGGCCGATGCTGTTTTTCGTAGCAGCAGGCTGCGGCGATTCGCCTCAGGGCTGCCTGACAATCAGGCTGGCGCTGGCCTGATGGGTGGCCAGGATGAGCACCTCGGCTATCTGGACGTGCTCCGGGGCATTGGCGGCATAGACAGCCACGTCGGCGATGTCGTCGCCCGTGAGCGGAGTGATGCCCTGATAGACCCGCGCCGCCCTGTCCTCATCGCCATGGAAGCGTGTGCGGCTGAAGTTCGTCTCCACCAGCCCGGGCTTCAGGTTCGTCACGCGGACAGGCGTTCCGGCCACGTCAATACGCAGCCCGTCGGTCAGTGCCTTCACCGCCGCCTTCGTGGCGCAATAGACAGCCCCGCCCGCGTATGCCGCATCGCCCGCCACCGAGCCTACGTTTATCACATGGCCTCTCCCCCGCTCGATCATCCCCGGCACGACGAGGCGCGTCATCGTCAGCAGCCCCTTGATGTTCGTGTCGATCATCGTCTCCCAGTCTTCCTCGGAGCCCTCATATTCCGGCTCCAGGCCCAGGGCGAGGCCGGCATTGTTCACCAACACGTCTATCCCCTGCCAGTCCCTTGTCAGGCCGCGGATACAGGCCGTGGCAGCCTCCCGGTCCCTAACGTCGAAGCAGAGGGTGAGCACCTCCGTGCCCCCTGCCTGCAACTCCGCCTGGATGTCTGCCAGCCGCTGTGCGTTGCGCCCGTTCAGGATGAGGCGGTCGCCGTTCTGTGCAAATCGTCTGGCGCACGCCAGCCCGATGCCGCTCGTAGCACCCGTAATCAGTACCGTCTTCATAACTATAAACTATGAACTGTGAACTATGAACTATCACCGCGTCCTCCACTTCACCCACTTAGGCTCATCGGCATAGCCCGAGGCCACCATCGTCTCGATGAACTGCAGGCCACGCACACCGTCGCGGGCCGTAGGAAAGTCCAGATATTCAGGGCGCGGCGTCTCGCCGGCAGCCTTGGCGCGAAGGGTGTGGACAAAGTTACGGTAGATGTTGGCAAAGGCCTCGATGTAGCCCTCGGGGTGTCCGCCCGGCGTGCGTGTGTTCCACTTTGCCAGCGGCGACATGTAACCGTTGCCCGTGCGTACGATCTCGGCCGGACGATCAGCCCAGCGCACGATCAGCGTGTTGGGCTCCTGCTGTGCCCATTCGATGCCTCCCCGCTCGCCATAGACGCGCAGCACGATACGGTTTTCCTCGCCGGCAGCCACCTGTGTGGCGTGCAGCACGCCGTGTACCCCGCCGGTGAAGTGCAGGAGCGCCGCGATGTTGTCGTCGTTGGAGCGTCCCTCGACCACGGTGCTCAGCTCGGCACAGAGCTCCTCCACCTCCAGGCCTGTTACGTACTCCGCCAGGTGCCAGGCGTGGGTGCCAATGTCGCCCACACAGCCTCCCTTGCCCGCCTGCGAGGGGTCGGTGCGCCATCCGGCATTGTTACCGCCCAGCAGCTCGATGCGTTCCGAGAGCCAGCCCTGCGTATATTCCACATAGACGAGGCGCAGGCGTCCCAACTGCCCCTCGGCGATGCGGCTCTTCATTTCCTTGATGGCCGGGTAGGCCGAATAGGTGTGAGTCAGCGCCAGGGTGCGGCCCGTCTGTCTCACTTTCTCTTCGAGTCGCAGTGCCTCGTCGAGCGAGAAGGTCATGGGCTTGTCCAGCACCACGTCGAATCCCATGTCCAGTGCCATCGCAGCCTGCTCGTAGTGCACCCGGTTTGGTGTCACGATGGCCACGAAGTCCATGCGTTCGCCCAGAGGCAGTGCCGCCTCGCGCTCCATCATCTCACGATAGTCGCGGTAGATGCGCTCCGGGGCCACGTGCCACGCCTCGCCCGTCGAGAGCGAGGTCTGATAATTGCGGCTGAAGCATCCGCACACCAGCTCAATGTCGTTATCCATCAGCGCTGCCCGCAGATGGATGGGGCCGATCATGGCATTCCCGCCGCCTCCGATCATGCCCATTCTAAGTTTTCTGTTTGCCATATCGTTAGGTTATAGGTTTATGAGGTTAAAAAAATATGCGCTTGGCTTGTCCCAGAACTATGCGCTCGGCTCTGCCGATTCGCTTGTCGAAGAATTATGCGCTCGGCTCTGCCGCTTCGCTTGTCGAAGAACTATGCGCTCCGCCATCCGTTCCAGCCAGCGGCGGTCGGTGTCGTCAAAGGTGGCCAGGTGTTCGCTGTCAATGTCCAGCACAGCGACGACCCGCCCGTCGGCAAAGACCGGGACTACGATCTCGCTGCGCGAAGCCGACGAGCAAGCGATGTGGCCGGGGAACTGCTCCACGTCGGGCACCACCTGCGTCTCCTGCCGCTCCCATGCCGTGCCACACACGCCGCGGCCACGCCGGATGCGGGTGCAGGCTATCGGTCCCTGGAACGGACCCAGCACCAGCTCGTCGCCCACGACGCGATAGAATCCTGTCCACCAGAAGTGGAACGCCTCGTGCAGCGCTGCAGCCATATTCGCCATGCGGGCAATCATGTCGGCTTCGCCCTCGAGCAGAGCCTCCACTTGGGGCAAGAGGGCTTGATAACGCTCCTCCTTCGCCCCCTCGGGTATCAATAGATGTTCCATATCGGAATGTTTTGCTGCAAATGTACGAAGAATCGGCGAATAAGCAAAACGAGATTTATAGTTTATTCGTCCCTTTTATTAAAATTAACCCGACTCCCCCCTTATGGGCGCAGGGGGAGAGATGTCCTCGGATAGGTCCAGCGTCAATAAAATGTTACCTGACTGTAGTTCTGGAAGTGGCATCGGCGGAAAGCATGTGGGCTGTCCTCGCACTGGGGGAAGCCCGGCGGTAAGTGCTCCGCCGGCGGGTGCGGCGTGCCTCGTCGAAGGGTGAGGTTCTTGAGGTGTCAAGCGCCGCAAAAGACGTCGAGCGGGAGGCTCTGAGAATCAGGCATACTGTCTGCTCGCCGACATCACCTGGAAAGGAGGCGAAAGACGAACCGCCTTGCCCGAACAGGATACTACCACAGAATCAGAACTCACGAAACTTAAAATATCTGATTCGAGTCACGGATGTATATGACATCTGGTTTTCAATTAGAAAACGGCTCAATATATATGCCGCAAGGAAAGAATTCGACTTCAGACGCCCCAAGGCGGACGGTCAGACGCCTCGAGCCGTCCGAATAGACGCCCCGGGCCGTCCAACCGTCCGCCCCGAGCCTTTCTCCTTTCAGACCCGACTCCATCTCCCTCCGCAGTCGGCTCCTCATCCCTCCTGACCCGGCACCTCGTCCCCTCGCTCGCCCTGCCGCTTCACTCGTCGAAGTACGCTCTCCTCGCAGGGACAGCCCCTAAAGGCGAGAGAGCCTATGCGAATGTATTGCATGTCGCCTCGGCATACGATGTTATTCAGTGACCTGCAACTGGCAAAGGCCGAAATGCCCACTTCCTGTAAAGAACTCGGGAGAATAATAGTTCTCAGCTCTTCACAGGCAAAGAAAGCATTTTCCTCGACATGCGTAATCCCTTCTGGCAAGTTGATTGTCCATGGTAATATTCTCTTGTAAAATGCATTTGGTCCGATTCTCTTTACACTTGAGGGAATATTTGTAGTACAGCATCCGACACATAGCGTATGGGTGGCTGTTTCAATGATCGCATTGCAGTCCTGGCGAGAATCATATACCTTGTTTCCTTCGTCCACCCGAAGAGAGCAGCAATACTTCATCCCGAGAAATGCTTCGGAATGAATCCGTTCCACACTCTTCGGGATGCAAATGGACGTGAGCATCGTATTGTAAAAAGCAAGACGCCCGATTTCCTTTATGTCGTCACATATTGTGGTAGTATTTGACGTGGCAATAATTCGGTTGTGTTCGGTATCGACAATGGCATTGCATCCATGTCGCGAGTCGTATGTCTTATTTCGGGCATCAACTTTTATTTGACGAAGCGAGGTGCAGCCGAGAACAATATTCGTGGATATACGAGCTACGTTGCGAGGAATGCGAATGGCCTCCAAAGAGATACAGTCTGAAAAGGCACAGGCATCGATTTCCCTCAACGAGCGGGGCAGCGACACATGGCTCAGCCGTAGGCAGCCATGGAATGCATCCTCGCCGATACACTCTACACCCTCAGGGATGTCTATTCGTTCCAGGTTGTCACAACCAGCAAATGCTTCTTTCCCGATGGATCTGACATTGCCAGGTATTATCGTGCCCGAGCAACCGACAACCAAGCACATCCCGTTCTTCTCAATAATCGCATTACAACGGTCTCCGGATTCATAGTCGGGGTTGTTCTCGTCAATGCAGATATTTCTAAGTTTGGGACATCCCTCGAAGATAAGTCCCCCGAAATTGCGCAATGTGGAAGGGAAGGAGATAGATTCCAGATTCTCACAATATGAAAATGCATATTGTTTAATGGTTTCAACTCCCTCGGGGATGTGAAGGTCCGTCAGACTCTGACATCCTGCAAACGCATATTCTTCAATGCTGCGCACGCTGGATGGAATAGCAGTTGCCGGGCAAGTGGCCAATAATTGGTCACCTTTGGCCTTGATGACAGCATTACACCCGTTCCGTGAATCAAACACAGGGTTACGTTCATCCACAACAATCCGTTCCAGCCTATCACAACCGGAGAATAATGCCACACCAATGGAGTCCACAGAGGAAGGAATATGCATGCTCTCCAGACTATGACAATTCGCGAAAGCACAATCTTCAATGATCCTTATCCCTTCGTCTATAACGATGTGGCGCGTCCGATTGTCAGACAGGGCAGACGCTTTTACTTTGGTTACCTGGTATGATGTCCCGTCATGTGTTACTTTCGACGGGACGTGCAGCGTATCGCCGTTCATGCCACAGTCCCCCACCCGAGACACCGACGCCTCACCATACGAAGTAATCTCAAACATAAAACCATTCATGGTGAATGATGAGCTCACTTCGCAAGCACGTGCCGAAACGAAACAACATATATGAATCAGTATCCCTACAATAAAGTAGTTCATTGTCTCTTGTTTAAATTTTGACTTTGTTCTTAAGGTTTTCATAAAAGTCTGACGCTGTTGCCGGAATATCACTCTGCTGAAAATAGCTGTCTCTTTTTTCAGATTTCCAAACTTCAGTCAAAGCGTAGAAGAAACATTCATTAGCGTACCTTGGCGTTTGTTTATTTGTCTCATATATTGTAGGATATTGTGGATTGCCATTAGGCGAGTCACTCACACTTCTCGTCATGGGAATCTGCGAATTAATACTCAAATCCACGTTTCCCCAGAGGTCATCTTCCTGGTTGCAACTTACAAAGGCAAGAGTGCATAAAGACACTAATGTCATGAAAATAAGAATTTGTCTTTTCGTCTCGTTTGATGCTAATGTTCGTCTAATAATGTTTCCTGACGTTTCAGCCGCTGCTCAAGATTCCTCTTCACGCTCTCCTCGCAGGGACAGCCCCTAAAGGCATCCGAGGACACTGATTCTACAGTGGATGGCAGATGGACAGAAATCAGGCTCTTACAACCCTCGAAGGCACACGAAGAGATTATCCTGACACCCTCGGGTATACTTATACTGACCAGATTCGGGCAAAACGCGAAAGCACCATCCTGAATCGTCATAACAGTTGGCGGGATGGCAATGCTGCTTATTTGTGGGCATTCACTAAAAGCATGTTTACCTATTTCCTTTACTCCCATGGGCAGCTTCAGCAACGAGCCATCATATCGACCCCGGAAGGCCTCATCTCCGATACGTTCCACACCTTCAGGCAGCCGTGTGGTGCGACAACCGAGCACCAGACACTTGCCATCCCTTGTTATGATAGAGTTAGACCCTTCAGGCGACATATACGTCGGATGCGACGGGGCGACAGTGAGGGAGTCTATCTCGTAGCATTCATAGAAACTCTCCGCCGAGAACTCCATGATAGTCGTCGGAAGAGTAAAAGAATGAATATTTGTCCCACGGAAACAGTGCCTACCAAGTTTTCTGACGTCTGGTGACATGATGGTTGCAGGGCAAGTCGCGACGAGCGTAGAGTCTTCTCTACAGACGATCCCGTTGCAGCCGGGAGCAGAATAGTACTCCTTGTTTCCTTCTGCAACCCTGACAGAGGAAAGCCTGATACACCCGGCGAAGGGATTCCCGCCACGGATGGCACAGACGCCCTCTGGGATATAAATGGAATCCAGAGAGATACAGTTTTCGAAGGCATCAGTGCCAACTGTAACTAGCGACGTGGGGAGGGAGATATATCTCAGACTCCTGCAGCCCAGGAAGGCCGAATAACCAATAGATGTCACCCCCTCCGAAACCACGACTGAGTCCATGGCATCGCAGCCATGGAAGGCGAATTCGGAAACTGATTCCACTGATTGAGGGATATGTGTCCCATTGCATGCGACGCACAGGGTATTATTATTCGAATCTATGATCGCATTCGCATTGTCACGGGAATCGTATCGTTTGTTACCCGCGTCCACTATCAGTTCCTTCATCATCGGACATGCATAGAACAATTCGGTCTCGACACGCTTGACGGAGGCAGGGATATATGCCGACCTCAAGTGGGGGCAATAAGCAAATGCATAATCAGCAATAACCTCAATGCCTTGTTCGATAAAGATTGATTCCATGTTGGGCAGGCCTGCCAAACCATACTTGCCAATTTCCTTTACCCAGTATTGCTTGCCATCATGGACAATGGAGGCTGCCACACGCAGCGACTTTCCATCGCAGAATAAGGAGTCGTTCTCGTATCCATCTATCTTTACATAGGAACTGTCCCCGTCTCTGCCGATGTATCTGGATGCCGCATAGGAAAGGGGTGCATATACAATCCCATTCTCTGTAAAACGGATGTCATCAGAAGCTGAAAGGCTATATGCCATTCCGCAAAGGAAGATTGATAATAGATGACGCATGTAACTTCTTATATAAGCAGTGTCATGAAAATAAGAATTTGTCTTTTCATCTCGTTTGATGCTAATGTTCGTCTAATAATGTTTCCTGACGTTTCAGCCGCTGCTCAAGATTCCTCTTCACGCTCTCCTTGCAGGGACAGTTGGCAAAAGCCAGATTGTCGATAATTCCAGGATGGGGTGACAAGTCCACCACGTTCAGTGCCTTGCAGCCGCTGAAGGCGAATACCTCAACCCGCGGGCTACATCGGGACATATCCACGTACCGCAAGGCATCGATATAACCAAAGGCACGCGCCTTTATCCATTTCAACGAAGAGGGCAACACGACGTACTGTATGGCACAATAATTCGAAAACGCCCAATAGCCGATGGTCTCCACGCCCTCGGGGATAACCAGATGAGGTGGCAGACGGACTCCGAAGAAGGCATAGTCGCCTATCTCCCTGACGCCATCGGGGACAGACGTGAGGCTGCACCCCTGAACAAGCCTGCCAGTGGCGGATTCTATGATGGCGTTACTATCTCCCCTCGAATCATACACAGGATTCCCCGGGTGAACGGAGACTGCGTTGCAATAATGACATTCAGCAAATGCCCTGTCCCCGATATGCCTTACGCTGCGGGGAATTTTGATTTCGCGTAATGAAGAATTCGCAAAGGCAAACGCACCGATGCCCTTTATTCCCTCCGGGATGAAGGAGTTTCCGCAGCCAGCCACGATGGTGTCCTGAGCCGTGTCGATGATGGCGTTGCAGTGCTTGCGTGAGTCGAAGGTCGGGTTCGCCTTATCCACCCTGACCTCCTTCAGATTGTAACATCCGCTGAACACCCTGGGACTGATCTTCGTGACACCCCGAGGGATGGTGACCGACTCCAGATTCATGCAATTCTCAAAGACACTACCACCGATGCTGTCGAGCGTACTGGGCAGGACGATCTCTTTCAGATTGATGCAGTCCCTGAACGCCTGATACTCGATCCGTCTCACGCCCTCCGGCAGGACAAGGCGCACCAGATTCGTACAATTATCGAATGCTTTCGGTCCGATGGTCGTCACCGTCGGTGGAATCACTGTGCTCCGGCATCCGAGGAGAAGCATGTCCGTCTCCGTGCAGATAATGGCATTGCAGTCATCTCTGGAGTCGAATTCCTCGTTCCGGCGGTCCACAGTGATGCGGCACAGGTTGCTGCATCCATAGAAAAACCCTTCCTCATAGCACGGAGCACATGAGAGCGTGGAGGGAATCTCCATGCTTGTCAGGTTGGGGCACCGGGCAAAAGCATATGGTCCGATTATCTCTACGCCTTCGCCGATAACGAGGTGCCTAATTTCCCGGCGTACCGAAAAAGCCTTCGTGGCTATGTATGTCACGCGATACGTCCTCCCCTCATGCACGACCGTCGAGGGTATCGTCAGCGTGCTGTCCGCAGTAACGGGAATGGGTGCGTCGTCCCCTGCATCGGAAATGGCCACTGCGGTGTCATTCTCTATGTAATACTTGAAACCGCCCTCAATGAAGTCGTGCACGCCCTGGGCACGGGCTGGGAGGAGAGAGAGGATAAGGCAAACGGCTGTCAGTAGGATCTTCATATTACTTATCTTTATTTAATTCCCATACGTCCTTTAACTCATCTATGCTGACCGTCTTTTGTCCAAACGGAGCACTTTTACTCGAATATACAATCGTACCCTCCTTATGGTTAATCTTGAGAACACGCGCAACATGCGGCTTTATCTCCTTTGTTACAGCTGCTAATCTATTATTCATCCTCGAATTCAACTTCTCTGTTTCATTCATCACTTTCCTCAACCGTAATCTTTTTAATTTTGTTTTGGGAGCACAAAGATATGTTAAATATTGCATAATGGAATAAAAAAAACATTCCGCTTAACATTATTTAACCGAAGATGGACGGTTTTTCTTTGCACTTCCCTCACTTATTTAATAAATTCCTCCCGCTCGGCAAAAAGAATTCATACTCTTTGCGCTCGCTTACTCGGAATTTTCGTATCTCTGACTTCGTCTAAGATACTTCCACTCGGCCATGCAAATAAAAAAGTTTCTCTTTTTCTTTTGCATTGCTCTCGTTTATTCGTATCTTTGTGCTCAGTTAACCCCTTTAATATGTATTTGCTATGACTACGATTATCCTCATTGTGCTGGCCGTGATTGTCATCGGCTACTTCGTGTCCACCCAGCGGTCGCTGGTCAGCCTGGACGAACTGTGCAAGAATGCCCTCAGCCAGATTGAGGTGCAGCTGAACTCGCGATGGGATGCCGTGCTGGCCCTGGCCAAGATGGCCGCACAGTACTCGAAGCACGAGTCGGAGACCCTGATCCAGGTGATCCAGCAGCGCCGCGGAGCCGACATCAACTCGCCGGCCGACGTAAACGAACAGCAGAATGCCCTCGAGCAGGTGATGGGGCGGCTGATAGCCATCGGCGAGGCATACCCCGACCTGAAGGCTGCCGACCTCTTCCGCGAGACGCAGGAGGGCGTGAAGCAGTATGAGGAGAACGTGCGCATGTCGCGCATGATTTATAACGACACCGCCACGAAGATGAACCGAATGGTGCGCCAGTGGCCGTCGTCCATCGTGGCCTCGATGCTACACTTCGACCTGAAGGACTATCTGAAGGTGGACGAGGAACAGAAGAAGAGCTACCCCAACCTGGACGAGGCTTTCAAATAGATTAGAGATTATTTCCATATCCACGCTATCATCATGAAAGCCATACGTCTGCTGGTGGCCCTTGCCACCCTGTTGCTTCTCTCCCTGGGAGGCGGCGGGAGAGGTCTTTCTCTCCACGCCCGGCCGCTGCTGCGCGACCTGGACATACGAGTGGTGCTGACGCCGCAGGGCGACGCCCACATCACCGAGACACGCCGGATGGAGATAGACTCGGAGGGAACGGAGTGCTACATCGTCCTGGGCAACCTGAACGGCAGCACCGTGGGCGACCTCGAGGTGACGGACGAGACGGGCACCATCTATGAGAACGAGGGCGAATGGGACGTGGACCGCAGCCGCCACGAGAAGGCAGGCCGATGCGGCATCGTCAGCCGTCGCGACGGCTACGAGCTGTGCTGGGGACTGGGCGAGAGCGGCGAACGCACCTACGTGACGTCCTATACCGTGGGCGGTCTGCTGCGGGCCTACGAGGATGCCGACGGATTCAACTATATGTTCGTGGCCGAGGGCCTCTCCCCGCAGCCCGACCACGTGCGCCTCACCATCGTGCCTCAGGACACCCTCCGGCTGACCGAGGCAAACACCTCCATCTGGGCCTTCCGCTATCACGGCGACATCCACCTCGCCGACGGAGCTATCGTAGCCGAGACGAGCGAGCCATTCCAGAGCCGCAGCGCCATGATCGTGATGGCACGCTTCGAGAAAGGACTCTTCGCCCCTGCCATGCAGGGCGAGGGCAGCTTCGAGGGGGTGCGCGAGCAAGCCTTCGAGGGCAGCGACTATGTGGACGACGAGATGGACCCCGTGGCCCTCATCCTGATGGTGACATTCTTCTTCCTGGTACCCCTGCTCTGCATCGGCCTCTACTTCTATTATATATGGCGGCAGCGACGGGCGGTGATGAAGGACCTCATGTGGTATCGCGACATTCCCTACGGCGGAGACCTGCAGGCCGCCAACAACGTGCTGAACGCCTACCGATACTTCGGAGCCGACTATAACAACCTGCTCTCGGCCTGTATCCTGCGCCTCATCAACCTGGGAGCCATCAGCATCGAGCAGCGAACAAGCCAAAAGGGGAAGACCGCGCCGATGTTTGTCATCCACGACCTCGACGAGGCCAACGCCCAGCCGAGGCTCATACGCAAGGTGCACCAGATATTCCAGAAGGCGGCCGGCAGCGACACTGTCCTGGAGCCAAAGGAACTGAAGAACTGGATGAAGCAGAAGTACAACCAGAGCATCACCGACTCGTTCGTGCAGACACTGCACACGAAGACCAGCATCTATCAGTACAGCGACGAGCGCGAGGAGGTGCGACGCCTCTTCGGGCTGCGCAAGTACCTAAAGGACTTCTCCCTGCTCGACGAGAGGCACGTGCAGGAGGTCGCTCTATGGAAAGACTATATGATCTATGCCACACTCTTCGGCATTGCCGACCAGGTGATTCGCGACATGAAGAAGATCAACCCAGAGTACTTCGACATGGACCTGGTGGCCCGCCAGATGGCCGACGATGTCACCCTGCCCGTCATCCGCTCGACGATGCACAGCAGCACCAGTCGAGCCGCCATGAGCAAAGCCGAACGCGAGGCTCGCGCCTCGGGCGGCGGAGGCAGTTCCTCGTGGAGCGGAGGCGGAGGATTCTCGGGCGGAGGCTTCGGAGGAGGAGTGAGATAGTTTTTAAAGTTTATAGTTTATAGTGTATAGCTAATAGCTATTCCTCACTCGGGATAGAGGAGATAGGGACGGCGCTGTTCCTTGAAACGGCGCACGTCGTCCTGCCATCGGGCACGGATTTCGTCGGCCGAGGCGCCCTCGAGAATCATCTGCCGCACATAACGCTGCCCGGCAAGGAGGTCGAAGAAGCGGCCCTCACGCGGGAAGAAGTCGGCAGGCCGACCCATGCGGCGATAGGCATCCACGACATACGAGAGGTCCACACGTTGCAGGCGCTGCAGCCGCTTCATGCTGAGACCGCGCAGGCTGACGCCGCGGCACTTCTGGTTCTCCAACACGGGACGTGTGGCCCCGGGGCGACTCACCGGCGTGAACACATAGCGGCCCGACTGCATGGCCGGATGACCGTATACCTGGAAGGGATAGGGCGTGCCGCGACCCAGCGAGACGCAGGTACCCTCGAAGAAGCAGGTGGAGGGGTAGAGGTAGATGCTGCGCATGTCGGGCAGATTGGGACTCGGCGCGATGGGCAGCGAATAGTAGGTGTGGTGCGTGTAGCCCGCGCAGGGCACCACCGTAAGCCGACACGGCGTCTCCACCCAGCCCTCGCCCTGAGCCATCAGCGCCAGTTCGCCCAGCGTCAGCCCATGCACGATGGGGATGGGCAGGGCACCCACGCCACTCTTGAGCGACATGTCGAGCAACGGCCCATCCACATAATGTCCGTTCGGATTGGGACGGTCCAGGATGACCACCTGGCGGTCGCATGCTCCACAGCGCGTCATTAGGCGGAGCATCGATACATAATAGGTATAAAAACGCAGACCCACATCCTGTATGTCCACCACAAGCACGTCGAAGCGCTGCATGGCTTCGTCGGAGGGACCATTGCGCCCGGCATCGTAGAGCGAGAGGATGGGGATGCCCGTGCGCTCATCGACAGAGCTGGCCACATGGGCTCCGGCATCGGCAGTGCCGCGGAAACCGTGCTCGGGGCTGAAGAGCGTGGTCACCTCGACACCCTGAGCCAACAGCAGATCCAGCACATGCTGGCCCGCGCTGTTGCATCCCGTCTGGTTGCTGAAGATTGCCACGCGCTGCCCTTCAAGCAGAGGAAGGTATAGATTGCTGCGCTCGTCGCCCAGAAGCAGCGGCTCAGACGATGTCCGCGCGCCAAGAGGGCACGAAACGACAAACAGATAAGCAGCTACGAGAGCCACGAAACGACATACAGCATTGTTCCACATCATCATCAATATTCAACTAAATAAGATTATACGTTCTGTGTCTCATTTCCCTATTCCCCGTCGTCCCAGGAGTCATGTTGACGGGAGCGGGCAGCACCGCTGCCACGACCTCCGTAGCGGATACCGGCATTACCCTTGACATCGTTTACGCTCTGAGCCATCATCGAGATAGCTTGGATGGCCACCACTTGCAACGCTGGTTTCTGATAGTTCTTTTGCATTGTCTTGCGTACAATTCTATTTGATAATCATTTTCTTTCCGATGTTCACATAAATACCCTACGTGGCGGGCTTGCCATTGAGGCGGCGACTGTCAATCGAGAACCAAGCGTCGTTAGGGGCTGCATATCGTCCCTCTCCCTCTACCGTCTGTACTTATCTTCATCATGATCGTCGAGCATGGAAAGGTAGCTGATGTATCGGGTGGCAGCGATACGCCCCGCATCGACAGCCTCGCGCACGGCACAGCCCGGCTCGTGAGTATGAGTGCAGTTGCCGAATCGGCAATCGGCCCCCGTGGCAAAGATTTCGCGGAAATAGTGGGCCACCTCTTCGCGTTGCATATCAAAGGTGCCAAACCCTTTGATTCCCGGTGTATCGATGAGAGCACCGCCCTCGGGCAGGAAGAACATCTGGGAGAAGGTGGTGGTGTGCATTCCGCTGTCATGTGCCGAACTGATCTCAGCCGTACGTGCCTCCGCCTCGGGCAGGAGGGCGTTCAGCAGCGTGCTCTTCCCCACTCCGCTGTTTCCGCTCAGGAGCGAGACACATCCACACAGGGCCTCACGCACTGAGTCGAGCCCCTCGCCACTCAGGACACTGCATGTTCTGCACGCATAGCCCAGCGAAGAGTAGAGGGAGCACAGTTCGTCGAGGCGACTACGCTCGACGGTATCATAGAGGTCCGTCTTATTAAATATAAGAAGTACGGGTACGCGATAGGCCTCGGCACTGGCCAGGAAGCGGTCGATGAAGGTGGTGCTCGTCTCGGGATGAGCTATGGTGACCAGCAGCACAGCCTGATCCACATTGGCTGCGATGATATGGCTCTGCTTCGAGAGGTTTGATGCGCGACGAATGATATAGTTGCGGCGATCAAGGATGTCATCAATGAGTGCCGAACGCCCATCGGGCTGTGGCGATATACTCACACGATCGCCCACAGCCACCGGATTCGTGCTGCGGATGCCTCGCAGGCGAAAGTTGCCCTTGACCTTGCAGTCGTAGAGCGTCCCCTCGTCCGCTTGCACCACATACCAGTTCCCCGTGTTGCGGATAACAAGTCCTGTCACTGGGCGATTGCCTTAGACGGTCATGATCTCCTTCTCCTTGGCGGCCAGGAGTTCGTCAATCTTCTTGATATACTTGTCGTGCGACTTCTGCAGTTTCTCCTCGGCATCCTTCTCGACATCCTCGGAGAGCCCGTCTTTAATGCCTTTCTTCAGTTTGTCAATGATCTCACGACGGGCGGTGCGCACGCTCACCTTGGCCTGCTCGCCTTCCTTGCCACACTGCTTGGCCAGCTGCTTGCGACGCTCTTCGGTCAGGGGCGGGATGCCCAGACGGATAATCTCGCCGTTGTTCTCCGGCATGATGCCCAGGTCGCTGTCGATGATGGCCTTCTCGATTACTCGGAACATGCTCTTGTCCCACGGTTTGATGACGATGGTGCGAGCATCGGGCGTGGTGATGGATGCCACGTTGGTCAGCGGGCCCATCGTACCATAATTGTCCACACGGATGCCATCCAAAATCTTCACATTGGCCTTCCCGGCACGGATGCGGGCCAGCGTTTCCTCCAGATACATCACTGCCTCTTCCATTTTCTCCTCGGCAACTGTGAGAGTCTCTTTTACGTCTATCATAATCGTTATATTTAAGATGAATTAATGAATCATTCGTGCTATTGAGAGCTATTGACGAACAAAAGTATTAGATTAATTTTAAAAAAACAAACAATTTGATTTCCATTTAATGATTTTTCTCTATATTTGCACTTCAGAACCCCCAAATGGCATGAATACGGACCAAAGAATAGGCACATTACTGGAACATCTGGAGCCCATCACCTTGGAACAGATGTCGGAGATCAGGCTAATGAACCGGACGGATACCAAATTCGTCACGGACAAGGAGAATTTGGTCCGTCTGCTGGAACTTACACAGGGGAAGTATTTCGCACAGGTGATCGAGGGGAACAGGGTGGCCAACTACATGACCACCTATTGGGACACGGACGGACACCGCTTCTACCTGGAGCACCACAACGGACGCGCCCCGAGGCAGAAGGTGCGCGTGCGAACCTATCTGGACAGCGGCATCACCTTCCTGGAGGTGAAGACGAAAAACAACCATGGGCGCACCAAGAAGAAACGCGTGAAAGTGGACGACCAAAGTATCACGGGAGCCGAAGGGAACAATGAGTTCCTGGACAGCCTGGTACACCTAAAGGTGGAGGACATGCACCCCATCGTACGTAACCGTTTTCATCGCATCACCCTCGTAAACTATGCCAAGACGGAACGCCTCACGATTGACTACGACGTGAACTTCCACAACTTCGAGACGGGAAAAGAGGCCGACACGGGACAGCTCGTCATCATCGAGCTGAAGCGGGACGGCAACGTCTTCAGCCCTGTGCTGGAAATGCTGCGCCAACTGCGCATCAAGCCCTCGGGCTTCAGCAAATACTGCATCGGCAACGTGATGACTAACCGCCGATTGAAGCAGAACATGTTCAAACAGAAACTCGTGCGGCTGAGTAAACTGGCCCACACAGACTTAAGAAGTAATCAATAACTCTCCTAATCACATAGAACTATGATGGACATCATTTCGAAATTAAACTACGACCTGGGTAATTTCATCGGCGTCACACTCTTTGACCCGCAGCATTTCATCTCACTCGTCATCCGATTCCTAATCAATCTGGCTGTCGTGAGCATCATCGCGCGATACTTCTATTATCCACGTAGCCATCGTCGCGACTACATGTTCATCTTCATCCTCATGGCCATGAGCATCTTCATGCTTGTAACGCTCATGGAAGGCGATGCCATGAACCTGGGTGCCGCAATGGGCCTCTTTGCCATCTTCGGCATCATGCGCTTCCGCACAGAGGCCGTCCCCATCCGCGAGATGACCTATCTCTTCATGCTCATCGCCCTTAGTGTGGTCAATGCGCTGGCACGCGCCGAATATCACCCGAAGGCCGACTATTGGGACGGCGTAGGCATAGTGACCATCCTGTTTGTCAATCTCGTCTTCATCCTCATGGCCTGGCTCTTTGAGAGCAGCCGCCTCGTGAGCAGCAACTGCAGCAGGTACATCATCTACGACAACGTTGACCTGCTGGCCCCCAACAAACGCGAGGAACTAAAGGCCGACCTGGAGAAGCGTACAGGACTGAAGATACTGCGCCTCGAGGTGGGAATCATCAACTACCTGAAGGACAGCTGCCTCATCCGCATATACTACGATGAGCCTGTCGATCGCGGAAGCAGCATCGAAGAGGTGACAAAGATGCCACGCATCTGAAGAGACGAGATGTAACGAAAATGTAATCAGACAATAAACCAAACTCTCGCTCGTTTGTCATACCTTTGCAGCGAGAACAATGTCGAACAAATAAAAAACGGGCGGACTACGCCCATACAACACAGACAATGAAACGTACGATAAAGATTCTTCCCCTGTTGCTGTTCCTACCCCTCCTCGGACATGCCGAGGACCGCTACGGCACATGGGCTGAGATAAGCTTGGAAAAGAACTTGGGCACCACAAAGCAATGGAGTATCGGAGCATTCACAGAGATGCGTGCCCAGGAGAGAGAGAGATGGAGCATCGGAGCCGACATCGGCTACAAGCCCATCAAGTACCTGAAGCTGGGAGCCTCCTACAGTTTCCTCTACCGCTACCGCCCCGAGAACCAGCGCGAGCATTACAAGGACGACGTGGTGAGCGACGATAACTGGAACGGATACAACATCCGCGATGCCTACTGGTCGCCTCGTCACCGTGCCTGCCTGGAAGCCACGGGTACCGTGAAGCTGTGGAAGTGGCTGCGCATCTCGCTGCGCGAGCGCTACCAGTTCACCCATCGCATGCAGAGCACCGCCGAGGACACCAAGTACCGCTACTCGAAACTATATAACGGCAGCGGGGACTTCCTGGGATATGAACTCAAGGACGGGTATCCCGAGACGGAGACAGATACCATCGGGACGGAAAACGACCATATCCTGCGCAGTCGTCTGAAACTGGCTGTGGACAAGAAGGGATGGAACTTCTCCCCCTTCGTATCAGCAGAGTTGCACAACAGCCTCAACAGTGGAAAGGACTTCAACCTCGAGAAGGTGCGTACAGCCATCGGCTCGGGCTACAAGTTCAACAAGCACAACGAGATCACGCTGGCCTACATCCTCACATTCGACATCCACGACGACGAGGCACCTTATGCCCGGGTGCACCAGCGACTACACGCATTCAATATTGGATACAACTATAAATTCTAATTAATTCAATCTTACGACTATGAAGAAAATGGTAATATGTGCTGCCCTACTGGCAGTTTGCACACAGGGGATCAAGGCTGATGAATACAACTACCTGACCGTGGCATACAACAACATCGAGCAGAGCATCACGCTGAGCAAGGTTCAGAAGATCACCTTCAGCGCCAGCGAGGTCATCGTGGCCACCACCGAAGGAAACGTCACCTTCCCCCTCAGCCAGATGGAGAAAATGACCTTCACCGCTGACCCGACTGCCATCGAGAAACTGCCCGAAACAACAGACAACCTGCGTTTCGAGAACGGACGCCTGCAGACGGGTAACGGCATACTGCGCGTATACAACGCTGGCGGAGCACTCATCCACATCGCCAACGTGACGGAAAAGAAAGGATCCGTGGACTTCAGCACCCTGCCCGCAGGACTTTACATCGTCAGCCAAGGCAAAGAGACCATCAAGATTAAGAAATAACAGAACATGAAGAAGTTCCTACTTTCAGCACTGATGCTGACCACTCTCAACACGGCATCGGCTCAACGTTTTATGCGCATCTGGCAGGGAGGCGAGAGTACACGCATCGCCCTGCAGGACATCACATATACCGACAGCGGAGCCCGCATCAGCGCCGACGGCGTCACATACCAGACCAGCGAGGTGGACAGCATCACCATCGTAAAAGAGGTGGACGTCACCTTCAGCGGCACCACAGCTACCGTGGACCTGGGCAACTCGACAGACATCACGTATGAAATCAACGGAGCCCACGTCACGCTGACCAACACGAACACCACCGAGGAGATGGAAGTGGAAGTCACCGGCAGCAGCACCAACGGCTCGCTGACCTACGTGGGCAGCTATAAAACGAAGATTCACCTCAACGGAGTCAATCTGACATCGCTGCAGGGAGCCGCACTGGACATCCAGAACGGCAAGCGAATTGACCTCATCCTCGAGGACGGAACCACCAATACACTGATAGATGGCACCGCAGGCGAGCAGAAGGCATGCCTCTACTGCAAGGGCCATCTGGAGATCTCAGGCAGCGGCAGCCTCAACGTTACGGGTAACGCACGACACGCTATCGCCACCAAGGAGTACTTCATCCTCAAGAAGAGCACCGGAAACATCACCATTGCCAAGGCTGCCGGCGATGCCATCCATGCAGGACAGTATTTCCAGATGAATGGTGGCACGCTAAACATCAGCGGCACGGCAGGCGACGGCATCCAGGCAGAGATTACCGACGACCCCACCGAGGAAATGAACGGACAGGTGCTCATCAAGGGCGGCTCCATCACGATGACCGTAGCAGCCGACGATACCAAGGGCATCAAGAGCGACTCGCTCATCACCATCTCAGGCGGAACGTTTGACATCACGGCATCGGGAGCCGGCACCAAGGGTATATCCTCGGGCACCGACATGATTATCAACGAGGACGACAACACCACGCAGATAACCATTAAAGCCACGGGCAGCAAGTACACCGACCCGGTGACGAAGGAGAGCAGCAAGTGCATGGGCATCCGTGTGGTAGAAGACCTTACTATCACGGCCGGAACCATCAACATCAGCAAGACCTACTCCAGCAGCAAGGGAATCAAGGTGGGAGGCACATATTATGCCAAGGGAGGCAACGTCTCGGCAGACGTGGATGCCACTGCCACCGTGAAGTAAACACTTGCGACGCATATCAAAGCTACGCCCCATGGCCGCACTAAAAGAGTGCATGCCATGGGGCGTAATCTGTTCTACGAAGCCGCACAAAAACCTTCAGAAAGGAGAGTCTCAAAACGCGACGTGCCACACCGGCTTGCGCGACGTGCCGCACCGGTTTGCGAGGCGTGCCGCATCGGATTGCGAGATAGTACCGCATGGAAACACACGATACGATCACACAATCTTACTTCGTCGGCATCTCCTTCAGCAAGGCCTTGAGGAAAGTCCAGAACTTGGCCACCGAAGGAATCAGGCAACGCTCGTCGGGCGTGTGGGGGCTACGCAGCGTGGGACCGAAGCTCACGAGATCCATCTTCGGATAGACACCGCCGATAATGCTGCACTCCAGTCCGGCATGGCACACCTGCACCCGGGCTTCCTCCTGGAAAAGATTGCGATACACCTCGACCATCGTGGCCGTAATGGGGCTGTCAAAGTTGGGTTGCCATGCGCCATACTGCCCCCCGTACTCCACCTTCATACCAGCCATCGAGAAACAGCTCTCCTGCATCTCCTGGATGTATTCCATCATGGTCTCGTTGGAACTGCGGGCCAGGATGAGCACCTTGGCCGTTCCCTCGCCGATATTCACGATGCCCAGGTTGCTGCTCGTCTCCACCACCGAGGGAATGCTCGGAATGTTGCGCAGCACACCATCGTGACATGCCATCAGCGCGTCCACGAGATTGTCCTGAATCTCCTCGGGTACAATGCCGGCAGGAAGCGGGGATGTTTCCACACCAAGGCAGATATTTTCCTCCACACCGCGGAACTCGTCGGCAAACACTTGCTGGCAATATGCGGCCAGTTCCTTCAAATCGTCCAGGTTTTCAGCAGGCAGGGTGAGCACGACCTGAGCCGTACGGGGAATGGCATTGCGCATATTGCCGCCGTTCCAGGAGGCAAGGCATGCGGCATCGTCCTTGATAGCCTGACGCACGAAACGGGCCATCAGCTTATTGGCATTGGCACGTCCCTCGTTGATTTCCAGTCCGCTGTGACCACCACGCAGGTTCTTCAAGGTAACCTTCACCGCCACGTCGCCCTCCTCGGGCTTCTCTTCCTTATATTGTAAGGAAGCGTTGATGTTCACACCACCGGCACTGCCGATGACAAACTCGCCCATCGTCTCATTGTCGATATTCAGCAGGATGTCGCCCTTCAACGTGTCGGCTGCAAGATGGTTCACGCCATACATGCACGTCTCCTCGTCGGCCGTGATGAGAGCCTCCAGCGGACCATGCACCAGGTCCGTGCTCTCCATGACAGCCATGATGGCAGCCACGCCCATGCCGTCGTCGGAACCCAGCGTCGTGCCCTTGGCTTTCACCCACTCGCCGTCGATGTAGGTCTCAATGGGGTCGGTCTCAAAGTTGTGCGTACTCTCGTCCACCTTCTGCGGTACCATGTCCATATGGGCTTGCAGCACCGCTGTCTGGCGATTTTCCATACCATGCGTGGCAGGCTTGCGCATCACGATATTCTCTGCACCGTCCTTGAAGGCCTCGATGCCGTGTTCCTTCGCCCATGCGAGCAGGAACTGCTGTACTTTCTCCAGATGGCCACTCGGACGGGGCACCTGTGTGAGCAGATAGAAATTCTTCCAGATAATCTGCGGGTCTAGTTCTTTGATTGTCATACGAATGTTAGTTATAGAGGTTATTGAGTTAGTTCTTGAGTTGTCTCTGCCCTTGAGTTGGCGGCAGGGGGCGTAAAGGCCAATGCTGCCATAGCCTCGAGACCGAGAACGACGATAAGGAGCGTCTGCAACGTATGCACGATGAGGACAAAGAGGGCTGCGTCTGTCTCGCCTACACCGTAAAGCACCAGCACGGTCTTCACGGCAAAGTGCCACGGGCCGGCACCGTTCGGAGTGGGCACCAGCACAGCAAAACACCCCACCACGAAAGCGACCCAGGCAGCCAGTGCGCCCACACCGGCAGTGAAATCGAAGCAGAAGAAAGCCAGGTAGAAATGCAGGTAATAAGACACCCAGATGCCCACGGAATAAAGTATGAACAGCCACGGCCGCTGCACACGGCGCACGGAGAGCATGCCGTCCATGAAGTCGTTCACCATCTCACGTGTCTTGGAGAAGAAATCAAGACGGCGGAAGAGTACGATGCCTGTGATCACGATGAAAGCCAAGCATACGGCAGTCACCAGATAACCAGTGGCGGTAAATCCCTGCAAGAAGCCCGACAAGGAAAGGCCCGTCTCGCCCAGGAAGCGGATGAAAACTGGCAACTGAGTCAGCACAGTGGCTAGCGAGAAGAGCGCCACCATGCTCATGTCCACCACACGTTCCGTCACCACAGAGCCCACACCGCGGCTAAAACTGATACCCTCATAGCGATGCAGCACGCCACAGCGCAACACCTCGCCCGAGCGCGGAACCACGAGGCTGCTGAAGTAGGAGAAAAAGACAGCATGCAGGCACGTGCTAAGGCGGGGACGCAAGCCCATCGGAGCCAGCACCTGCCGCCACCGCAAGGCACGGAACGCCTGAGCCGAGATTCCGAAAGGAAAACTGAGCCACATCCATTCCCACCGCATGTCAGAGCGTACGGCCTGCATCAGCTCATCCCACGGAAAACCGCGGTACATCCACCACAGAACCGCAACGGCAAAAGCCAACGGTGCCACCACTTTCAGCATTATGGAAACCAGTTTCTGCATATTTCCCGTCTTCTCTGCCTGCAAATTTAGATAAAATCCTCGAGACTTCGCGCCTGTCAGAGAAAGAAATTGTATTTCAGGCAAAGCAAAGATGTGCTGAACAACAAAAAAAGCACCTTGCAGATCCAATGAATCCCAAGGTGCCTCGTACCCAGAGCCGCATTTGAAAATACTAAAATCGATTAAAGGGGATGAAATTGAAAATTATCTAATCTTGTTTATTGAACATTGTTTTTCAGTGATTTACGTAATATCCTACAATTTAATCGCATTTAGTCATTTTGCAAGATATTTAGCAGATGTGGGGAAAATGTGGGGAAAATATTTGGTGGTACCCAGAAAAAGAATTACCTTTGTCCCCAGATTTCCCCACCATCAATAAAGAAGTATGAAAGTTACGTTCATTATCAAAAAGTCAGCAAAGCGTTATGACACGGAATCGACAGCCACCATATACCTGCGTCTAAGGGATGGCAGGCGATTAGATTCCGTTGCTCAAACGGCACTTTCCATTAACCCCAACTTATGGGATGAAAAGAATGAATGTGTCAAGTCAAAGGCTGTTTGTGACCCCAAGCTTCGCTCTGAGACCAATGAGGAACTACGTAAGCTCAAAGGCTTCATCGAGAAGGAATACAACCGAGACAAGGATAATCTGGATAAGGACTGGCTAAAGGCAGCTCTTGTCAGATACTACAATCCTGATAAGTTTACGCTTGAAGGAGAGAAGAAACAGACCTTTGAACAACTCTTTGATGAGTTTTTGGAGAAGCACCGCCTTTCGGAGGTTCGCAAAAAGAATTTCAAGGTTGTCAAACGCTCCCTGCTCCGATACGAGCTTTATGTCAGGAAGGTTAAGCGGAACAAGAAGGACTTTGTGCTTGATGTGAATGATGTCACCAAAGAAACGCTGGCTGACATGTGGGACTTCTTTGAGAATGAATATAAGTACTTTGAGAAATATCCTCAGATCTACGAAGACATTCCTGAAAAGCGAACGCCACAACCCAGAGGAAAGAATACGCTGATAGATTGCTTCTCGCGAATCAGAACATTCTTCTTATGGTGTTATGAGAATGATAAAACCACCAATCGCCCATTCGACAAGTTCCCCATTGAGGAGTGCAAGTATGGTACACCTATTTATATATCATTAGAAGAAAGGGAAAAAATATGGAATGCAGACCTGTCTGCCCGACCACAACTTGCCATCCAACGTGACATCTTCATCTTTCAGTCACTCATTGGTTGCCGTGTGAGCGACCTCTATAGGATGACTAAGCAGAACGTTGTCAATGGTGCTATCGAGTATATACCAAAGAAAACGAAAGAAGGTCGTCCTTTAACGGTTCGTGTTCCGTTAAACAAAAAAGCGAAGGAAATCCTCAAACGCTATAAGGATTATGCCGGGCCAAGCCTGCTTCCCTTCATTTCAGAACAGAAATACAACACGGCCATCAAAGCATTTTTCAAACTTGCTGGCATTGATAGGATTGTCACCACGTTAGACCCTCTGACACGAGAAGAGGTGAAACGCCCCATACACGAAGTTGCCAGTAGTCACATGGCACGAAGGACTTTCATCGGTAACATTTATAGAAAGGTAAAGGATCCCAATCTCGTTTCAGCCCTGTCTGGTCATAAGGAAGGCAGCAAGGCTTTCCAGAGATATAGAGATATTGATGAGGAAATGAAAAAAGACCTGGTTAAATTATTGGATTAGACTATGGCTAAGCAAGATTTTGAGCAATTCAAGCAGGAAATAAAGAACTGGCTTGACAACCATCTCGATGAATACGATGCCTTCGTGGAAGACATCAACAGCAAGTCATACCAGAGTATTCAACAGATATACTCTCTGGCAATGCGATTGGCACCCAAGCTTATGAAAAAGGCAAGGAGAGAGTTTCATGGTGACATCACACCACAAGAAAAAGACTTCGAAACATTTGTCGCTGACGAAGGTACTGCATCCCTGTTGGTTGATGAGTTTCATCATGTGGAATCCTCGTCTATTGTTCCCTGTCTCTTAGCATGGCTTTATTATGGCAAGTGCTATGAGACGATGGTGGAACGATTGGAAGCAGAAATCGCTGACCCTAAATGTGGTAAGGCAGAGCGATGGATATACAAGGTTATGATTAAGTTCGTCATCAAAGGAAGTATTAGGAACAAGATGCGAACCAAGGAAGACTGGGCTCTCTTTAAAGCAGACAAAGAAGCTATGAGAAATGGAAATGTGGCTGATGATGTTATCGAGGAAGTGAAGAGTACAAGTCCATTAGTCGAAAAGGCAGATATTGCAACACCAAAGATTTCATTCGAGGATTACCTTCTTTGCTCAAACAAGGAAGAGGTGATAGACCGCATCAAAGCCATACTCGCTTTCAGGCATACTGCCCCAGATATGTCGTATCTCTATGCTGCATTGCAGGAACTCGGTTTCCTTGATAGGTGTAATGCTACAACCTTCCACAAATTACTTCAAGAACTTGTCCCAACAATAGACTTGAAAGGAACAAGGAATTTCCAGATTGCGTTTCGCAAAATCTTTGATGAGGCAGGGGACTTGCTATTGCCTACAAACCTTGAACGGAAGTACATTGATGACTTCAAAAAGAAGTTGCAATCAACGGATAATTCTGCTCAATAATCCGAATATTTGAGCACGTCTTCAATGTTTTTCAGTCCAAATCGATTTCTTGTATTTCGCTTCCTATTTCGCCGAAATACAAGAATTGCAAATCGTTGAAAATCAATTATTTTTAGCTATACTTTTGTGCCATCGTTCCAAGTGGAGCGGTGGCTTTTTCATCTATAATGCCACCAAGATGAGAGGGTCAAAAATCTGGTGGCGCATGTATAGCTATGACAGATTTAATGTCTATTCTTTCAACAGGTAATGCTAACATCAAGTTAGAAATTACTGGTGAGGACTTGCGCAACTTCTCTGAGGAACTGATAAGTCGCGCAGTCAATGAGGTTGCGATGGTCATGCAAGACAACAAGGAAGATTGTCTGCTAACCAAAGAAGAAACAAAGAAACGCCTCGGTGTTTGCGATGCCACCCTCTGGCATTGGGACAAGAAGGGCTATCTGAAGCCTGTTAAGGTTGGTTCCAAAGTAAAGTATCGTGAATCGGATGTAAAGAAGATTCTCGGAGTTCAGAACAAATCATTTGGTGACTATGGAAAAGATTGAGAATAACAGCCAAGGTGTTCTGGCTCTAACCAACAAAATCCGCATGGAAGCCAAAGGCGTGAAAGACATCGGTATTCCCCTCGATGCCTTCCCGCAGAAGTTGCAGGACATCATCTTTGAGGTGGCCCGCATAGAGCAGTTCGATTTGGAGTATCTGACCCTGAGTATGCTGTCGGCAGCAGCTACCGCTATCGGAAACAGCTGTCACATTCGCATCCGTGGCTCATGGAAGAGTTGCCCAGCCCTGTATGTCATCCTGATAGGAAGACCTGGGCAGGGCAAAACTCCACCACTTGACTATGCGTTCCGTCCACTTCAAGAACATGACTTTCTTCTGATCAGCAAGTTCATTGAAGAGAACAAACGCTATGCAGAACTGAATGCCGGAAACAAAGGCAATGCCACTGATACCGGCAAACCAGTTCTCGTGCAGACCATTCTCTCCGATCTCACACAGGAGGCTATGATGAGGATCCATAATGATAATCAACGTGGTATTGTTATCCTTGTGGATGAAATCATGGGGTTCTTCAACAGTATCTATCGCTACAATGACAGTCCTTTGCTTACTCAACTACTGACTGCCTATAGCGGAAAACCCTTGAAGGTGTCCCGTTGTAATAATCCAGTTCCCATCATCATTCCACATCCATGTGTCAACATTATCGGCACTACCCAGACGCAACGCATTGGGGAACTCTTCACGAAAGAGAATGTATCAAGTGGACTGATAGATCGCATCTTGTTCCTTCATCCCAAGAATCGTGACATCCCAAAGATGGAGGAAAACCTGAATGCTGGTTCCCAAGGTAACGACAGGGCAGAGAGTGTCTATCGGAAGTGGAAAGCGATTATTGATAAGCTACTTTCACTGGAACCTGATCATGATGAGAAAGGTATTATCTTGCCCAAGGTATTAGACATGAGCGAAGAAGCCTACAGGTTCTTTGCCCAATGGAAAAATGCCCTCGTTGAGAAAGCCAACAGCATTGAGGACGAAAGGCTTATTGACAGTCGTATGATGAAAGCCGATTCCAATGTGGCCCGACTTGCTCTGGTCTTTCAGCTCTTGGGCTGGGCTTGTGACGAAATCCACATGCAGTACATAGATGTCCGTTCTGTTCAGGCTGCCATCCGCTTGTATGACTATCTGGAACTGTCGTACCAGAGCATCATGTCTGTTATCCAGACTGAAGCTATGCCTCCTCTAAAGAAAGCCTTTCTTGATTTAGTGCAACCAGATTTCACCACAGCCGATGCAATCAAAGCTGGTAGTGAAATAGGTATCTGTGAGAGTACCGTCAAGAAGAACCTTGCAAAGATGTGCGAAGAACAGATTCTTCAGAAAACGGCACATGGCGTTTACAAAAAGCTACTCTGATACACCAGATACATTTTACACTTTACATTTTCCCAAAGTGTAAAAGTGTAAAGTTCCATCGTGTAACGAGCCTTATTCAATAACTCAAAAAGATTTATAACTATGAATGAATACCGATTCCATTTACAGAAATACACTGCCGGAAAAAAGACCAAACAAACATGTCTCCAATGCGGAAGAAAGCGATGCTTTGTCAGATATGTTGACGAGGAAGGCAAGATAGAGTTTCCCGACTATGTAGGAAGATGCGACCATGAGGATTCGTGTGGCTACCATTATACGCCCAAAGACTTCTTCAGGGACAATCCCGATATGAAGATTAACAACTTTGATAATGATAATTGGAGGTGTGTTCAGACCAATAAAACTGTTACGCCAGCTAAGGTTATGGCAGAACCTATCGCTCCGTCTTTCATCCCTTCCGACACTATGCAAAAGACCCTTTCCCATTACGACATCAATCCCTTATACCAGTTCCTATGCAAGACCATTGGCAAAGAAGCTGCCAATAGCCAGTTTGAACGCTATAAAGTGGGAACTTCCAAGAAATGGGGAGGATCTACCGTCTTCTGGCAGATTGACAAGAGTGGTAACGTCCGAGGTGGAAAGTTGATGGGCTACAATCCAAACGACGGGCACCGTATCAAAGAACCAATGCCCCAGGTCTGTTGGGTACATTCAGAATTGAAGTTACCAAACTTCAATCTGAAGCAATGCCTTTTCGGGGAACACCTACTTGCCACATCATCTGCCACTATTATGCTGGTGGAAAGTGAAAAGACCTGTCTGATAGCATCCCACTTCATGCCAGATTACCTTTGGCTCGCAACTGGTGGTAAAAATGGCTGCTTCAATGAGGATGCAATGTTGGCACTTCGTGGCAGGGATGTGATTCTGATGCCAGACCTGGGGGCGACAGAGAAATGGACTAAGAAGTCTGCTATCCTCACCCCCATCTGTAATAGCGTGACCGTTTCAACTGTCTTGGAACAGATGGCGACTGATGAACAGCGTGAAGCGGGACTTGACATCTCGGACTTCCTTCTGATGCAGGAAACTAAGCAGATGATTCTCCAGCGAATGATAGAGCGCAATCCTGCATTGCAGATACTCATCGACAAACTGCAACTGGAATTAGTCGAGTAACCAAGAGCTTGCTCTATGACTTAAATAAAAGTCCATAACACAATAAGGACTTTTTGCCTGTCAGCAATAAAGTCCCTTTGGGTATCTGGCAAGCACCAGCCCCGACCGTTACGAGCAAGCTCAATCAACAACCTTTATAAAAAATCGGAAACATTATGAGAACAGATATCAAACAAGCCATGCACATGGATGCAGCAAAGTCCTTCAGCACGGCAGAAGCAAACGAGAACGAGCGTCGTTGGAACGAGGAACGGTTTGACCAAAAGAACCAGGATCCAACCAATCACTATGACAAAACCCGGCAGCATCTCAACTTTGAGATTGGCCCAGACGGGAAGATTCACCCACTTGGCTATCAAGAGAAATCCTTGAAGGTACGTCTGGAAGAGAGATTGGAGCAACTGGGCTGGCATAGCTTCAAGGAGGGAAGCAAGAACCAACCGAACATGTGTGCCAAGTTCATCTTCGGTGGGAACCATGACCGTACACTCCAAATGGCATTTGGTGACCAGACGGTTTGTACAGACAGAGGTGCTGACAACAGCCACTTGCACCGATGTCCAGAGATTGAACGATGGGCGATGGATGTCTATGACTGGTGCGTACGTCGCTATGGACGGGAAAACATCATCGGCTTTCAGGTCCACTTGGACGAGACTTCATCACACATCCACGCCTTAATTGTTCCTGTTGGATGTAGAAAGAGTGGCCGGGAATGCGTCATGTGGTCGGCCAAGTTCGGAAAGAACAAATATGAGTACGGCCAAATCCTGAAGGAAATGCATACGTCCCTATATGAGGAAGTAGGCAGTAAATACGGACTTGACCGTGGTGATAGCATAGACGGACGGTATGTGCAGCACCTTGGCAAGCGTGACTACATCCGTAAACTCAACAAGGACATACACCAGTCGGAGAAAGCTATCAAGGGACTCAAAACTATGCTGACGAATCTACAGGCTCAGATAACAGAGCGGCAGAAGCAACTTGAAGACCTTGAAGGAAATTTGCGTAGTGGCAAGATACACCTGCAAGGCTATGAGGACGAGAGAAAAAGCTTGCAGCGTCAGATTGTAGATTTGCATAACAAGGTATATGACAAGATGGCTGCCATCGGCAGGAAGGAAAGTGAGTTGGCGAAACTGACCAAGGAGGTAGATGCTGTCAGCAGCGTCATCCAGCCGTTCCGCAACCACAAGATTGAGTTTGACCCGCCAAGGATTACAGAGAAACCGCCGTTGTTCGGTGTCGACAAATGGCTTGACAAACAGAACGACCAGATTGCCAAACGCTTCACGTCTATTGTCAGAAAGATAGAATCCCTTTACATGCAGGATGCCGAACGTCAAGTGAAGGCCGCACAGAAGAACGTGCTGGCAGACTACCGGGAGTTAAATCAATTGCGTGGTGACTACGAATCCCTGACGGACAGCAGCCATCAGCAAAATTCCGCATATCGCCAGTTGCTTGATCAGCTGAGCATACCATCCATGCGAGTCCAAGTGTTGGCTATTGCCGATGCCCTTATTGACGACAGACCAATCCCGTATTCAGGAGGTGGTGGAGGTACGACATCTGATTTGAGATGGGACGGGCGCAACCCAGATGAAGAGGAGGATGCCTACCGCAGAAGATGTCTGTTGCAAGCATCGAAGATGATTTCTGGCAATGGCGCAAAAAGGAAGAGATAACTCTCGCATTTTGCTGCCTTACTGCATCAAACTCCGATTTTCACACAAAAAATCATAAATATTGCAGATTATCGCTCTGTTCTTGCGATGGTCTGCAATATTTTTTATATCTTTGTGGTCAGAATTTGGCAAACCAAACAAAGAAAAGCCTCCCCAAAATGAATCGTTTCCGTCATAACAAAGTATCTAAGAAGAACAAGAAACCGCACTTATATAAAACGAAGAGAACCAAGCAAAGGGATTTGTTTGTTCCTTTTACTTTTTCTTCAAATCCGTGTGATTTTGTTCTAACAAATAAAAAAGAAATAGATATACTATCCCAATACATATTAGATTACCCCAATATTGAAACCGGAGGCCAATTGTTTGGATATTGGACTTTTGACGGAAAACCTGTTGTCTTATTTGTTTTAGGCCCAGGTCCGAAAGCGGGTCATTATAACACATTCTTTATGCAAGATATTGATTATCTAAAAAGATGTGCTTCAATGCTAAAGAGTTTGTATGGATTAGATCATGTCGGCGAATGGCATTCACACCATCAGTTAGGTCTATCCCATCCAAGCAGTCATGACTCTCACAATATATCTTCCAATATGCGTACCCTAGGTTATAAGAAATTTCTTCTTTGTATAGCTACTTGCAATTCATCAGAATCATCAATCAATGCCTTTATGTTTGACTCCTGTAAGAATGAATATGAACAAATACCTTGGGTCATCAAGGACACAGACAGTCCTTACAGGAAGATTATCAAGGATGATTATTTTATCCTTCCAGAAACAAAGCATCCCAACATGGTGAATCTGTTCTGCAAATCAAGTTCAGCAAATAAGTCCAAAATAGATTATGATAAAACATATTGGCTAGTTCAAAAAGGGAATTCCAAAATTCTCAAATTAATAATAGACACCCTAAAAGGCAAATTCCCTTCGCACGATTTTATACCGACAATAGACAAGTCTAATGAAGTCCACGTTGAAATATATCAAAATGGTTTCGTTCTTGAAGACATACATTTTCCTATGGGGTTTCCAACAATTCCTCCTAACGTTATTGATTCCCATGGACACGACCCTTATATTCATAATAAATGGATATTCAATGGAGATATTCTAAGTTCATTTTTTTCCTATTACAAGAACCCAAATAAGTATTAGAATTATGATGACAGCGAGTAGATTTCATGCAGAAGTTGACGCTCTTCAGTTGTCACTGCCTGCTAACATGTTCAAGTTTTGCGATATGGATACAGATCTTCCATATCTGAAGATGGTAGCCATTACAAATAGCAAGAACATGTACACTTTGCGTGTTGACTTAGACCAATTCCCAGAGTCTATACCCAAAGTTTTTGTTACAAAAATGCTTAAAAGCAAGTTTGGTGATGATTTGGACCATCCGAGTCATGAAATGCATACACTTGGTAGTGAACATGGCTATACGAGGATTTGCCATTACGGAAATACCTCATGGAAGCCCGATGTTGCCTTAAATAAGGTATATTTAAAATGTCGAGTGTGGTTAGAAGCATATGAGGCACATCTTGAAACAGGTGATGATATATGTGATTATTTAGGAACCCAAGATTAATATTAACATCAAAATTATATAATTATGAACGACAATCAGAACAACAATTCTCTTGGTGAGGTATTGAAGAAAATTCGCGGAGGTGACATCCGTCGTCAAATCAGATATGACGAGGAAACTGGTGATTTCGTGATAGAAGATGCAGGCGCTCCTCTTGAAGAAGGCTCCCAGGATGCTACACGTTTTGCAGAAGAAGGATATGCTTAATATGACGCACGAGGTATACTTAGCCTCTGAGGAGGTGAAAGAATTCCTTAATAGTTCCGAAAAGGAATTATTGGGCTACTCCTATGAATGGGAAGGTGAGAATGTTATACATTTGCATTCTCACCCTCTCCAACATTCATTTGGTCTGGCAAAAAGGTGTTTGTTCAAAAGCGAGGCAAAAATTTCCATGTCGGATTTCAACGGAGATGTTAAGTATATCGCCACCATCTCCCAAAAGAACAATAAGCTTGATACCAAAGTTTATAAGCTGGATGGTAGCGATGTGGTTGAAATCTCTGCCAAGTTGATTCCAGGCAAAGATGAGTTGTATTCAAGAAGTAAAGGACTTCTGGAAGTTGAGATTTTATCAAAAAAACATGTGGCTATTGTTGGATTAGGGAGTTTCGGTTCACAAATCGCTATCGAATTAGCTAAAGCAGGTGTAGGTGTTTTCTCCCTCTTTGATTTTGACAGAGTAGAGTTACACAATATCGGAAGACACTCTTGTACACTTAAAGATTTGGGTCGTCTTAAGACGGATGCAATCGAAGAAGCCATTTTAGGCAAAAATCCATATGCACAAGTTAATAAGTATGCTATCAATATTGCTACCCAGAAAGATGTTTTCTGTGATGTCTCTAAAAATGTTGATTTGGTGATATGTGCAACAGATAACAACGACAGTCGTTTTGTTATTGCATCAGCTTTACACAAATATCAAAGAATTGGAATTTTTGGCCGAGCAATAACAAGAGCTGCGGGTGGTGATGTGTTTCGATATAAGCCTGGTGGACCATGCTATGGCTGCTTAATAGGAAGTCGAATTATAGACTCTCGTGATGAAGAGGTATCGAGCGAAGAAGCTGGAAGAAGAAGTGGCGCAATCCCCGCTTACGCTTCAGCAGAAGACGTAAATGCAATTGTTCAGGTGGGACTGTCTGTTGACATTGAGCCCATCTGCAACCTTATGCTCAAACTCGCACTTCTTGAACTTTCCAAGGGTATGCAGTCTGGAATATCTTCTCTCGAAGAAGACCTTAAATATGATGCATATATATGGGCTAATAGACGAGATCATAATTTCTCAAATTGGCATCCATTTTACAAGTCTGGGCCGAAACAAACAATACTGAAATGGTATGGCATTACTATTCCAAAAGATGAGCATTGTGCCATTTGTTCGGAAATTCCCACGCTTGATACAGGATTAAAATTAAACCATCCCATGTATGCGGAGTATGCAGATATAGATTTTCATTTAGACGATAATTAATGATGCTACAGCTTAATATCTATACAGAAAAGTCTAAGAGGAGCATTCTCAAAGCTATTAATATGACTGAAGAATGCCGTTACAAATATTTGGAGCCACAGGTTCTCATGGCAGGTATTGTAAATGAAGGCCGTGACATGCTTTCATATGTTATGCAATTCTTGCATGTAGACAGAATTGCTTTCTGCAAAAGGATTAATGAGGCCATTTTGGAGATAAATGAAATCTCTGATGAAGCTCCTGTTTTAGGCGAAAGGACAAGTGATATATTGGGAAAAGCTAAACTCCTCTCTAACGAAAGTGGCTGCGAGCTTATTCCAATTGAATTTCTATTGTTGTCAATGATACTTGTACCATCTAAAGTAAAGGATGTGTTCTCGAGTTTTGGTATAGATGAAGAGCAATTAGCTGAAGCCATCTCTTATTATCGAGGTAATAGTGAAATAGAAGCTATTGTCCAAACTGAAGATAACAATGGCAATTATCCAAACTTGGAGAAGTATGGACGCAATTTGTGTTCAGATGCTCGTAATGGCATAATTCATAAAGCAATCGGAAGAGATGACGAAATAAGAAGAATTATTCATATTTTATCTCGACAGACGAAAAACAATCCTATTCTTGTTGGAGAACCTGGAACAGGAAAAACCGCAATTGTAGAAGGACTAGCTTATAGAATAATCGAAGGGGATATTCCTCGAGAGTTAAGGGGAATTCAGCTATATTCTTTAAATATCGCTTCATTGATTGCCGGCGCGAGTCATATGGGTGAATTTGAGGAAAGATTAAGGGGTGTTATAGATGACTTGATTAGTTCAAATGGTAATGTTCTCCTTTTTATAGATGAAATACACCTTCTTATTGGAGAGGGCAGAAGTGGAGGTGCGATGGATGCCGCAAATATATTAAAGCCCGAATTAGCCAGAGGCGTAATAAAGATTATAGGAGCAACAACATTTGATGAATACAAAAAGTATATAGAACAAGATAAAGCATTTGAAAGGCGTTTCCAAAAGGTTGAGGTAGAAGAACCAGATATGGAGTCTGCACTGGCCATATTGCGTGGCATTAGAGTAAGACTGGAAGATTTTCATAGGATACGAATTAAGGACGAGGCGATAAAAGCATCGGTGCAATTGTCTATGAGATATATTCAAGATAGATACTTACCGGACAAAGCCATAGATTTATTGGATGAATCAGCTGCTAAGATGAAAATTGCGCGCTCTACATCACCCATGGAACTAGATTCTCTTAGAAGGAAAATTACTACTAAAGAGATAGAATGTGAATCTATAAGGCGTGATAACGAATCTAATCCTACAGTGCTTCAACTTCAAGAAGAAATCGCGAACTTAAAAGAAGAAGAGAATTCCCTTCATGCAAAATGGCAAAGTGAACGTCAGCTTTTGGAAGAGATACAAGACCGCAGGAGCGAAATAGCACGCTTAAACGAAAATAAGCATCTTGCTGAAAGTCAGGGCGCTGCTACTTCTGTGGTGAATATATCTATGCAAATACGCGAGCTAAATAATGAAATTCACCATTTGATGGAGACGTTTCAAGAAAACGTATCTCAGAATTTGCTAAAGCCAGAACTTGATGAAGTTGATGTGATGAATGTCATTACAGAATGGACTGGAATACCTGTTTCCAAACTGTCTGAAAACGAAACTCAGAAATTAGCACATATTGAAGAGTATTTGAATCAGACTGTTATTGGGCAAGAGGAAGCAAAAATCTTGGTTGCAAATGCCATTCGTCGAAACAAGATGGGATTCAGTGATGCCAACAAGCCTATAGGTACATTCTTGTTCTTAGGGACAACTGGAGTTGGCAAAACAGAGTTATGTAAAGCCATAAGTGAATTTTTGTTTGATAGTCGTGATGCCCTTATTAGAATTGACATGAGCGAATATCAGCAAGAACATGAGGTTTCTAAACTATTTGGCGCTCCTCCGGGCTATATTGGTTTCGAGAATGGTGGCCAATTAACTGAGGCTGTCAGACGGAAGCCATATTCTGTTATATTATTTGATGAAATTGAGAAAGCTCATCCCAAGGTTTTTGAAGCCCTCCTTCAAGTTCTTGATGAAGGTAGAATGACCGATGGTAAAGGCCGTACAATTAACTTCAAAAATACAATCATCGTGATGACATCTAATCTTGGCCAGCAGATAATATACTCAACATTACAAGGTCGGAGAAATCTGCAAAGAAACAGAATCGGATTCAATGTCAGTGAGAACCAAAATACTGAAACAGATAATAATCTGGTGACTGAAGATAAAATAGTCAAGGCAAAAAAACTAATTTTAACAGAACTGAAAACCAAAGTAGCTCCAGAATTCATTAACAGAATTGATGACATTGTTATGTTCCTTCCTCTGTCAAGAGATGAGATCAAAAAAATTGTAATATTGCAAATAAGTTCATTAGCTAAAAATATGAAGTCACAAGGTATTGATATTCGAGTAACAGACGAAGCAATTGATTTTCTCGTCAATGTTGGCTTCCAACCTGAGTTCGGGGCAAGACCTGTTAAGCGTGCTATTAATTCATACTTAATTGATGATATGAGTATTAGTATAATCAATGGCGAAATAACCAAAGATATTCCTATTCAAATATCATCTGGACAGAATACTCTTAAATTCACTAATATTTAAATATTATGCCTAGCATTTACAATCCCACAACAGGCACTATTACTGGCTCTTCAGATAGTAAATGGTTTGTGCCTGAAGATCGTTTAAATCCTGACCAGAAGAGATTCCTTCAAGAATTTGAAAGGGATTTCAGAAACAACAATCTGCATAACCTTTGGGTCAAAGGTTTTGCAGGGTCAGGTAAATCAATTTTGTTGGTTCATGTAGCAAGAAAAATACTTGCTTTGAAACCAAATGCCAAAATAGTGCTTGTTGTTTATACCCAGTCGTTGGTTGAGATGTTTAAGAAAGCACTAAGAGAGCTGACACCACCTGTCAACATTCCTGTTATGACGTTCTATTCATTTATGACATCATCCTCATCGTATGAATATATTCTTTGTGATGAAGTTCAGGACTTAACACCAAGAGTTCTAAGTAGAATGTATGACAGATCTGCTCATGTCGTAGTAGCAGGAGATTCTAATCAGTCTATCTATCCAGAAGATCCCAAATGGAGAGAGAAAACAGTTGATGTATCTCAGATTCCATCACTAATTCATGGAGGAGATTTTGAGCTGACCATTGTGGAGCGTCTTACAGAGTCTATTATGAAGGCCGTAAAGTCGTTCTTGCATTTAAATATTTTTGGCACAAGAACAAATCTTAACCATGTTGATACTAAGATTTCTTTATGTAAAGCAAATTCAAATGATGTAGAGATTTCATACATAATTCAAAATTCATCTCGTGTAATTCAGCGTGGATATACAGCAGCAATACTTATTCCTACTCAAAAAGGTATTGTAGAATTCGTTAATAAAGCATTAGCATCCCAAGGAAAACCATTGTGGAATAGCCAAACGAACCAATATGGCAAAGTCGATTTTGGTGCAATGAATTCTCACCTTTCTTCTTGTGGATTGAAAATGCAATATGTCGGGAATGGATATGGACAGTTTAGAAGCAATCCTGATTATGTCGTCTTGATGACTTATCATAGTGCGAAAGGGTTGGATTTTGATTATGTCTACATTCCATTCTGCAGCGACTATCTTTGGATTAGCTACAACGAGGCTCTATCCAAAACTCTCTTTATGGTAGCTATGACACGCGCCCGTATGAATCTGTATATTACTTATACGGGAAGCTTGCATCGTTATGTTCGCCCATTCGAAAGTGATTGTACAATACGTTCTATAGCATAATAAATCATGGTTAATTATTTGACAATAATCAGTCGATCTGATTTTAGTAATTTATATAAGTTTGGGCATTTATATGCTCACAATGTAGTCCCATTTGAAGGGAAGTTAAGTGATCATGCTGATGACAAATTTTTGTTTGATGCAGTTACGGCATATATGGACACATATGATTATTCAACAGAATATCTTCTGCTTCACGTATGTAAAATTCCTTTCTCAGGAAGTCCTGTTGAATTGTTTGTAAAAGACATTGTAGGTGTCTATGCTTTAGACGAAGAGGCAAGAGCAAGCCTTGCTGTTTCTTTGGATTCCAGGATTGTCATACAGGTATCAGCGTGGAATTCGTTTTTTAATGGATTAAATAAGAAACTGGCAATTCGCCAATCAAAAGCTGGAGAATATAATTGCTTTGAAATCTTTAAAATTAAAAATGAAGACAGGAATGCAGTTAGTAGACTTATTCCTAAAGGCTTTGTGGAAGAGTTGTTTTCAGACCTCTATAGTCACGTGAGACCTTCTGGTAATCGATGTATATGGAATTATCTAATTAGATACGAAAGACATCATCCGTATTGGAATGATAATAGAGGCTTTTTTTCAGATGCCATCCATGTATACGAGAACTTCAAACTAGGGTCAGAAATTGATTATGAAATTGCCGATGAAGTTCCTTTGGGTGATGTCATAGGATCCTGTGGGACGAAATTTTCTGATATATTCAAGTTAATGAAACACAAACAAGGCAACGATTATCAAGTTAATGGTTGTAATTATTTTGCTGTGGCTCCACTTTTTCTGTATCTTAAATCCTGTTTCAAAGAGGGGGGAATAACTCCTGCTTCATTCTATGGCAACGAACATCTCTGCAACGGAGATTTCTATAATTATTTCGGTTTTGACTTTGCCGTAGCAGTATCTCTGCTTGGCATTTCATTAGGACACGATTTGACGTATAGTTGCTATTATGAAATCCAAAATTTGGGTATATTTAATCATTTTGTAGAATCTAGAATTAACGCCCAAATATTGAATCCAGAAACAGGAAATAGCCTAACCTCACAAGAAGCTCAAGAACTTATTAATACACTTTTTAATGAAGTTAAAATACTTCGAGAGGATGCAATCGCGATGAAGGATCTTTTGAATGAGGCATCAAATAAAAAGCAAGAAATCGTAGATGGTGATAATTCAACTTCAGTTACTGAAGATGATACTTCTGGGAATGATCCAAAGAAAGAAATACACAAAATAAAAGTTGAAGAGGAAGTACAGAAGGAAGCCGTTAAGGAAGAACAGAGTGAGCAAATTCTGTCTTTGACAGAAGAAAAGGAACCTGTTGTACATGATGAAGATCAATCAAAACAAGAGGATCCTCAGGATTCTATAAATGAAATAATACAAAATGAAGAGCATAATCAAGAATTGCAAAGTCAGGATGAAGAAATACTTTCTTCATCTATGAATTTTCCAGTGTTGATGAAGAAACTTGAAAAAAAACGTAGGTATTTCTTAACTGGAAGATATGCTAAAGAAGAATATGCTCATGATGAAGAGAGATATCAAGAACTTCTAAAAAAGAATTATGCCCCAGAGGACTTTTTTGAAAAAGGATCATTGTTTACAAATATAGATAAGTAATATGGAGAAATTAAATTTTCAACAGAAAATTGCAATTATGCGTATTTTATTTGATATCATCAATGCAGATGGACGCATAGATGCGAGAGAAACTTTCTACTTTAACAAGGTAGCCAAGTTGATAGGCATAGGAGAAGAACACCGTCCAACGATTAATGAGGCAAACTCTTTACTGTGCCTTTTGGAAATCAACAGTTTGGATGACCATCAAAAACAAGAAATGGCAAAAATGATGGGACAACAGATTGTTGTTGACGAAGACATCAATGTTAACGAAATGGCAATATATGAATTGGTTTGCAAAACTTGTGGCATTGACATTAAGTTCGATGACGTGGTTTCGTCTGATCAGATAGAAAAAAGCACAAGATCATAATTCTACAAATACATGAAGATACCAGGAGTAAGTTTCTCATGGAAAAGAGCACTAGGTATTTCTCAAGCAAAACAGAAAATTGCTAAAGAAACAGGTGTTCCATTGACTAAGAATGGCTTGGAAAGAAAAATCGGTTCAGCCATTATAAACTTGTTTTTGAACAAGAGAAGTTCGAAATAAAGCGATACCTGCTCCATAAGTACCCACAAGAGAATGCTCGATGTGAATGGATTTCAAGAATCTGAAGAACTCATTCTGTGGGGATGAAATAACAAGAAATAAAAGCATATGGACACTAATAATGAAATGGTTTCTGTAAGGGAAAAACTTTCCAACGCAGTGCGAGTCATAAAGGATGCGATTCTGCAAAGCCAGCAGCGGGCGTTAGGTGCCGTGAATCAAGAACAACTGGCTCTTTACTATGGCATTGGCAGATATATCTCTGCCAATACCCGGACAAAGAACTGGGGAAAGGGATTTATTGAGGGTATCAGCGAACAATTGCGAAAGGATATGCCTGGTCTTCGAGGGTTTTCTGCTCGCAACCTAAGGAATATGCGAACTTTCTACGAAGAATGGCAAATCCTTGAAAGTCCTAATTTGGCAGTTCAAACTGCCAAATTGGAGAATGACAAACATAATTCGTTAGTTGAAACGAACAAAGATTCTAATTTGGCAGTTCCGACTGCCGAAATACAAGGTAAGGATGAAATCCGTCAGTTGCAACTGACAATCTCGCCAGATTTCCCCTTTGCAGCATTCTTCAGTCTAAGTTTTACCCATCATACGACGATTCTAACAAATGTAAAATCGTATGAAGAGCGTAAGTTCTATATCCAGTTCGCTGTCGACTACAAAGTAAAGTGTGAGGATTTGGAACAACTGATGAAAGATGATTTATACCATCACCAAGGATCATTGCCCAATAATTTCAGAAGAACTATCCCCGACCAATTGCAAGCCTATCGTGCCATCACAATGTTTAAGGATGAGTATCTGCTGGACTATATCAATACGGAAGAGCTGTTTGTCCGTGACAAAGATCGCGATGAACGGGTGATAGAACAAAGCATCATCAACAATGTGAAGAACTTCATCATGACTTTTGGGCGAGACTTTACGTTCGTTGGCAACCAATACCATTTGGAGAAGTTCGGTGTAGAACAATTCCCTGATTTACTGTTCTTCAACAGAGAACTATCTGCCCTCGTTTGTGTGGAACTCAAAGACGGCCCATTCAAGACCGCCTATTTAGGGCAATTGGCAGGCTATTTGCGCATCCTTGATGATGAGGTTCGCAAACCCAATGAAAATCCATCAATCGGCATTATTCTTTGTAAAAGTGCAAACAAGAAGTTCGTAGAATATGTTATCCAAGACTACGACAAACCTATGGGCGTGGCTACATATAAGACCTCAGCCGACATGGATGACAGACTGAAGAAACTACTTCCTCCTATAGAAGATTTGGAGAAGCTATTATAACCAATTAGAAATGTAATACGTATATGATATTTGGAAAGAAAATAAAAGAGCTCAGAGAGGAGCATGGACTGTTGCAGCGACAGCTTTCAGCAGCGTTAGAGATAGACACCCCAATGTATAGCAAAATTGAGCGTGGAGAGCGTAAAGCAAAGCGCAGTCAGATTCCCATCATGGCAAAACTCTTCGAGATAGATGAAAAAGAGTTGCTGACCATCTGGCTTGCAGACAAGGTCCTTGACACTGTAGAAAATGAGGAAGAGATAAAGAGCGATGCCATTATCTATGCTCAAAACAAGATCAATTCTCAACTCTAATCGAAAATGCAGTAGGAACTATAAGGTTTTTAATCGTATTGATTTGCGATTAAAACCTTTAAATGGCTTCGTGCAATACACTCTTCATTTCGGCAAGAATCTACAATTCATCCCAAATTCGTACTTTTCTGGTGGGGAAAATGGGGCTCACTTTGTACGAAAACTTGCAGATGTGGGGAAAATGTGGGGAAATTTCAGAAAAGAAAAATCGCTAAATCCTTTGTTTGTAAGGGTTTAGCGATTAACGTCGAGTTGAACTCAGTACCCAGAGCCGGGATCGAACCGGCACGCCTTGCGGCATTGGTGTTTGAGACCAACGCGTCTACCAATTCCGCCATCTGGGCATTTTGTAGGTGCAAAGGTAGGTGTTTTCCGGGAATATGCCAAACTTTTATGTGTTTTTTTACCCATAGCGAACTAAAACTAAGTCGGAAGGAAGTGGGAACAGACGATAAAGCAGGCCAAGAAGTATGGCAAAGTGCGGCAGATTATGCCGTTCGGACACGTCTTTTTGGAATTATTAACACGAGAAACGGGCCGTACGTCGTTTGTTTTATGTAGCTTTGCAACGTGATAAATGAAATGGTATGCGTAAGATCCGAATTCTCCTTTTTATATGTGCCTCTCTCCCATTGCTGGCTATGGCATCCGGGAACGGCAATCAGGGCCGGCTGGCCAAACTACTCGAACAGATGACGAAACGTGAGGAGGTGACTCCCGACAGTTTCTTCAGCGACGTGCTCATGTTGCGGCAAGAGATTGCTGCACAGCGGGACTCCACGTCCAAGGCAGTCTATCGGGCTGCTCTGGCCCATCTGCTGGCATCGAACGCCCACCGTTCACAGACCTACCGCCGCAAGACGGCCAGCCATCCTGACAGCATTCAGGAATGGTCGCAGCAGGAATACATCCAGCATTCGGCAGCACTTTACCGCCAAGCCATGCACGACCCGACTTTACTGCACGAGGCCCGCACCAGCGAATGGCTTCCATTGGTGAACCGAGGGCGCGACGAGGCGGTATATGGAGGCGACATGCTCAGCGTGGTTTGGCTGGCACTGCGAAACGACTTCACGCCCGATATGCGCCGAGAGCATCAGCTGACAGGCTATGCCGAGATGACAGATTTCTATCGTAAAGAGTACCTCCCCGAAGCGGCGTTACGCACCATGCTCGACTCGATTGACGAGAACTATCTGAAGCCCGATGTGCGACGTGCCTCGCTGCTGCGCCTGCGTGACGAGTATGCGTCAGAGCCAGCCTGCGCCTTGGTCTATCTACGCCTCTCCGAATTGCCCTTGGAGGACGCAGAGCGTGCCGGATTCCGCATGCAAGGAGATGACGAGGCGATGCAAGACTCGACACAGCGTGCCCAGCTGGCCTGGGTAGAGGAAGGCCTGGCACGCTATGGTTCATCGCCCTACCGAGCCGAACTGGAAAACCGACGCGACCAGCTGCAGCATCCACTCTTCGCGTGGAACTATCGTGAAGCGTACTATCCAGACACCGACGTGGCAATTCCCCTGAAGGCACGCAACATGCGACGAGCCGAACTACGCCTTTACAGACTTCCCGCCACCTTAGATATAGAAGGAACGTCCCAGCAGAGACTTGCCTCCATACGACGTAGCGGCAAACTCCTGCGCACGTTCCGTCACCAGTTCTCCGCCGCACGTCCCGAGGAGCAGGTCTGCGATACGTTCATGCTGCACACGCCGTCGCCCGGACATTACGTGCTCCTGATGGACGGCGAACCGGGCATTGCCCAAGCTCACAAGGACGAGGCGCCGCAACTGATGGAATTCTATGTCACGGCACTCGATTATTTCCTCGTAGGCCTGCCCGACGGCCAGTTACGCTTCTGCGTGGTGGACGCCCGGACCGGCGAGCCTCAGAGCGGCGTTCGCATGAACTTTTACCCAGGATGGAGAAAAGAGGGCGAACAGCGCGAGCTGCTCACCAGCCGCACGTCGGGCGAGAACGGGCGGGTGGAGATTGCACCTACATGGAAGGGCCAGGAAGCAGTCGTTTCCCTGTCGCGCGACGGAGACGACTGTGGCAGGATGATAGGGGTTCATCGCAGTTGGGTATATCGTCCCCAGCCGCAGCGCGACTCGGTCCACCACGTGCAGCTTTTCACCGACCGCTCCATCTACCGGCCCGGACAGACCATCTACGTATCGGCCCTCACCTACCGACAGAAGGAGTGGGACGCCACGACCGAGCCGCGCACCCACAAGCTGACCTGCTCCGGACCACAGGGGGCACGTCTTGCCGAGCATGACATTGCCACAGACGAGCTGGGCACCATGCACGACTCCATCGTCCTGCCTGCCTCGGCCATGCCTGGGAACTACATTATCCGATATGCCGGTGCCGATGCTTGGGTGAAGGTCGAGGAATACAAACGTCCCACATTCCGTATCGAGCTGGAGGATGGCGACTTCACCACCGACCGGCATCAAGGTGCGGGAACGAGCAAGCCAGACACTGTGACGATACGCGGCCGCGCCGTCACATACAGCGACGTGCCGGTGACAAACGCGCGGGTAACAGGCACAATGTATTGGAATCCGAGCCACTGGTACCGACGAGCCGACCCATTCCACACGCCTGAACAGATTGACACCCTATGGACCGATTCCGAAGGGCGCTTCACCCTACGGCTTCCGGTAAAACCTACAGCCCAGGACATGAGGTACGGCATGTGCGTCACAGTAGAGATCGACGTGCTCAGCCCCCAGGGAGAGACACAGCCAGCACGGCACACCATGTCGCTGAGCACCACGCCGCTGCGCCTCTTGGGAACCGTTCCCGCGCAGACAGACAAAGGGCGACCGACACCTTGGATGCTGACAATGTATGACCGCATGGAGAAACCTCTGGAGGGTGACATTGCCTGTGAACTGCTCACCGAGGCCGGCACCACGGCCCACCGCTTCACGCTGAGCTCCGGGAAGAGCGCGGTGCCCGAGGGGCTTGAAAGCCTGCCCTCAGGCCGTTACCGGCTGAAGGCACATGCAGAGGCAAACGGCGACACTGCCAGCTACACGGCGTCCATCATGCTCTTCAGCATGGACGACACACGGCTGGCCGTAGACACCACCCTGTGGGTCTATCAGCCCGACGACACGTTTGCCCCCGGGCAGCCCAACCGCATACAGATAGGCAGCAGCCTGCCTCAGGCATGGGTGCACTGCCTTGCGACAGCAGAGGACAACCTGATCATCGACACCGTCTTCTGCCTGCACGACAGCGTCTTTGTCTTTGAAATTCCCTATCGCGAGTCCTACAGGCAGGGGGCAGGCATCAGTCTGCTGACATATCACGAAGGCGCCACACAGAGCCGTCGCCTGCAGCTACGCCTGCAACAGCCCGACTACAAGCTACGCCTGCACTGGGACACGTTCCGTTCTCGCATGCGACCCGGCGACCAAGAGACGTGGACACTCAGTGTCAAGCAGCCCGACGGCACACCCGCCCGTGCCAATGTAATGCTCTCGCTCTATGATGCTTCGCTCGATGCCTTTGCCTCCCACAGCCTCAGACTATGGATTTCCCGAGGCTACCACCTAAAGTCGCCCGACTGGCACCATTACGGAGCCTTCAGCCTCACGCAGTACGGTTCGCTCCCGATGTCCCTCAAATGGCGCCGTACATACAGTTTCACCCCCTCTCACTGGGAACAGCGCTACTTCCCCACCCTCGCCATGGAGGAGATGGTACTCTATTCCGCAGCCTCGCCCAGCACGCGCAGCGTCAAGCGGATGGCCAAGAACACCACGGTGACCATGGCAGCAGCAGTTCCCCAGAGCATCAGCGAGGACGACCTGAAGGATATGGGCTTCGAGTCGGCCGACCAAGCACTCAATAGCCAGATTGCCGGGCTGCCGATGGAAGAAAGCGCCGCTGGCAATGCCGAGGAAGCAGAGCCTGAGGAGGATGCCGACGAAGCCCCGCAGCCTCTGGATGCCACGATGCTACGCACCCGGCTGAACGAGTTGGCTTTCTTCATGCCGCAGCTGCGCACGGATGAGACAGGTGCGGTGAATATCGCCTTCACCCTTCCCGAGAGTCTCACTGCATGGCACCTCACAGGATTTGCTCATACACGCGACTTGATGACGGCAGGCATCGACGAGACCATCGTGGCTCAGAAGGAGCTGATGGCCGAGCTTCACCTGCCACGCTTCCTGCGCGACGGCGACCGGGCCATGCTGACAGCCAGCATTCGCAACGTCAGCGACACCCTGCAGACAGGTCAGGCCACGTGGCAGATTATGGATGCCGAGAGCGGGAAAATACTCCAAAGCAGCCGCTTTGCTTTCGCTCTGGCCGCACGATCCGACACCACATATCACATCCCCCTCAGCGCCACGATACAGCACCCGATGCTCGCCGTGCGATGGCTGGCACAGACTGCCGACGGCTCGGACGGCGAAGAGCGCCCCCTGCCAGTGCTCTCGGCCATGCAACCGATTACGGAGACGCGAGCCTTCAGCATCCGCGGAGCACAAACGTGGAAGATGGACCTGCGCAAGCTATTCTCCTTCGACAGTCCCGGTGCAGTAAACCGTCGCCTGACGGTGGAATACACCGCCCGCCCCATGTGGCTGGCTCTCCAGTCGCTGCCCTCGCTCATGGCACCCACCCGCAAGGACATCCTCTCGCTCACCTCCTCCTACTATGCCGGTTCGCTGGCTGCCCACATCGCCCGCACAGTGCCGGGCATGCAGCAGGCGGTGGAGGAATGGAAGGCAACAGGCATGGAGGAGAGTCCGCTCACGAGAAACCAGGAACTGGCCGACATGCTGCTGCAGGAAACACCCTGGATGATGGAAGCCGAGCAAGAGAAGGCACGCCGCCAGCGGCTTGTGACGCTCTTTGAAAGCGAAGCACAGACAGACCGTCGCATGACAATCCTCCAGGCCATGCAGGCCCTGCAACAGGCAGACGGTTCCTTTGCCTGGTATCCCGGCATGCGCGGCAACTCATACCTGACATGCTCCGTAGCCTATCTGTTCACACGCCTACGGGTGATGACCGGCAGCGACACGCCTGACGCCGCCACGCAGACAGCCTCCCACATGTTAGCCCGCGCACTGGATTTCCTCGAGAAAGACGTGGCTCGCGAGGTGGCCGAAGCACGCAAGATGAAGCATCCCACCATCAGCCACCTGGGCATGCAATATCTCTATCTGGCTCTCCGTTCAGGCACCAGCCGCCACGGCGATGCCGCTCGCGACATGAAGTTCCTGCTCGACCTTCTGCGACAGGATGCCCCAGAGATGCAGGGCGAGCAGCGGGCACTGGCAGCCATCGACCTCTCTCTGGCAGGCGAGAAGAAGCAGGCGCGGCAGCTGATGGAGCGCTTTCACACCCTGCTCAGCCATCCCGACGGCACATACCTGGCCTATCCCAGCGGCTCGTTCACCAGCATCGACCGCAAGATACAGCGCCACGTCCAGGTGATGGAAGCCGTGGCACTGGTGGAACCCGAGGATACCGCCACGCTGCAAGGCATGCAGGAATGGCTCCTCCAGCAGAAGCGTACACAGGAATGGGAACAGCCCGTACAGACGGCCGATGCCGTATATGCACTGATGACCTCCCCCGGCTCCTCCGAGGGAGTGGAGCACCTGCTGGAGAAGCAGTTATCTCCCACCGGCGAGAAAGCAGGAGAGGTAATCCTACACGACGGGCACAAGTCGGTAGCCCTGTCATGTCCTGAGACCGCTCTGGGCTACCTGCGTGAACGCGTGGACGGAGTGAAGGCACCCCGCTCGCTGACCGTCAGGAAGGCCACACCCGGCATCAGCTGGGGCGCCGTCTATGCCCAATATGAGATACCCGCCAGCAAAGCGGAAGCCCAATGGGAGGGCCTAAGGATAGAGCGGACAGTGGAGCCGGGAAAAGAAGCTCACGCCATCCGAACAGGAGACCGCATCCACGTGCGCTACGTCGTAACCGCCGACCGCGACTACGAATACGTACGCCTCATGGCTCCGCGCCCCGCCTCGGCCGAGCCGGACACGCAGCTGTCGGGCTATCGCTGGCAGGGTGGCATCGGATACTACCGCGCCATCCACGATGCCAACAGCGAGTTCTTCTTCGACCGTCTGCCACGCGGCACGTACGTCATCGAAGAGGACTGGATTCTCTCCCACAGCGGTACGTTCCAGCTCGCTCCCGCCACCCTGCAATGTCTCTACGCACCCGAATACCAGGCCCACACTGCCGGCAGCCAGATGGAGGTAAAGCACGGCGCTGGTGAGGTTAGGGATTAGAGGTTAGGGATTAGGGATTCTTTGCACTAAAGGCTATGCGGCAGGGACGAGAAGCCGGGTGAAAAGGGATGAGGAGCCGACTCCTGAGGGAGACGGAGCCGACTGGAAAAGGAAAATGGCTCGGGGCGGACGGTTGGACGGCCCGGGGCGTCTATTCGGACGGCCCGAGGCGTCTAATCGGACGGCCCGGGGCGTCTGAAGTCGAAATCTTTCCTTGCGACATATACGATATTGCTCAAATTCAATTACAACGAGACGATTAAGCAAGAGTAAAGCAAGGAAAAGAGCGAGAAACTTTTTTCCGCCGATAGAGAATAACTTAGGCCCCTCCACCCCGAACAGAGCCGACGCGACCCACAAGTTTGCCTCCGTCACGCTTCTTCATCACTACGACGGCTACGGCACACCACAAGAGTCCGACACGTTTTTCCATAATTGCTTTCTCTATATTCGTTAGCTCATATTCATGTTCCCTTTCCTCGTTCCGCCAAGGAGCATGCCCCAGCGTCTGGAAGAGCATGTTTCGTCTCGCCCAGGAACATGTTCTTATAAAAACGAGCGTATGCACCGTGGGTTACCGGGCCTTCACCTGCACTCCGGTGGCATATTTGTTCGTCTCAACGAAGCGTGAGAGGTTCTCCGGAGTGATTGCCTTGCCATTCACGGTGACGTGCTGCAGCACGACGCCATCCACACGGCGTTTCTCATCGAGCCCCTTGATGGTACTGAGCGGCAGCCTGCTTTCGTCACCAAGGAAGTGGACATGCTGGAAGCGGACATCCTCGATATATCGGCCAGCTGTATTATAGGGGCATATCTCCACGGCAAACATCTGTCCGCCACGCGGATGGTCGAGCCAAATATTGCGGAAAGTGACGTGGCGGAAGGTGCCCTCATCGCTGCCCATGACAGCCATGGCGCCACGCCAGGGCCATGACGTCTCGCGAGCCTCGAGGATATGTATGTTTTCGAAGAGCACGCTGTCCATTGCCAGCTCGGGCTTCGTTTCAGGACCCACCAGGAGGTTGTGGGCGCAATCAGCCCACAGGGTGCAGCCCGTCATGGTGACATTCGAGGTGGTACGGTCCGAGGGCGAAGAGAAGTTCTTCAGCGAAATGTTGTCATCATAGTTGCGCAGGAAGCTGTTCCGGATGAGGACGTGGCGCGAGTTGAGAAGGTCGATACCGTCCGAGTTGCGCATCCAGCATACTTGCTTGATATTCTCCAGCAGTAGCCGTTCGCAGCCAGAGAAACACAGCGTCCACGAAGGCGAACCACGGAAGAAGATGCCCTCGACCTCGATATCACGGCACTTGTGCATATAGATGAGCGACTTGCGCCGTTGGAAGTCGTGCACACTCCCCGAGCCGCACAAGATGCCACGCCCACGGATACGGATATGCTCTGCCTCTCGCGCCTCGATGCGACCATAGACGATGGCCCCCTCGTCAATGAAGAGCGTCTGGTCGGAATGCAGGGTGATGAGCCCCACCTCATGCTCGCCTGGTCCATAGTAAATAACGTTGTCGCCCGGGGCAGGCTTCTCGGCAGGAAGGTCGGGAAAGACAAAGAGATTGTGCTCGCGGTCTCCATCAAACTCCACACTCACCTTCTGCCACGGGTACAGACGGAAACGCACTGTATGCCCGTCCACGCGTTTGGCCTTAATCCGATAGGCCGTGGGGCGGATCTGCACTTCGCGGAAAGGCGCTCCCCGACGCTTCACCTCCACCTCCACGCGATTGCTTCCCCGAACATTGAAGCCTTCGGTGAACATAGCCACGCCCATCAGCGTGCGCACCCGACCCAGCGTGTCCGTGCCGTTGTCGCCCCGGTCACCGTCCTCGCCACGACGTTCGAGGCTCGATACCAGCGCACCCACCACCCTGGCGGGCCGCCACTCTCCGCGTCCCGAGCGCACACTCACTTCATAGTCCGACAGACGGACGCGCTCGCGTTCGCTCAGCGTCGAGTCATCCACCGACGTCCACTCCTGCGCCCGTAGGCTACAGGCAAGAAAACACAGGCAAGCGGCAAGGGTATAAATACGCTTATTCATGTCTCTCCAGTTTTACTTGTAATGTTCTCGACGAGCAAATTTACAAAGAAAATCCCATTCGCCACACCGACGGACGAAGAACTTTGTAGTACGCAATAAAATAATAGAGGAAGGAGGAACTATGGCGACAGCAGGAAAAACAGAGTATCGGAGGGCAGAGCGGAGGGGGTAAAGCATCGCTCACGAGCACCGCGCCTCCAGAAGATTCACAACGACTTCTGGAAGGCGGGCAGAGATACTGGCGGGATTAGGAAACAGTCGATTCCGCTAATCCGGATCCCTCCCCTTCCCGACGGCTTGAATGCAGCAGGGGCGACCTCACTCGTCCAGCGACTCGCCGTATTCCATTTCGCCCTCGACCACCCAGCGCAGTTCCTCGGGCGTGAAATCGCCCATCTTGTCGCGCTTAGCCTGGCGGGAGAGATGTTCGGCAATGGCTTCGATGTCTATATCGATATAGCCATCCTTATCGGGCGTAGCATCCAGGATGCCACTGGTGGTGTAATAGTCCACCAGGACATCGAGGAAATAGTAGAGTTCCTCCTCGGTAAAACGTTCCTTGAGCTCCTGTGGCAGATAGTTTTGAATGTATTCCACGGTCAGGCGATCGTCCTCGGCCTCCTGAAGCAGTTCTTCGTCAAGTGTCATATCCAGCAAATCAAAGTTCAAAGTTCATATAATGCAGAATTCATTTCCCCTCCGCCCTCACTGTCCGGGGAAGGCGAAGGGGGAGTTTCTTTTCTTACAGGATAGCCTTGAGCTTCTCCTCGAGAATCTGTCGGCTGGCGGCGCCCACCTGTTTGTCCACCACCTGACCGTCCTTGATGAAGAGTATGGTGGGGATATTTCGCACGCCATACTGTGCGGGCAGGTTTTCATCTTCCTCGATATCACACTTGCCCACGATGGCGCGGCCATCGTATTCCGTAGCCAGCGCTTCGATAACGGGTGCTACCATGCGGCAGGGGCCGCACCATGTGGCCCAGAAGTCCAACACGACGGGCTTTCCTGTCGCGATAAGGGCCTGAAGATTGTCACTAGTGATTTTTTGTGCCATTGTGTCTGTTGATTTTAATATGTTCGACAAAATTAATCTTCTTTCTGTAGCCCCCTCAGCTGATTGTATAATAGAAGTCTGCTTGAGAGTTCAGGAAGCTGAGGAGTTGCTTGTTCACAGAGATGTGGCAGGCGCGGGAGGTGAGGTTTACCATCTCGCCATCAGAGTCGACGAGATGGATGAGGAGCGACGTGCGCCCTGGGTTCTCCTGCACAATCTGGGTGAGGGATATGGCGGTGCTCTCACTGATATCGTCGGCTCTGACGGTGATAGTGAGACGCTGGATGATATCATCCTTGACATCGCTCAGGAAGTCGATTTTCCCAAGACGCAGTTCCTTACGGCTTGGGTCAAAGTTGCGGGGAGAGATGCGTGCATGGATGAGAAGCGAATTACCCACAATCATATGCCCCTGCCAACGGCTCCATTCCTGCCCGAAGAGGGGTATCTCGCCACTGCCGCTATAGTCCTCGATGGTCACGATACCATAGGCCTTGCCCTTGCCGCTGACGCCGGTGCGTATATGGGTGACAATACCTCCGAAGATAATATCACCCTCGGGCATGCTGTCCACATCAGAGATTTCAGTCATCTGGGTGGTACAGATACCCTGTGGGCGCTTCTGGAGGATCGCATAATACTCGTCCAGCGGATGGGCACTAAGGTAGATACCCACCAGATCGCGTTCGCGGTTGAGTCGCTCGAGCGCGCTCCATCGCTCGGCTTGAGGGATGGCCGGAGTGGATACATCGATGGTACTGAGGTCGCCGAAGAGGCTGTTCTGAGCCTCCTGCATAGCCTGCTGATAACTGTTTCCATAGCGCACGAGCACGTCGATGAAGGCCTCTCCACGGGCATTTTTTGCCATCAGCTGCTCGCGCGTAATCTCTGCCGAGAAGCAGTCCAGTGCACCACTCAGTGCCAGGCACTCCAAGCCGTTGCGCTTGATGGTATTGACCGACACGCGGTGAAGGAGGTCGAAAATCGAGGTATAAGGGCCATGGGCGTCCCGCTCCTTGACGATGGCTTCGACAGCAGATTCACCGATGCCCTTGACAGCACCCAGTCCGAAGCGAATATTACCATTCTCATCGACGCTGAACTTCTGGCGGCTGTGGTTAATGTCGGGTCCCAGACACTTTACCCCCATGGCACGGCATTCAGTCATCAGCTTGGTAATCTCGTCGATGCGTGAAAGGTTGCGGCTCATCGAGGCGGCCATATATTCCGATGGGAAGTTGGCTTTGAGGTAGGCCGTCTGATAGGCCACCCAGGAGTAGCAAGTGGCGTGGCTCTTATTGAAGGCATAGGAAGCGAACTTCTCCCAGTCGGCCCATATCTTCTCCAGCTTGGCAGGGTCATGCCCGTTCTGCCGTCCCTGCTCGATAAACTTGGGCTTCAGCTTGTCCAGTTTGTCACGCTGCTTCTTTCCCATTGCCTTTCTGAGAGTGTCGCTTTCGCCACGGGTAAAGTTGGCCAGTTGACGGCTAAGCAGCATGACCTGCTCCTGATAGACGGTGATGCCATAGGTGTCCTTGAGGTACTTCTCCATGCAGGGAATGTCATACTCGACGGGCTTACGTCCACGCTTGCGGTCGATGAAGTCGGGGATGTAATCCATAGGACCTGGCCGGTAGAGCGCGTTCATGGCGATAAGGTCCTCGAAGGTGTCGGGTTGCAACTCGCGCAGATGTTTCTGCATGCCAGCCGACTCGAACTGGAAAGTGCCGATGGTGCGGCCATCGCAATAGAGACGATAGGTGGCCAGGTCTTCGATACAGAGGCGGTCAACATCGAGGTCGATGCCCAGACTATCGTGAATGTTGACCACACATTCCTTGATGATGGAGAGGTTCTTCAGCCCCAGAAAGTCCATTTTAATAAGACCGGTATCCTCGATGACGGAACCTTCATACTGGGTGCAAAGCAGGCGCTCGCCAGTCTCCTTATCCTCAGCGGTGCTCACGGGCACCCAGTCCGACACATCATCTCGGCAAATGATGATTCCGCAGGCGTGGACACCGGTATTACGCACATTGCCCTCCAGCATCTTGGCATATTCAATGGTGTCGTGGATGAGCGAGTCACCAGAGTTTTCAGCCTCGGCCAGCATGGGGGTACATGCGATGACATTCTTCAGGTTCATCTTCCTGGGATTACCATCCTTGTCGTCGGGCAGGCGATCGGGGATGGCTTTACACCAGCGATTGACCGTCTCGAGGGGAATCTTCTGTACACGTGCCACGTCCTTGAGGGCCAGTTTGGTGGCCATAGTACCATAGGTAATGATATGGGTCACCTTTTCTTCACCGTACTTCTGAGTCACCCAGGAGATTACCTTACCGCGCCCGTCATCATCGAAATCGACGTCGATATCCGGCAGAGAGATACGGTCGGGGTTCAGGAAACGTTCGAACAGAAGATCGTATTTGATAGGGTCTATCTTGGTAATGCCCAGACAATAGGCCACCTCGCTGCCGGCAGCGCTTCCACGGCCGGGTCCCACGGAGACGTCCAGTTCGTTGCGGGCTGCATTGATATAGTCCTGCACGATGAGGAAGTAGCCGGGGAAGCCCATCGTCTTCATAACGTGAAGCTCGAAGCGGATGCGCTCCACCACTTCGTCGGGCAACGGTTCGCCATAGATCTTCTTGGCTCCCTCGAAGGCGAGATGGGCCAGATAGTCGGCTTCAAGCTTCAGTCGGTACAGTTTCTTCACGCCACCCATGCCCTTCACTTTCTTCTCAGCCTCGGCAGGCGACATCACCTCATTGCCGTTCTCGTCGCGAGTAAACTCTTCAAAGAGTTGTTGCTCTGTGAACTTCTGCCGATACTGCTCTTCAGTGCCGAACCATTCAGGAATGTCGAAGTTGGGCATGATGGGAGGATGGTCGATGCTGTAGGTCTCCACCTTATCGCATATTTCACAGGTATTCCTCAGCGCTTCGGGCACATCAGAGAAGATGTCGTTCATCTCCTGACGTGTCTTGAACCACTCCTGCTTCGAGTAGAGCATGCGGTCGGGGTCGTTCAGGTCCTTGTTGGTGCCCAGACAGAGCAGACGGTCGTGAGCCTCGGCGTTATCCGCATCCACAAAGTGGACATCGTTCGAGCAGATGAGCTTCACGCCGTGCTTCTGTGCCAGACGAATCAGTTCGGCATTGACAATCTGCTGCTTCGGATAGGTATCGCGATTGGCCCGCTGAGCAGGGTCGGTCACCTGATGACGCTGCATCTCCAGGTAATAGTCGTCGCCAAACACACGTTTGTACCACAGAATTATCTCCTCGGCACCAGCAATATCACCGGCCATAATCCTGCGAGGAACCTCACCGGCGATACAGGCCGAGCAGACGATGAGCCCTTCGTGATACTTCTCCAGGTCCTCGTGGTCGGTACGGGGTTTGTTGTAGAAACCCTCGGTCCACGAGTGGGAAACCAGCTTTATCAGGTTGTGATAGCCGGTCTCGTTCTTGGCCAGCACCACAAGATGAAAGCGGCGGCTGTCCAGCTCCTTCGTCTTCTGATGCCTGGAGCGTGCGGCCACATACATCTCGCAGCCGAAGATGGGCTTGAAGATGCGGCGCTTCTGTTCCTCTATCTGCGCACGCAGCTGGTCCACATCCACCGCCTCGGCAGGCGCGCCCTCGGCCGGCTCGTGGGGCTCTGCGGCCGCCGTCTCTGCCTCGCGCAGTGCTTTCTCCAACTCGGAAATCTTCTTCTTGATGGGGCCGTTCTTCTTATTCGTATAGTTAAAGAATTCCTTGATGCCCATCATGTTGCCGTGGTCGGTGACAGCCATACCACGCATGCCGTCCTTGATGGCCTTGTCCACCAAAGCTGGCACACTGGCTTGCCCGTCGAGCAACGAGTATTGAGTGTGTACGTGCAGATGTACGAAATCTTCCATAAGTCAAAACGCAATTGCGGGATAAAGTTACGTCAATTTTGGCAGACAGGCAATATTGTGGCACCTTTTTTTGGTCGGGAAATAAAAAAAAACTATCTTTGCAGTCGCTTATCTGATTCTCAAGAGACATGGGCAAGCGATTAAAGAAATTAAAAAAGATCAGACTTCACCACGAGGGAATACATACATTGGTGGCCGGTGCAGCACTTCTACTTGTGCTGAACACGCTGCTCTATGTTTTGTTCCCGTCACGTATCCCATTCTATATTTTCCTGACCCTCAGCGCGACAGTATATCTTGTCGTGGTAAACTTCTTCCGCTGTCCCATCCGAATCTATGATGGAGACACGGACCATCTTGTAGTAGCACCGGCCGACGGGCGAGTGGTGGTGGTAGAGGAAGTGGAGGAGAACGAATACTTCCACGACCGGCGAATCATGGTGAGTATCTTCATGAGTCTGTTCAACGTGCATGCCAACTGGGTTCCCGTGGACGGCACGATAAAACTGGTAGAACATCAGGACGGCAACTTCCACAGCGCCTGGCTACCCAAGGCCAGTATCGAGAACGAGCGTAGCACCGTGGTTATCACCACGCCGGACGGCACTGAGATTCTCGTGCGACAGATTGCCGGAGCCATGGCACGGCGCATCGTCACCTATGCCCAGCCTGGCGAGGACTGCTTCATCGACGAGCATTTGGGATTCATCAAGTTCGGTTCGCGGGTGGACCTCTTCCTGCCCACAAGCGCCCAGGTCTGCGTCAGCCTGCATCAGAAGACCAGCGGCAACGAGACCATCGTGGCACGACTGAGTTCGGAACAGGGAGTGTGATTGAGGGTTTGACCTTTTATACGCGTGCGCGTACAATAAATATATTATGATTCGTGAGATGAAGAAACATATCCCCAACGCCATCACATGCGGCAACCTCATAAGCGGTTGTATTGCCGCCGGTGCTGCTTTCTACGGCAATTACCAATGGGCCGTGCTGATGATTATCATAGGAGCCGTATTCGACTTTTTCGACGGTCTTTCAGCCAGAGCGTTAGGCGTATCCTCCCCTATCGGGAAGGAGCTTGATTCACTGGCCGATGTGGTAACCTTCGGTGTGGCTCCCAGTGCCATTCTCTTTTACCTGTTTCAAGAGGTGCACTGCCCCGAGCTGCTGATGCCCGTTTACGACCTGTTGCCCTACACCGCCTTCCTCATGGCAGCCTTCTCGGCACTGCGACTGGCCAAGTTCAATCTCGACACGCGTCAGACCACCCAGTTCATCGGACTGCCCACGCCTGCCAATGCCCTCTTCTGGGGATCGCTGGTACTCGGGCAGCATGCATTCCTGGTATCCCTGAAGTTCAATGCGGTCTTCCTCCTGCTCTTCATGTTGCTCTTCTGCTGGCTTTTAGTGGCAGAGGTTCCCATGCTGGCCCTGAAGTTCAAGAGCCTTTCGTGGCAGGAGAATCGGTGGCGCTATGTGCTGCTGCTCGGCTGTCTGCCCTGCTTCCTGCTCGGCACCAGCTGCTTTGCAGCCATCATCGTGTGGTACATCCTGCTCTCTATCGTACACAATAAAGTTCAGGGGTGAGATACGTAAAGCCAAAGAAATCCTTGGGTCAGCATTTCCTGACCGACCTCTCCATCGCCCGCGACATTGCCGACACGGTGGATGCCTGCCCCGACCTGCCCATCCTCGAAGTGGGACCCGGCATGGGAGTGATGACCCAGTTTCTCGTCACGAAGCCGCGCCAGCTGAAGGTGGTGGAGATCGACCGCGAGTCGGTGGCCTATCTGCACGAGCACCTCCCCGCACTGGAGGGGAACATCATCGAGGACGACTTCCTGCGCATGCGCCTCGACCAATTGTTCGAGGGGCGCCCCTTTGTGCTGACGGGCAACTATCCCTACAATATCAGCAGTCAGATATTCTTCAAGATGCTGGACTACAAGGATCTCATCCCCTGCTGTACCGGTATGATACAGAAGGAGGTGGCCGAGCGCATCGCGGCACGTCCGGGCACGAAGGCCTACGGCATCCTCACGGTGCTCATCCAAGCATGGTATCGTGTGGAATATCTCTTTACGGTCCACGAGCACGTATTCAACCCACCGCCAAAGGTGAAGAGCGCCGTCATTCGCCTGACGCGTAACGACACCGCTGCGCTGGGCTGCGACGAGCGTCTCTTCCGCAGCCTGGTGAAGACGACCTTCAATCAGCGGCGCAAGACACTGCGCAACAACATCCGCCCCCTGCTCTCCAACCTCGACATGCAGCGCACGCCGGAAAACGTCCCCGACCACAGCCAGCTGCTTCAGGACCCCATCTTTGACAAGCGGCCCGAGCAACTCAGCGTCCAGGACTTCGTCTCCCTCACCAACCGCGTTGAGGCAGAATACATTTAAGGTATGTTCTACAAATTTTTACGACTTACTTCGTCATGAACTTCTTACCCTTCCGGATATAGATGGTGCCGGGCTGCAGTCGCGTGACGCGGCGGCCCATCAAGTCATAGACGGGTGCGTCCTCGGCGAACTGCAACACATCGCGGTTCACCGTCTCCACCGGCGTATAGTCGTCCAGGTCGCCCACGAGCGTACCGAACTCAGCCCACTTCGATTTCTGATATGCAGCGAGAGCCTTGGCATAGACGTGGATGACGGGCTTCGACGAGAAGAGGTACAGCGAGATGCTGGGCGGCGTGGTGGGATAGACGTAGGCATGCTTGACAGGCGAGCTGTAGAAGACGCCCTGCCCCATCGTCTTCACCTTGGGCCCCACGGTCACGCGGCTCAGGTTTTCACAATAAGCAAAGGCATCGCCGCCCACCGTGGTCACCATTTCGGGAATCGTCGCTTCCCGGAGTCCCGAGCGGGCAAAGGCGTTGTCTGAGATCGACGTAATCTTCTGCGGCAGATTAATGGCAACGAGTTTCTTCAGCCCATAGAAAGCATGGCTGCCTATCGCGTTGGCGGTACTGCGGTACGACTCGTAATAGGACAGGCCACCGCTCAGCACCCGCGCGTCCGTCAGATCGAGCGCAGCCAGGCTGCCCTCGTTGATGAGCTGGCGCATGTACTTAATGTCCGTACCGTTGATATAACCACCAATGACGGCCTTAATGGCCTGCTCCGAGAGCGAGTCGGCCAGCGTGCCGGCACGGCTGAGCGTCACCTTCTCCGTGCCCGAACCGGCAAAGGGAACCTCATGCAGCGAGCCATCAAGGTCGAGCGAGTAGATGGTAAAGTCGCGCTCCACGCTGGTGGGGATGCAGAACTTCTTGTCGTTGGAGGCATAGCGCAGCTCGTCGTTCGGCCCAAGCATCAGGAAGCCCACGCCGCCCGTGCCAGTGAGGGCATAGAGCGAGTCGGTCTGCAGATAGGTGTAGTTAGATGGCTGGGCCGTGCCGTTCAGGAAGTCGGTGAACTGCCCCAGCTGACCGCATTGCCCCACAAGTTCCGACTCGCGGCGCTTCTGTCCGGCCGTGGTCAGGAAACCATTGGTGAGCACATAGTCGGCACGGTCCTCCACGAAGAGTATCTCGCGATTCTTCTTGGGGTACTTGGCTATCTCGGTCAGTGTGCGGTTGATGTCGGCCTGGCGAACGGACATGGTGTGGGAGCCGTAATCCTCGATGGCGAGGTTGGTGAAGGGCTCGAAGAATCCCCATGCCGTGAAGAAGTCGGTGAGGTCCTCGCCGGCTATCTGGCACACCTTGCGGACGAACTTCAGTGAGCTGTTGGTGGCGCTGCCCCATAGCGTCAGCGGATCCCGGCGCAGTTCCTGGAAGAGGGTGGGATAGAAGGCTGTGTTCTTCTGTGCCAGATGATAGTACAGATAGAGCTGCCAATACATGCGCAGCTGGCTGTTCACGTCACGCACGAAGAAGGGGATGTGCTGGGCATACTCGTTCATCACGGTAGAGAGTGGCGAACCGGCGGAGGTGGTCAGGCCGTCCAGATAGCGAATGTAATTCGAGAAAAGATTGTTCGACACCTCGGTGCCTCCCTCCAGGTTGATGGCCCGCTGATTGTTGTGCCCGCATTCGTGCGCCGCACACCAGTCGTCCATGTCCGGACGGCTCACGTCGAAGGAATTGCGGATGCAGTCCACCGAGTTATAGGACGTGCGATGCGGGGTCGAGTTGGCATAGCCGGCATCGCTCTCCACGCCCTCGATGGCAAAGTTCGGGTTGTTGTAGTAGATGGGGAAGATGCTTTCACCACCCGAGAGGAACGAGTGGGAATGGGCACGCCGTCCCGAAGCCACCGACTCGCAGAATCCCATCAGCTCCTTCTCCCAGACCGTGAGACTGTCGAACCAGCAGATGCTCTTGTCGATGGTACGCGGCCAGACGGTCTTATAGGTCGACGTCTTGAAGTTGAAGAGCGACTGGCCGCCGCGTATGGTGAAGCGCTCATGCGTGGCCGCCTTGAGCAGGGCCTGATAGTCCTGGTCGCTGTGGCGCGATACGTCGTAATAACCGTTCACTCGTCCGCCCTCGATGTGAATCTTGATGGCGGGCCACTGGCTGAGCGTCTTCGTCATAGACTTTGTGTCGGCCGTATATATAATATAGTAGAGGGCGTCTTTCTGCCCGTCCACGATATTCAGGCCGCGAGTGAGCTTCTTGCCCGTCTTGGCTGTAGTCACCAGATTGTTCCCCACACAGCCGGCGATGTAGAGAGTGGCATCATCCGGTACATCGGTATCCACGAAGACATAGAGCGGGCTGAAATCGGGAGTCCAGATGCCCGTGGGATTGCCCATGTAAGAGCCACCAGTGCTCAGCAGTTTGTTGTTCCAGTAGGTGGCATCGCTATATGCCGGGTACTCGTGAATGCGGAAGTCCTGTTCGTAGGCCGCCCACGTCGCGTTTTTCAGTTTCACAGCTATCTCGGCCATGTAGGAGGGCATGCCTCCGGTAGTCATGGCCTGCGTGAGTTCCTCGTCCGTCATACCCTGGTATTCGGCCCTCAGGCGGGTGCATGCCGCATCCTCAAAGTAGGTGTCGCGCAACGAGTTCACCACGGCGCTCGAATCCTGTTCCATCGGGTAGAGCGACTCCAGCCGGCCCACGATGGTGCCGTAGCTGGCCCAGCTTGACTGCTTGTAATCCTCGAGCGCATCTGAATAGACGCGGATGGTGGGCTTCGAGGAGAAGAGGTAGGCCGGCGTGGACGGAGGAGTCAGAGGCTTCACATAAGCCATTGAGACCGAAGATGAGTAGAAGACACCCTGGTCGAGCCGGGTGACGCGGCTGCCGATGACGACGGTGGCCAGCGAACTGCAATAGGCAAACGCATCGCCGCCCAGATGGGACACGCTGTTCGGGATGTCCACCTTGCGGATGCCCGAGCGGGAGAAGGCATTTTTCAGAATCTCCGTCACGGTCGAGGGCAGGACGATGGTGCGCAGTTTCGCGCAGCCCGTGAACATGCTCTCGCCGATTACATCATTCTGGGTCTTGAAACTTTCGTAATAGGCCTCGCCGCCACTCACGATATGTACCTCGGAGAGGTCCAGTGAGGTCAGCTTGGCCTCGTTGGTCAGCTGGCGCAGGTATTTGACGTCCGTCCCGTTGATGCTTCCCGTCAGTTTCAGGTCGGTTTCGGTGCCGACAATCAGGGTGGAGAGCGTGCCCGCCTTCTCCACGTTCACCTCGACGGCGGCCCCAACCCGGGCGGCAGTCAGGCAAAAGACAACGGCCAGCAGCATGCGCAGACCTGTCAGAAGAGTATTCTTTTGCATAGTCGTATGTTAGTTTGGTATCTTTTTCCGATGTTTAGCTATATAGTCGAATGCAAATATTTCACATTTTCTTCGAAAAATGCAAGTATTTGACCGAAAAAATGCCACTCCACGGCCTTTTTCTCGCCGTAACGCCTCGGCCGGTCGCCTCACGGAGGGCAGATTTCGGGGTGGTAGGCCATCAACGATTTGGTGGAGTGCCACGGAAAAGTTGGTGGAGTGTCACCAAATCGTTGGTGGAGTGCCACCAGCTCACCGATGCTCCGGCACCCCCGGGGGGAGGGCAGAAAGCACGTCTGACGGGCATATTTTCAGAAAACGACGGAGGCATGGCCCAAAACTGGCAAAAAGTGTTTGCCGGAATGGAAATAATGTTGTACATTTGCAGAAAGAAGAAACCTTAAACCTCATCAACAATGAATCCGAGAAAGATTCTTGCTGCCCTGAGCCTCGTGCTCGCACTCGCAGGCTGCACCTCCCCGGAAGGGGGCTCCTTCTGGCACTGGGAGGAGGGTACCATCGTCGTGAACACCCCCAAGCGCCCTGCCGGGCAGGAGAGTGCGCTCCGTCTGACCACACCCGAGCTGCCGATTGTGCGTGTGGCCTTCGTGGGACTGGGCAATCGAGGCCCGTATGCCGTGGAGCGCTGGACCCACATGAACGGCGTGCGCATCGTGGCGCTGTGCGACTATGAGAAGGAGAACGCCCTGAAGTGCCAGCACTTCCTCACCGATGCCGGGCTGCCCGAGGCCGACATCTACTACGGCGAAGAGGGCTACAAGGAACTGTGCCAGCGCCAGGACATCAACCTGGTCTATATCGCCACCGACTGGGAACACCATGTGCCCATCGCCAAGTGTGCCCTCGAGAACGGCAAGCACGCCGCCGTGGAGGTGCCCGCCGCACTCACTGTGCAGGACTGCTGGGACTTGATCGACCTGGCAGAGCAGAAACGGCTCCACTGCATGATACTGGAGAACTGCTGCTACGACTTCTTCGAGATGAACACGCTCAACATGGCACAGCACGGACTCTTCGGCGAGATTCTGCATGTCGAAGGCGCCTATCTGCATAGCCTATGGCACTGGACCAACTACTGGCACAACTGGCGACTGAAATATAACAAGGAACATCGCGGCGACATCTACCCCACACACGGCCTGGGCCCCGTGGCCCAGTTGCTGAACATCCATCGGGGCGACCGTTTCGAGACCCTCGTGGCCATGGACACGAAACCCGTCACCGGTCCCGAAGCCGTGAAGGAATTCCCGCAGGACCTGGACAGCCTTGATGCTCCCTATCGTAACGGCGACCACACGACAACGCTCATCCGCACCGTCGAGGGCAAAGTGATCGAGATACAGCACGACGTGATGAACCCGCAGCCATACAACCGACGCTACCAGCTGACCGGCACCAAGGGCTTTGCCAACAAGTATCCCGTCGAGGGATATGCCCTGAGCAGCCAGCAGATGAAAGACGCCGGAGTGGAGAACATCACGACGGACAACCTGAGCGGACACGAGTTCATGCCACGCGAGCAGTTCGACGAGCTCGTACGGCAATACGAATCGCCCATCGCCACCAAGTATCAGAAGATTGCACGCGAGGTGGGCGGCCATGGTGGCATGGACTTCATCATGGAACTGCGCCTCGTTTACTGTCTGCAGCACGGGCTGCCACTCGACATCGACGTGTACGATGCTGCCGAGTGGTGCTGCCTGGCCGAGCTGGGTGCGCTGTCCATGGACCACGGCAATGCGCCCGTACGTGTGCCCGACTTCACACGCGGCCACTGGAACGAGCAGCAGGGCTTCAGCTATGCCTTCGCCTCGGAAGACGAGGAAGCCGTCACGGACAGCATCTCCCGACAATATACCCGCACGCTCAAGGCTGAGGGACCCGAAGCTGCCGAGAAAGAGCTGAGTCGGATACTGAAACTCTTCGGAAAAGAATAACCCACAACGTCCATAACACTTTATCACCCACAAAATGAAAAGAACACTCGCATTAGCGCTCTGCCTGACGGCAGTCATGACATTCAGCACCATGCAGATGCATGCGGCCAAGAAAAGCAAGTCACCCATCACCATCGGCTGCATCGTGAGCGGCACCGGCGATGTCGATGCCACGTTCCGCAACCTCCAGGAGATGGGATTCACCTCGTGTCAGATAGGATTCCCGCAGGACTATACCCAAGAAACCATTGACAAGCTAAAGGCCGCACAGGCAAAGTACGGCATCCGGGTGACCACCGTCATCACCATCCCCGGGCGCTGCGTATGGAACTTCACCGAGGGTCCCTCCACCATCGGGCTGGCACCCGTGGAGGGACGCGAACAGAAGATGGTGGTCTATCGCCAGTGTGTGGACTTCTGCCAAAAGGCAGGCATCCCGGCCCTGCACTCCCACTTCGGTTTCATCCCCGAGGATCCCGGCACGGAGCAATACAAGTCGTTCATCCAGGTGATGAAGGAGCTGGCAAACTATGCAAAGGAGCGCGGTGTCGATATTTACTTCGAGACCGGGCAGGAGACGCCCACCACCCTGCTACGCACCATCAAGGACATCGGCACGGGCAACTGCTTCATCAACTGCGACACGGCTAACCTGCTGCTCTACGGAAAGGCCAACCCCACCGATGCCATACGCCAGTTTGGCCACCTCGTGCGTGACATGCACGCCAAGGACGGCACCTACCCCTCGGCCGACGATCCCTACCACCTGGGCAAGGAGAAGCCCATCCCCGAGGGCGACGTGGATTTCCCGGCCATCATCAAACTGCTCAAGCAGCAGGGCTACACGGGAGCCATCACCATCGAGTACGAGATGAGCGACCGCACGGCCGACTATATGGTCAAGACCCGGAAGTATCTCCAGAAACTCATCGACAAGAATTAAAGTATCGCGCACACGCGCGCAAACATATAGATATAACATGCCTATGAATGCCAATGATAACGTTCGCGTGGCCCTCATCGGGTGCCGCAGTATGGGATGGGCCGACCTCCAGGCCATGATGCAAAACCCCGGCGTGGAGCTGGTGGCGCTGTGCGACGTGGACCGCGGCGTGCTGGAACGCCGCACCAATGATGCCGAGAAGAACTGGGGCCGACGGCCCGACCAGCACGGCGACTATCGCCAGGTGCTGGAACGACAGGACGTGGATGCCGTCATCATCGGCACGCCCGACCACTGGCACTGCAAGATAATGACCGACACCTGTGCTGCAGGCAAGGATGTCTATGTGGAGAAGCCCGCCGCCAACAGCATTGCCGAATGCGACGCCATGGTGGCAGCCCAGAAGCGCTACGGACGAGTGGTGCAGGTGGGACAGCAGAAACACAGTGCCGAGCACTGGCAGAAGCTCCACGAATTCATCAAGAGTGGACGCCTGGGACACATCGCCCGCGTGAAGATCTGGGCCAACTTCACCTACGTCGTGCTGCCAGAGTTGGCCCCGGACACCACGCCGCCCGCCGAGCTGGACTATGACATGTGGCTGGGACCCGCACCCATGCGCCCCTACAGCCTGACACGCAACCAGAGCTGGCGATGCTTCTGGGACTACGGAGGCGGACTGATGACCGACATGGGACCACACCTGCTCGACATGGCCCTATGGCACATGAACGTACAGGGAATGCCACAGCGCGTGATAGCCTCCGGAGGCAACTACGTCCTGCCCACGAACAAGGCCGAGACGTTCGACACTCTCAGCGTGGTTTACGAACTGGGCGACTTCAGCATCGAATGGAGCAACACGGCCATCGCCACCGGACCTTACGGCAGCATCAACGGACTGGAGTTCAAAGGACAGAACGGCACCGTGGTGACAAACTACGACTGGTGGGAGGTCATCCCGCAGGCTGGACGCATGGAAGCCATGCGCGTGACGGCCACGCCCGGAGAGCATGTGGTCCACACGGGCAACTTCCTCGAGTGCGTCCGCTCGCGCCGCATCGACCGGTTGGCATGCCCCATCACCCACGGAGCACTCTGTGCCAAGTATGCCCACCTGGGTAATATCGCAGCACGCACCGGGCTCCCCCTCACCTATGACGACCAGCACCACACCTTCCACAACAAGGCGGCAGACAAGCTCCTCGCCCGTCCCTATCGCAAACCCTGGAAGATGTTTAAAGAATAACGAACCACCATAACACCCACATAAAATGACTACAAGAAGAGACTTTCTGCGCCAGTCGGCCAGTGCCCTGACGGCCAGCATCATCATACCACAGGCCCTGCGTGGCAAGACATTCATCGCCCCGGCAGTCAGTGCCAGCGACCAACTGAACGTGGCGCTCGTGGGCTGCAAGTCGATGGGATGGTACGACCTGGAAGACATCATGCACCATCCGGGCGTAAACTGCGTAGCACTCTGCGACATCGACCGCGGCATCCTGGAAAACCGCGCCGCCGAGGCAGAGAAGAAGTGGGGCCGCCGTCCCGACCTGTACGGCGACTATCGCCAGATGCTGGAGCGCCAGGACGTGGACATCGTCGTCATCGGCACGCCCGACCACTGGCACTGCAAGATAATGACCGACGCCTGCTCGGCCGGCAAGGATGTGTATGTGGAGAAGCCCGCCGCCAACAGCATTGCCGAGTGTGACGCCATGGTGGAAGCTCAGAAGCGCTACGGGCGCGTGGTACAGGTGGGACAGCAGCAGCGCAGCTCGCAGATGTGGCACGAGATGAAGCACTACATCGACAGCGGACAGCTGGGTCGCATCGCCCGCGTCAACGTGTGGGCCAACTTCTCATATGCCGCCATCCTGCATCCCGCGGCCGACGGACCGGTGCCCGAAGGAGTGGACTTCGACATGTGGCTGGGTCCCGCACCGAAGCGTTCGTTCAATGCCAGCCGTTTCCACGGCGCATGGCGCATGTTTTGGGACTACGGAGGCGGACTGCTCACCGACTGGGGCGTCCACCTGCTCGACATGGCCCTCTGGGGCATGGACGTCAAGGGCATGCCACGACGTGTGGTTGCCTCTGGAGACAACCACGCCTACCCCGAGAACTTCGCCGAGACATTCGACACCCTCACGGTGCTCTACGAATTCCCCGACTACCTCATACAGTGGAACAATGTAACCATCGAATCGGGTCCCTACGGAAAGAACTACGGTCTGGAATTCAAGGGCACCAACGGTACCCTGGTGGTCAACCGCGAGGGCATGGAAGTGATACCGCTGGGCGACAAGCTGGAGGCCCGCACGTGGAAGCCCACGAACAACGAACACCTGGACCACACCACCAATTTCATCGACTGCGTGCGCAGCCGTAACATGCAGACCGCATGTCCCATCACGAACGGCGCATTCTGTGCCAAGTATGCCCACATAGGCAATATCGCCGCACGCACCCACTTGTCCCTCACCTATGACGAGCGGAAACGCACATTCCATGACAAGGCGGCCGACCGCTTCATCATCCCCGAATACCGCAAGCCCTGGAAACTTTAGCACGGAAACCCTTGCACGTTAGAACAAATATTCTTACCTTTGCACCCGACAAACAAATACATCACCCAAAATGGACGACTATCCGGCGGAAAACATGAAACTGTAGGCACCCCCTGAGGAGCATCGTAGCAAGCACTCTTGGGGGAAGGCCCTATTTGTGCTACCCATTAATGAAGGAGAAAAACGATGCGAACCTACTGGAACACAACGAATGGTCTGCGCACCATCGATGAATGGCAACCCAACTGCTGGGTGCAAGTGACATGTCCCACACAGGACGACTCCAACTTCCTGGAGCAGACGCTGGGCATTCCGGATTACTTTCTGAACGACATTGCCGATACTGACGAGCGCGCCCGCTACGAATACGACGACGGATGGGTGCTCATCATTCTGCGTATCCCATACGTCAAGGAGGTACGTTCCCGCACCCCCTACACTACCATCCCCCTGGGCATCATCATGAAGAAGGAGATCTGCATCACCGTATGCAACTTCGAGACGAACATGATGATCGACTTTGTCTCCTTCCAACAGAAGCGCGGCGCCGGATTCACCGACTCGGTGGACATGGTCTTCCGCCTCTTCCTGAGCAGCGCCGTGTGGTATCTGAAGCGACTCAAACAGATAAACATGCTCATCGAGAAATCCAAGGCAAGCCTCGACCACGACATCGACAATGCCGACCTCATCCGCCTCTCAAAGCTCCAGGATAGCCTTACCTACTTCATCACCTCCATCCGAGGCAACGAGACCCTGCTCTCGAAACTGAAGTTCAAGCTGCCCGTCGACGAGCTGGACAAAGACCTCATCGAGGACGTCAATATCGAGATGAGCCAGGCACGCGAGTCGGCCGGAATCTACACCAACATTCTCGACTCCACGATGGACACATACGCCAACATCATTAACAACAATATGAACTCGGTGATGAAACTGCTCACGAGCATCAACATCATCCTGATGTTCCCCACACTGGTGGCCAGCCTCTTCGGCATGAACCTCATCAACGGAATGGAGAACTGGGCATGGGGATTCCCCGTCGCACTGGTTATTTCCGTCAGCGTAACGGTATCCTTTATGTGGTATTTCAAGCGCAAAACGTGGATTTAGCCCCCTTTTACGTAAAAAAATACGTAATTCATTAGGCAGAAAAGAAAAATTTCTTTTAATTTGCGCTTTGTAACCCCAAAAGACACACTTTGCGGGGCATAGGTTAAATGTAATTCTGTTAATTGTTGTATTACACGATGGACTCTTTAGAGACTAATGAGACTACTGCCCTTGAGCAGTCTGCTGAGAAAGAAGCCCCTACGAACCTGGCTTCAGAAACACCAGTGAACGACACCCCCAGCGAGCCCGTTCCCACTGCGGAGCAGCCCGCAGAAGCGCCATCCGAACCCGCACCCACCACAGACGACGTGGCCGAGGAGGCCACACCTGTCGCCGAGGAAGAGGCTCCTGCAGCAACGGAAGAAGCTCCGGCTACTGTCGGTGAGGAAACACCCGAGGAAGAAACTCCCGCCACCGAGGAGGAAGCATCCGCCACTGAGGCTGAGGAGGCACACCTGCCACTCAACAAGGAAGAAGTGGTGGCACGCATCAAGGAGATTGCTTCGGGCGAGGACGCCGGAGACAAGAGCGAGGTGGACCAGCTGAAGGTACTCTTCTACAAGTACCACAATGCCGAAGTGCAAGAAGCATTCCGCCGCTACCTGGACGAGGGAGGCGAGGCAGACAAATACATCCCGCAAATCGATCCGCTGGAGGCTGAGTTCCGTGCCGCCATGCAGATCGTGCGCGAACGACGCGCCGCACAGCAGGAAGCACTCGAGGAGCAGAAGCAGAAGAACCTCGAACGCAAACTCGCCATCTTGGAACGCATACAGCAAATGGCATCCACACCCGAAGAGGCCAACCAGACATTCAACGAATTCAAGGCACTCCAAGCAGAGTGGAAAGAGATAAAGGCCGTACCTGCCGAGCGCGCCACCGAATTGTGGAAGAACTATCAGCTCTATGTCGAGAAGTTCTACGACCTGCTCAAACTGGGCCACGAACTGCGTGACTACGACTTCCGCAAGAACCTCGAAATCAAGACACGCCTGTGCGAACAAGCCGAAGCACTGGCCGAGGTGCCCGACGTCATCCAGGCCTTCAACCAGCTCCAGGGACTCCATCAGGAGTGGAAGGAGACCGGCCCCGTGGCCAAGGAACTGCGCGACGAGATATGGAACCGCTTCAAAGCAGCCTCCACCGTGGTCAACAAACGCCACCAAGCACACTTCGAGGCACTGAAAGCACAGGAGGAGGAGAACCTGGCAGCCAAGACCGCACTCTGCGAAGAACTCGAAGGCATGGCCACCGAGGGACTGAAGTCCTTCGCCGACTGGGACAGCATCACTCAGAAAATCATTGCCCTCCAGGCCAAATGGAAAACTATCGGCTATGCTCCACAGAAGATGAACACGCAGATATTCGAGCGTTTCCGTACGGCATGCGATGCTTTCTTCGAGAAGAAGTCACAGTTCTTCCAGCGTCAGAAGGAGGAGCTCAACGCTAACCTCGCCCGCAAGAAAGAACTCGTGGAGAAGGCCGAGGCGCTGAAAGACAGCACCGAATGGCGCAAGACGGGCGACGCACTCATCCAGTTGCAGAAGCAGTGGAAAGAGATAGGTGCCGTGCCGCGCAAGTATTCCGAGACACTCTGGAAGCGATTCATCGCTGCATGCGACCAGTTCTTCGAGGCCAAGCAGGCAGCCACCGCCGGACAGCGCGAGGAGGAGCAAGGCAACCTGCAGCAGAAGCAAGGCATCATCGAACAACTGAAGGCACTGGCCTCAGAAGGCGCCGAGGACGTGCTCCAGAAAGTGCGCGAGCTGCAGCAGCAGTGGAACGAAGTGGGTCACGTACCCTTCCGCGACAAAGACCGCCTTTACAAGGAGTATCGCGAAATCTGCGACAAGCTCTATGGCGCACTCAATGCCACACAGGCCCGACGTCGCCTGAACAACTTCCGCAACAGCCTGGCACAGAAGATAGAGAAAGAAGCCGGCTCACTCGAGGGAGAACGTAATCGAATGATGCGTGCATACGAACGCATGCGCGACGAGATAAAGACCTACGAGAACAACCTTGGCTTCCTCACCACCAGCAGCAAGAAAGGCAACGCCATGGTCGATGCCATGAAGAAGAAGGTGGAGAAACTACGCGAGGAACTCCATCTGCTGGGCGAAAAGATAAAAGCTGTCGACGAAGAAATGCAAAGCGAAAAATAACCCCCTAAAAACTAACCTTTATGAAAAAAACTTTCACGTATTTGTTTACCCTTGCCACCTTACTATTGAGTGGCACGAGTCTGTGGGCTCAGGAAGCCCCCAAAGCAGACGATGAAGGGTACCTCCTCATCGGTACGCCCGACGAGTTTCAGTGGTTTGCCAAGCAGGTGACCGAGAATGGAGAGGATCCCAACGTGCGGCTGACCGCCGACCTCGACATGACAGGCATCACCCTGCCCACCATCGGCAAGCCGTCGGACAACACTTACGAAGGAAACTTCGACGGACAGGGTCACACCATCTCGAACCTGACCGTCACAGGCGACGGCGTACAGGGCAATCAAACGGGTATCGGACTCTTCAAGCGCAAGACCAAAGGTACCATCACCCGCACCATTCTGCGCGACATCACCATCAACGTGACAGTGGACGATGAGCACCCATGCGATTATGCCGGTGGCTTCGTGGGCAACCAGCGTGGCAGCTCCGTGCTCAGCTATTGCGCCGTGCTGGGACTGAAGGTGATTCCCTCCGACCCGGAGAAGACAATCTCGGTGGGCGGTCTGAATGCCTATATATCCAGCAACGAGAATAACAAGGTAATCGCTTGCTTCACCGACGCAGAGAAAATTCTGGGCGGCTATGGCTCGAAGTCCATCCGCACGAACGACTTTGCCGGAGAGGACGTCGAGAACTTGAAGGGGAGTGGCGAACTCTGCTACAAACTGAACGAAGGTATCACCACCGGCTGGTATCAGACGCTGGGCGAAGACGAATATCCCGTCCTCGACAACACACACAAAGAGGTGTTTGTGGCCACCGACATGACCTGCGACGGCACGCCGAAGGGCGACGTCACCTATAGCAATACGCCCGGCATACGCGATGCCCACACTTACGAGAATGGCATCTGCACCGTATGTAACTATCTCAATCCAGAATACATAACCCCGGTGGACGGGGCCTTCCCGATTAGCTCGGCAGACCAGTTAATATGGTTCTCTGCCTATGTAAAAGCAGGCAACACGAGCGCGAATGCACGGCTGACGGCAGACATTGACATGGGAGGCAAACTGGAGGACGGTGTTCCCACCCAGGCAAGCCCCGCCTTTACTCCTATCGGCAACACGGATTACCCCTTCCAGGGAGTGTTTGACGGACAGGATCATATCATCAAGAACCTTGTCATTACCAGCTCGGACAACTACGTCGGACTGTTTGGCCGCGTAACAGGTACTGCTGCAATCAAGAACTTTGTAATTGACAGCAATTCCTACATCGGCGGTGCTTCCTATGTGGGTATTATCGGTGCCACAAGGAACAGCGCCAGCACCATTGTTATCGACAGAGTGGGTATGGAGGGTGCAGTCGTGGCATCCGGCATCAACGCGGGCGGAATCCTGGGTTGCAACATGGACGGACCAGCGACTACAATCAGCAACTGCTACGTCACGGGAGCGATACAGGCAAGCGACCAGGCAGGACAGATTAATGGTTGGTTCGCCAATGGCATTATCGAAAACTGCTGGGCCACCGGCAGCATTGAGGGTGTGTACAACAAGACGGAAAACGCAGGAGACGGATTCTATCGCGGCAGTCCGGCTGTGGTTAGGAACAACTACTCGAATGCTCTTTACAAGAACGCTAGCGTGCTCGACTTCAACGAAGAGGATGCCAAGAGCGGCTTGATGACCTTCACGCTGAACGGCGATCAATCACAAATCAAGTGGTACCAGAACCTGGGCGAGGGCGGCGATGCACTTCCCTCTCTGAACCCAAGCCACAAGAAGGTGTACGCCAACGGCCATATCTCCTGCGGTGGTGAACCTCTCGGCAACGTGACATACAGCAACGACCCGAGTGGCATGAATCAGGATCCACACGAGTTCAGGGCCGGCGTATGTACGGTATGCGGTTTCGTGGATGCCGGCTTCTGCCAGAAGGACGAGGATGGCTACTACATGATTGACAACGGCGAGAAACTCGCATGGTTTGCCAGCATGGTCAATGCTGGTCTCAAAGACCCGGCTGCCCGTCTGACGGCAGACATTGACATGTCCGACGTGAACGACATCTTCCCAATGATTGGTACCACAGCCACTCCGTTCAAGTCGGGTAAGTTCGATGGTCAAAGCCATATCATCAGCGGGTTGGACATCAACCGACCTATGGAAGACAATGTAGGACTCTTCGGGTGCATTACAGGAAATTGCGATATCCGCAACTTCGTATTGGACCAGACGTGCGTCATCGTCGGCAAGGCCCATACAGCTGCCATTGGAGCCACCGTTTCAGCCGAAGGTACAGTCTATATCACAGCCGTTGGAAACGAGGGCACGGTGCAGGGTGGTCAGAACACCGGAGCAATCTTCGGTTGTGAAATGGGAGCTGCTGCAACTGTTTACATCGACAAGTGCTATTCCACAGGAAGCGTTATTGGCACCGTAGAGAGTGGTGCCCTGACAGGATACATCAGCAAGGGATATATCCGCAACAGTTGGTCGAGCGCCACTATCGAGGGTTATTATGCCTCGGCCAGCAAGCCCTTTGCCCTGTGCTACTGTGAGACAAAGAACAACTACGTTGTCCACACCGACCTGAACGCCAGCTTCGACATCAAGGGCATTACCAATGAGCAGGTTTACAACGGCGAGCTCTGTTATATGCTCAACGGTAGCAGCCTGGCCGATCCCATCTGGTTCCAGTCCTTGGGCTCAGACGAGCATCCCGTATTGGACAACACGCACGGCATCGTTTACTCGCTGGACGAGATGGGCTCTATCGAGGACAATGCAACCTTTGCCACATTCTTGGACAAATACAAGATCTACATGCGCCAGTATGCAGACGATGCTATTGCAACCCAGTCCTTGCTCGACGAGTTCAAGGCAATGCTGGATAACATAGGCAATCCGACGACGCTGGACGAGTTCATCCCCACCTACAAGGAACTCTCCGCCAAACTGGCAGAAGTGGAGACGTCCGTGACCGCCTACGAGGCTTACAAGGCGAAACTGGACTATGTAACAGAATATCTTGCCAACGATGAATCATTCTGGGGCAACGACCGAGACCTCCTGACAGATTATCTGGAGAGCGACGAAGCACCCGATGAAACATTCACCAATGGCGGTTCACACTACATCCTTGAAAACCATCTCCTCACCACCGAGGAAATCATTGCCGAGACCGAGAAAGTACAGAAGATGCTGGAGGATGCCATCAAGAATGGTTACGGAAAGGGAGCCGAGGTGACCAGCATGATTAAGAATCCGCAGTTTGCCAACGGCTTGGAGAACTGGACGGTTCTTGAAGGCAGAATCACCACAGGCGGACAGCCGGGCATGATGCAGGCTGCCGAGGCGATCCACACCAACTTTAATTATCAGCAGACGATTACAGGCCTGACCAATGGAGTCTATGAGATTCGCATGAACGGTGTGTCCCGCTGTCTGCCCCTCTACCAGAATCCCAGCTATACAACCATATTCTATGCCAATGACAACAAGGTGTTCCTGAAGAACTACTTTGACGAATACCAGGAAGCCGAGACAGCCGAGGATGGTGTGAACTGCAACCTGACGGTTCCCTATGCCGACCTCAGCCTGACCGACATAGAAGGCAATGTATATGGATATGTGCCCCAGGGCCATGTGGGCGGCAGCTTCCACTTTACATACGGACGCTACGAAAACGTACTGGTGGCAAACGTCACAGACGGCACTCTGACCATTGGCTGTATGAACACTGGCACAGGCAACTCGGGCGACTGGGCGCTGATGAGTAATTTCCGACTCTTCTACCTTGGCGACCTGGAGGATGCCTCCATGACGATGGACAAGACATTGGCCGAGATGCTCAAACGTGCTGAGATGATTCAGAACTACACGCCCGATCAATCTGACTTCACCTACTATCCCAACTATTCAGCCTCGCTGCAGAGCGACCTGCAGAATGCCATGGCAGAGGTGGAGAGTGCTGTCGAGCCGGCAGACAAGATGGCCCTCATCGCCAAGTTCTCCTCGATTTTCGCTGAGATTCTGCCCAGCAGATTGGCATATCGCACCTATGCGAAAGATCTGGAAAGCTATTATACCTTTATGGATAATATTCACACCGCCGGTGCCATCGATGACGACACCTTCGGTACCGCACAGGTGATATATTATAACATTTGGGATAAGTTGGTTGCAGGTGACTACACCACGGCCGAGGCCGAGGCCGAGGAGGATCTGAAGAATGCAGCATACTATACCAATGCATTCGGCAAGGCTCCTGAATTGGTCGATGGCTTCTATCAGATTGCCGAAGGATCCAACCTCATATGGTTTGCCAAGAAGGTCAACTCCGGTAACTACAACCTGAATGCAGTCCTTACGGCAGACATTGACCTGACGGGCTTCAGTCTTGATGTCATCTGTCCTGATGGCACCTACACAGGAACGTTCGACGGACAGGGCCACACCATCAGCAATCTGACGATTGAGACCGACAAGAACTATACAGGTATGTTCGGCATTGTCGGGCCTGGTGCACGCATTCAGAATTTCGTCCTGGACAGCACATGTAGCATTATCGGCGGCAGCTACACTGCCATCATTGGCGGCACTGCTGCAACCGCCGGCGACGTCTACATTACCGCAGTAGGCAACGAAGGCTATGTAAAGGGCATCAAGAACACCGGAGCAATCTTCGGTTGCGAAATGTCTGCAGCAGCCACTGTATATATTGACAGGTGCTATTCCTCGGGAACCGTTATCGGAGACAATGAGAGTGGTGCCCTGACAGGATACATCAAGAACGGATATATCCGCAACAGTTGGTCGAGCGCTACCATCGAGGGCTATTATACCTCGGCCAGCAAGCCCTTCTCCCTGTGCTACTGTGAGACGAAGAACAACTACATCGTCCACACCGACCTGAACACCAGCTTCGACATCAAGGGAATCACTATCGAACAGGTAGCTTCCGGCGAACTCTGCTATCTGCTCAACCAGAACAGTGGCGTGGAGACGCCCATCTGGTTCCAGACGCTGGGCGAGGACGAGCATCCCGTACTGGATAACACTCATGGAGTGGTAGCCAAGGATGAGAACGGCAACTTCACCAATGAGAAGGGCGACATTCACCTCGGCACGGAGGAGGATCCGTTTGTTGTGAAGTCTGCCTCCGACATGGTTAATCTGCTCAACCTGCTTGTTCCGGGCCGCATGAACTATGTGGTCATGGAGGCCGACGTGGATCTGGCTGGCACAGAGTGGAAGCCCCTCTTCAACTATGTCGGTGCAAACGACACCTATCCCTATCCCTTCATCGACTTCGACGGTAAGAACCATGTTATCCGCAACCTGACATCCAAGACGGATGGCGCCTATGACTACTGCGGCCTCTTCGGCGTGCTCTGTGGCAATGTGCGCAACCTCGGCGTGGAGAATGCCGACGTCACCAGCACGGGCGGCACCGGTATCATTGCCGGTTATCTGGGTCACTCCAAGTATGGCAAGCCCTGCTATGTCGAGAACGTCTGGGTGACCGGTAAACTCTCCGCTACGGGCTACTGC
>CADAJS010000008.1 GCA_902788315.1 uncultured Bacteroidales bacterium
ATGAAAACGAACTGGAAAACCATCCTGGCCGAGGTGCTTCGCATCCTCCTGGCGCTGCTGGGCGGCGCAGCCGGGGCGCAATTTAAAGTTTAAAGTTTAAAGTTTATAGTTTATAGTTCTTCGCACTAAAGGCGAAGCGGCGGAGCCGATTACTTCGCTCGTCGAAGAACTACAAAACGTTGAAAGCACCCGAAACTTGAATCATCTGAAAAAAAGACACTCACTATGGAACGTCTCTCTGCTGCTCTACTTTTGGCTTTTGGCGCAGTCATCTGCGCCATCAGCCTCTTCCTTCCCCCGCAGGGGGAGATAGACTCCAGCGATATCGCCAACCTACTGAACCGCAGGAAGTAACCTCCTGCGGTTTTGCATTTGAACTATGTTCGAATGCATGCGTCGCTCGGCATAGCATTCGAGCGAGACTCGACGCTCTGCTCTCACTCCTTTGCATTTGACGTTCGTCGAATGCATGCGTCGCTCGGCATAGCCCGAAAGCGAGCTTTCGGCTCTGCGCTCACTCCTTTGCATTTTGCATTTTGCATTTTGCAATAAGGGTGCTTACATGATGCATGCGTCGCTCGGCATAGCGTTCGCCGTTCGTCTCCCCCTCCCGCGCTCAATGGAGAGCGTGGTCCAGGCCCACATCGGTGCCGTTCCATGCCTTGAGACTGGTCCAGGGTACGGCGGGGCAGGCCCAGAAGGGGTCGTCCTCGGGTAGGCCCAGGGGCAGGAAGGCGGCGGTGGAGAGATAGAGGCTGCCGGTATTGATGTAGGTCTCGCCCATGCGGGGCTGGCTGCCGGCAAAGCCTACGCGCAGCCATCCCTGGGAGTCAAACGTCCGGGGCTGGCTCAGCTGGCGGCGTATGACGGCCGTCAGGGCACAGCGCACCTGGGCGGGAGCGAGCGTGGAGGGGAGCAGGCGGAGCCAGGCGGCATCGGCCAGGGCATGGAGCGAGCCGCAGCGGTAGGCGATGGAGCGTCCGATGACGGGATACGTCCCCTCGGGGGAAATCATGCGTTCGAGCTGGCTGGCATAGCGCCCCAGGCGTCTCTCCTGTTCGGGGAGGAAGTCGGCGCCCTCCAGGCCGTGCCGCTTCATGACGCGCAGCACCTCGGTGAGCATGGGGTGGATGACCAGGCTGTTATAATAGTCGAGGTGGAATTGGGGGCCGTCGCCGTACCAGGCGTCGCCCTGGTACCAGTCGTCGCGGAAACGCTTGATGCCGTACATCAGCCGTTGCTCGTCGTATTCGCCGGCAAATTCGAGCAGGGCTGCCTCGATCATCGAGGCGAAGAGCAGCCAGTTGCTCTCGTAGGGCTTGATGCTGCGCGATGCCTTCCACTCGGCAATGAGGCGCTGGCGCGTCTGCGGGTCGAGGCGCCCCCAAATCTGTGTGGGGGCACGCAGGATGCCCTGGGCCAGGAAGGCGGCGTCCACCAGGGGCTGTGCCTCGGGGCCCGCGAACGTCAGATGGTCGGGCGACTGCGGGTCCACGCCGTGCTGCAGGCCGCGTACCACCAGGTCGATGTAGCGGGCTCGCAGGCGTCCCTCCTCGCTCTCGTCGGGGCCCAGCTCCAGCCAGGGTGCTATGCCGCAGACGGTGCGCCCCACGGCTTCGAGGAAGGAGACCTGGCGGTGCTCGGCGCTCTGGTGGCGCGTCTCGTAGGGCATGTGCTGCTTCAGTGTGCCGGCGGCCAGATGGGTGAGCACGGGATCGGCTATGCGCGTGAGCTGCTCGATCCAATAGCGGCGGTCGGCGGCGCCGGTGGTCCTCGTCTGCAGTTTCTTCAGGCGCAGCAGGGCTTCCACGAAATAATAGTCGGCATACGTCAGCGGCACGTCCACCTCGCTCTTGGCCGGCAGCGAGCCCACGCTGTGTCCCAGGAGGAAGCCGCCCCGCTCGCCGGGCTTCGAGAGATAGCGGGGCGAGGCCAAGGTGCGTATCTGCTGCTCCGCGACGGCCAGCCAGCGGGCGGCCTCGGCGCTGGGGTCCAGCTGGCTCAGCTCGATGAGTGCCGAGGCCATGATGGCGGCGGCCGAGGCATCGCGCTGGGCGTGGGGGATGTCGGGTGCGTCGTAGTCCCAGAAGGGGACCTTGTCCTCCGGCAGGCGGGGATGGGAGGTGAGGAACGAGGCGATGTGGCGCGCCTGTTCCAGATAGGCGGGGTTCTGCGTCTCGCGGTACATCATCGTGTAGCCATAGAGCCCCCAGGACTGTCCCCGTGCCCAGGCACTCGGGTCGGCATATCCCTGGGCTGTGTTCTTGGCGTGGGGCTGTGCCGTCAGGGTGTCGTAGGAGACGACGTGGAAGGTGCTGTAGTCCTCGCGGAAGTGGTTCTTGATGGTGGTGTTTGCATGAGTCTGTGCGATGTCCTCGTAGCGTCGGTCGCCGGTCTCGTGGCTCATGAAGCAGAGCATCTCGAGGTTCATCATGTTGTCGATGATTACGGGATACTGCCATCGCTTGTTCGTCTGCCACGACTTGATGACTCCCAGCCGCGGGTTCCAGCGTGTGAGCAGGCTCTGCGTGCCCTCGCTGATGACGTCGAGGTAGTGGCGGTCGCCGGTGATGCGGTAGCCCTGCCCGAAGCTGCAGTAGAGCATGAAGCCCAGGTCGTGGGTGTTCGTCAGCTGCTTGGCCGGCTCTACGCGTTCGGTGAACAGGCGGGCCAGGCGCAGCAGCTCGTCGGTCTGTGCCTGACGGTCCTCGCCTACGAGGCGATTGCTCCTGCTGTCCTCGTAGAGCATCCACAGCAGGCCGGGGTAGAAGCCTGAGACCCAGGCGCCGTAGTTGCATGTCTGTAGCTGGTCTTTGTCGTAGGTGCGTGGCAGGGCATCGGCCTTGCCTTCGAGGTTGTGGCCCATGAGGAGCGCCTGGCTGCGTGCCAGTGCGAGCGAACGCTCGATGACGGACTGGATGGGTTCGGTCTCTGTCTCCTGGGCCCGCAAGCCTCCGAGGCTGATTGTCAGGCCCAGCATGATGCTGATAAGCAAGTGTCTCTTCATTTTAAGCTTCGTACTGTTTTGATTACTTGGAGTACTCTGATTACTCGGATTACTCGGAGTACTCTGATTAGTCTGATTAGTCTGACTGCCTCTAATAAACCTTTTTCCCGCCCTGGATGACGATACGCCGACCAGGCGAGGCTGTGATGCGCCGACCAGGCGAGGCCGTGATGCGGCGGCCAGAGAGGTCGTAGCAGGGGAGCGCCTCGCTCTGCGTCTCGGGAGCGAGCGGGGAGAAGACGGCCGAGGCGGGGTCCTCGACGGCATCGTCCTCGGTGCCCTCGATGCGCAGCCAGTTCATCCGGTTGGGGGCTTGCTTCACGTTGTTGAGGCGCAGCCGGTGCAGGCCGGGGGTGAGCATGAGGCTGGTGGTGACCGTGGCCCACTGGCCTTTGGTGGAGGGCAGCGAGCGGCTCACCAGCTTGCGCCCGTCGAGAAGAAACTCGATGGTGGTGCCGCTCTCGTTGCAGAGGCGCATCGAGAGGGTGTACATCTTGCGGGTGCCCACGTTGATCTGGTATTCCACGTAGGGCGTGATGACCTTCTGCTCCCAGTTGCGGTACTGCTGGAACTCGCTCAGCTCTATCTGCTGCTCACTCTCGGAGTCGGTGTTGTGGCGCAGCTTGCAGTCGGCCATGTCGATATAGTCCTTGGCGGGGATAAGCTGGCCGGGCTTCCAGTAACACGTCTTGTCGAAGGCCGACAGGTGGGCATAGATGCGTCCCAGCTCGGTGAACTGCAGGTTGGCGTCGCTCCCTGCGAAGACGTGCCAGTAGGGGAAGCTGTTGGTGAAGCTGCCTCCGATACCCATGAACCAGGCATATCCGGCCACGTTGTCGCTCTGCTCCAGGATCTGCACCTTCTGTACCATCTGGTCTATCTGGCTGTCCTCGGTGGTGGTGAATCCGTCCTTGTCGCCCTCGCCGGCGCTGAACTCGGTGAGGAATATCTGCTTGCGTCCGTTGCGGGCGAAGTAGTCGCGGAGGCGCTGGTCGCGGTCGGAGGCGTAGAGGTATTCGTCCACGAACCACCGGACGGAGCTGGCCCAGTTCATGTAGGTGTGCAGGGCGATGTAGTCCATGCGAGGGTCGCGGTTGTCATTGAGCTTGCGGTACTCCTCGATGAAGGCACCCAGCCACTCGTCCAGCCCCCATACCTTGCCGTCCGTGAGTTTCTGGTATCCGAAGTTCATGGCGGGGGAGACAAGTCGGAGTCCGTAGTCCTCGGCTATCTGTTCCACCTTGGGCCAGTAGCGGGCGGCAATGGCGGGCGTGATGTTCGAGCCCCCGTCGCCGCTGGTGAAGTTCGGTTCGTTGTATCCCAGCAGAAGCTCCGTCTCGGGGTGTGCGGCGAGATAGCGTCGCAGCTTCTGCTCGCTGAACTGATGGTTCCAGCACATCGGGGCAAAGCGTATGCCGGAGGCCTCGGCAGAGTGCAGGCCGTCCGGCTCGGGCGCTACGGCCCAGTTGTAGGTCCAGCTGACCCCGGGCTTCAGTGCCTGAGTCCACGCCTCGGTGTAGTGGGGATTGTTCTCGCAGATGCCGCGCTTGGGACTGCGCTTCATCTGTGCCGGCATGGCGATGGACCAGCCCAGCAGCATGAGGAGGATGGGGAGATGGCGTCTCATAGGGTGGGGGGAGTCCCCTCTCTCGCCAGCCCATGCCTTGTGCGGCAGGCGCAAGCGATGCGGAGGGGGGATGTTCTTGGGGTTCAGGAAACGGAAAAACCCTACGCTCCCTGATATGGGATGGTAGGGTTCAGTCTCTTTGATTAGTTTCTCAGTCAAGTGCTCCACTCCCTGGAGGGGAAGTGGGGGAGGGTTCTTACAGCGAGATAGCGCCGCTGGGGCAAACATCGGCACAAGTGCCGCACTCCGTGCACTGCTCGGGGTCAATCGAATACTTGTCGCCCTCGGAGATAGCTCCTACGGGACACTCGTCAATACATGTGCCGCAAGCAACACAGTCGTCACCAATTACGTAAGCCATAGTTCTTTTCTTCTTTTAAATGTGGGTTATTACTCTTTATGTGGGTGCAAAGATAGCTATTTTTAGTGATACGCGCCACATTTCGGGCTAATATTTTTTGCGTAATCATCAAAAAAGATTAGAGCGGAGGCTCGCCACGCCTCTCAATCGTCCAGGCTCAGCTCCAGCGTGCCTATCCAGCGCGCGTTCTTGCCCATGTGGTTTACGGTCACCTCGTGGCCCTCGCGGTTCAGGATGTAGGCGGGATGCTCGAAGTAGGTGTGGCTGTGTCCGCCCAAGACGACGTCGATGCCCGTGGTGGCGCGGATGAAGCCCTTGTCGTGGTCGGGCTCGTCGCCCCATCCGAGGTGGCTCAGGCAGATGACGAGGTCGCAGTGCTCCTCGCCTCTGAGACGGTCCACGACGGGCTGCGCCGCCTGGATGGGCGGGGTGTAGCGAGTGTCGCCGTAGGACTGCTTGGCCACGAGACCCTCCAGCTGGGGAGCCACGCCGAGCACTCCTACGCGCACGCCCGCGCGTTCTATTATTATATAGGGCTTCACGAGACCGTCCACCGGTGTGCCTCGGAAGTCGTAGTTGCAGCATACGATGGGGAAGCTGGCCATGCGGAAGAGCCGTGCCATATTCTCCAGACCGAAGTCGAATTCATGGTTGCCTATGGTGCAGGCGTCGTATCGCATCTCGTTCATCAGCTTTACCTCCACCTCTCCCTTGAACAGATTGTAGTAGGCCGAGCCCTGCGAGAAGTCGCCGCAGTCGAAGAGCAGCAGGTCGGTGGGGTATTCCCTGCGCAACCTCTCCAGCAGTGCGGCACGCCGCATGTAGCCCGCCTTGTTGGCCTGGGCCGTGTCGCTGAAGTTGGGCGAGATGGGTTCGATGCACGAATGCGTGTCGCTCGTCTGCACGATGAAGATTTTGCGCTGCCCGGCGCTGGCCGAGAGCGTCAGCGCAAGGAGTATGGGGAGGAGGATTCTTTTCATGAGGAGGATGAGGGAGTGGGTTTAATGGGTCTAATGGGTTTAATGAGGTGGATGGGAGGGGGGGCTACTTCACTACGATACGGCCCTCAATACGGCTGTCGATCACCTTGTTCTTGATGATGCTCTCGGCCATAGCGTCGCGGGCCAGGAGGTGAATCTCGTGCACCTTCGTGTGCCGCTTCAGCGAGTAGAGCTTGTCGTTGCCCTCCATCAGATAGTCGATGGTGGCCACCCGGTAGGTGCGGTCCTTGTCGATGGGTTTTCCGTCGATGGTTGCGCTGAGCAACTGACCGTCCTTGCTGATTTCCAGGCGTACCGATGCGCTGACAGCCTCGCCGTGCACGGCGGCGATGTCCTTGAAGAGGGCCTCGACATCGCTGCCCTTCATCTCCAGCACCACCACATAGTTTTGGAAGGGCGATATGAGCATCACGTCGCCGCGCCGCACGATGCCCTCGGGCATGTTATTGCGCAGTCCGCCCACGTTCATCACGCCGAAGTCGGCACGGTCGAGTCCCGTGGCCGTGGAGGTCTCCACCATCACGTCGGCCACCCAGTTGCCCAGCAGGCTCTCGGGGCGTCCGGCTGTCATGGCCGTGCGGCTCAGTCCCAGCGGCGGCATCATCACGCTGTCCACACTGTGCTTGTATGGCGCCACGATGGCCATCGCACGGGCGTGCGGCGTACTGTCCAGGTCGGCGGTCACCTCTATGCGTTCCGAGGCGATGGCGCGCACCTTATATTTCTGGCTCCACACGATGGTGGGAAACAGGCAGATGGCGAGTAGAAGTATCTTTTTCATTCCTTTTCTGGCTTCATTTCGAGTCCAAAATTACAAAAAAACACACTTTCTCCCAAAAAAATGAATTATGAATTGTGAATTATGAATTAAAATCACTACCTTTGCACCCGCTTTCCCACGGGTCGCTGGCAGGAAAGAGAGACCTGTTATGCCCGTGCGTGATCGACAAACAATATTTAATTATCAATTACAATGGCTGATTTAATTAAAATTGCCGAAGAAGCATTTGCCACTGGCAAGCAGCATCCCGACTTCAAGGCCGGCGACACCGTGACCGTGGCATACAAGATTGTCGAGGGCAACAAGGAGCGTATCCAGCTCTATCGTGGTGTGGTAATCAAGATTGCCGGACACCAGGAGAAGCGCCGTTTCACCGTGCGCAAGATGTCGGGAACCGTAGGTGTGGAGCGTATCTTCCCCATCGAGAGCCCGAACATCGAGAGCATCACCGTGAACAAGGTGGGTAAGGTGCGCCGCGCGAAGCTCTATTACCTGCGTAACCTCACGGGTAAGAAGGCTCGCATTGCCGAGAAGTACACAGCCCAGAAGCCCGAGGCTTAAGGCTGTATGCTCTGTCAGACGAGAGATTCCATCTCACCCCTTCAGCATCGCTTCGGCGGTGCTTTTTTTGTATGCAACGAATGTTTTTTGGGAGAGATGAAGTGGTTGGTAGTTAGGTAGATAAAGTAGTTCTTCGACGAGCGAAGCGGCGGAGCCGATTACTTGGACGAGCCAAGCGGCAAAGCCGAGCGATCGCTTCGCTCGTCCTTCGGACGGTAGTTAAGCCGGCACCTTTTCTGTAAATAGAGCAGGCAAGACATTTGGCTTAACTACATAACTACTGACTACAAACTACTTTTGAAGCTTCGATGTTTTCACTCCTTTTCAGAAAGTTTAACGTTGTGGATTTTGTCATGCGCCGCTTTCTCTGTATTTTTGCTGCATGAAACGTCAGATTCTTCTGCTCATCATGTTCGCGATGCTTCCGTATGGCCTTGTGGCTCAGGAAGCTGGAACGCCGGAGGTCCCGGCGGCAGAGAATCGTGCCGACACGCTGTTCTCCGTGCCTGCAGGCGCTGTCTTCCATGCCGAGCCGCGCCTTTTCGGTCCGGCGCTCTACGGCCCCCTGGGCATGTACGGCATGGACATGTGGCCGCTGCATGAGGGAGTGAATGCCCAGGTGGGTGCCGGCGTGCGCGTGGGATGGGGCAAGCATAGCCCCTGGCGCGGTGCTTCGTTCTTCTCCAACGCAGCTTTGCTATATGCCACGCCGCTCAGCAGCGACGGCCGCTGGACAGGCGCTGTGGGCGGCTATCACTCCAACTATCGGCTGTGGGGGAGACAGGTGAACACCCTGGGCATCATGGGCATGGTGGACTATCGCATTAACGACCGTCTCAACGTGGGCGGTTTTCTGATGCACGACTTCGGTGTCGTGGGCGGCGCGCGCGGTATGGGGAGACCCATGCTGCCTTTCGAATCGCCCTCCACCACGCTCGGGGCCGACCTGGGCATACGGCTCACTCAGAATGCGGCACTCAGCGTGGGCATTTCCTTCACGCGATACGAGGATTCCTTCATGCCGCCACCTCCGCCGGTACCCGCCGTGCGCCGTTAGGCCTCCGAACGCATCTTTCCGTTCTGAAATACATACACGCCAGGCTCCTTCCGATGTCTCCTCGGGTTGTCCTTTCAGCCTCGGTGTCGGACGGAGCGTGCTCCATCGGTTGGCGGAGCGTGCTTCATCGGCTTCCGGAACGTGCTCCGTCGGCCTGCGGAGCACGCTCCGCGAGCTGCCGTGCCGTGAGTCTTCGTGTCGTGTATTTGTAAGTGCCCGATTATGAAGTTCTTGTCTTGTCCTCTTCGCGTGGGTTGCGTCCTTGTCTCCCGATGCGTCTGCAGAGGCGTGACATCTTCCCTTTTGATGCTGCCAAAATTATTTACATAAAGAAAATTTGCCTATCCTCCGTTTCTTTCCATCGCGAGGCGAGTTGGAGCTCGAGTTTCAGGAAATTGAGCGTCGAACGATGAAAAAGTGCTCACTTTTTTCTTCTGTAAGAAGGAAAATGTGTAACTTTGCAGGCAACCATTCGTTTAACCAAATAAAGACAAATACAGATATGGCAGAAACAAGACAAATCAAGCGAGCACTCGTCTCGGTGTTCCACAAGGACGGGCTGGATGAAATCCTGCGTAAATTACATGAACTGGGCGTGGAGCTGCTGAGTACGGGCGGCACACAGAGTTTTATCGAAGGGCTGGGCATTCCCTGCCAGAAAGTGGAGGACGTGACCACGTATCCCAGCATCCTGGGCGGACGTGTGAAGACGCTGCACCCCAAGATCTTCGGCGGTATCCTGGGACGTCGCGAGCTGGCGGGCGACCGGGAGCAGATGGCTCAGTATGACATTCCCGATATCGACCTGGTCATCGTGGACCTGTACCCCTTCGAGGACACCGTGAAGAGCGGTGCCAGCGAGGCCGACATCATCGAGAAGATAGACATCGGCGGCATCAGCCTGATCCGCGCCGCAGCAAAGAATTTCCGCGATGTGATTATCGTGCCCTCGAAGGCCGAATATGCTTCGCTGCAGACACTGCTCGAGAAACAGGGTGCACAGAGCGAGCTGGAAGACCGTCGCTGGTTTGCTACTCGCGCCTTTGGCGTCAGCAGCCACTACGATACGGCCATCCACGCCTACTTTGAGCAATAAGCGACAGACACACAAAAGCACACTGAAATCAGACGAAACCCAATGAAATTCTTCTCGCTGAACAAAGAGATAGCCATGGACCTGGGCACGGCCAACACCATCATCATCTGCGATGGCAAGATCGTGGTGGACGAACCCAGCGTGGTGGCACTTGACCGTCGTTCCGAGCGCATGATTGCCGTGGGAATGAAGGCCAAGATGATGTATGAGAAAACGAATCCCGAGATAATCACCATCCGCCCCCTGCGCGACGGCGTTATAGCCAACTTCAACGCCTGCGAGCAGATGATGCGTGGCCTGATTAAGATGGTGCATACGGGCAGCCGCCTCTTCACGCCCTCGCTGAAGATGGTTATCGGCGTGCCCAGCGGCAGCACCGAGGTGGAGCTGCGTGCCGTGCGTGACAGCGCCGAACATGCTGGCGGGCGCGAGGTGTATCTCATCTATGAACCCATGGCGGCCGCCATCGGAGTGGGGCTCGACGTGCTGGCTCCTCAGGGAAACATGATTGTCGATATCGGCGGTGGCAGTACCGAGATCGCCGTGATCTCGCTGGGAGGCATCGTGGCCGACAAGAGCATCCGCGTAGCCGGCGACGAGCTGACCAAGGACATCCAGGAGTACATGAGCCGCCAGCATAATGTGCGCGTTAGCGAACGTATGGCGGAGCGCATCAAGATCAATGTGGGAGCCGCACTGACCGACCTCGGCGCCGAGGCTCCCGAGGACTATGTGGTGCACGGCCCTAACCGCATCACCGCCCTGCCCATGGAGGTGCATGTATGCTATCAGGAGATAGCCCACTGCCTGGAGAAGACCGTGGCCAAGATCGAAACCAGCATCCTCGAGGCCCTGGAGGCTACGCCGCCCGAACTCTATGCCGACATCGTCCAGAACGGAATCTATCTGACCGGCGGCGGTGCCCTGCTCCGCGGACTGGCCAAGCGCTTCACCGACAAGATAAATATCCCGTTCCACGTGGCCGATGACCCCCTGCACAGCGTAGCCAAGGGCACCGGCATCGCGCTGAAGAACATCGAGAACTTCTCTTTCCTGATGTAACTTGAGGGAACTACTGGATCGTCTGGCACATTATGCCCATTGGGCCGTGTTCCTCTTGCTGGAACTGCTCGCGGGCATCATGTTCTTCCAATTCAACCACTACCAGCAGAGCGTATGGCTCACCCAGGCCAACGCCGTGACGGGACGCGTGCTCGAATGGGAGGCAGACGTGCTGACGTACATGGGCCTCAAGGCCCGCAATGCCGAGCTCACCGAGCGCAACATAGCCCTGCAAATAGAGGCCAGCCGCCTGCGGCGGGAAGCCGTGGCAGGCGGTGCCGACAGCGTGTACGTCGATTCGCTGTGGGAGGAAGCCCTGCATGGCACTGTCCTGATTCCCGCACAGGTAATTTCGAACAGCGTGCGGCGCGATGATAATTTCCTTACCATCAACCGCGGCAGCGCCGACGGCGTACGCCCAGAGATGGGCGTGCTCAGTGGCACGGGTATCGTGGGCATCGTCAGCAAGACCAGTCCACACTATGCGATGGTCATGTCGGTGCTCAACACGCAGAGCAGCATCAGCTGCCGCCTGCGTGGCAGCGAGTATTTCGGCTACCTGCGTTGGCAGGGCGGCTCGCCCCTGCGTGCCTATATCGACGACATCCCCCGCCATGCTCGCTTCGAGCTGGGCGATGTGGTGGAAACAAGCGGATTCAGCAGTGTCTTCCCTCCCGGAATCTATGTCGGTCGTGTGGCCGACATCCACGACAGTGCTGACGGGCTGGCCTATCAGCTGGAAGTGGAGCTGAGTACCGACTTGGCCAACGTGCGTGACGTCTGCATCGTCATGCAGGAACACGAGGAGGAACTTGATTCGATGACCGTCAAATCACACAGATAATGCTTGTCACACAGATTATACGACTCTTCTGGATGCTTCTCCTGGCAGCCTTACAGGTGCTGATGTGCAACCACGTCCACCTCTTCGGCTATGCCACGCCGATGGTCTATGTGGCTTTCCTGCTCATCTTTCCGCTTAATGCCTCGCGCATCGGCCTGCTCCTGTGGGCTTTTGTGATGGGACTGGCGGTCGATGTGGGCAGCGGCACGCCCGGTATGGGGACGGCTGCAATGACGCTCGTCGGCATGCTCTACCAACCATTGCTGCGCGTGATGTCGCCGCGTGATTCGGCCGACGACCTGGTGCCCACTTACTCGAGCATGGGCGTAGCGGCCCACATACGCTTCGTGATTCTCCTGGTGACGATTCATCACGCCGTTTTCTATCTGCTGGAGGCCTTCACTTTTCATCATCCCGTACGGTTGCTCATATCTTTCCTGACAAGCACCGCCTTCTCCCTCGTGCTCATCCTGATACTTGGCACGCTGCGCCGGAAAAAGGCTTGAATGACTGTATCATGACTACAAAGTACGAGTTGGAGAAACGCAAGTACGTGCTGGGTGGCGCTGCCATCCTCATTGTCGTTGTCTATCTGGTGCGCCTCTTCTCGCTCCAGATGCTCAGCGACGACTTCAAACGCAATGCCGACTCGAATGCCTTCCTGAAGCGCATCCAGTTTCCTGCCCGCGGCTCTATCACCGACCGCAACGGCAAGCTGTTGGTATATAATCAGCCATCCTACGATATCATGGTCGTGATGACAGAGCAGACGGGAGTGGACACTCTCGACCTCTGCCAGAGTCTGGGTATCACTCGCGACTGGTACGACCGCCGGATGGCCGAGATCAAGGACCGTTCACGCAATCCTGGCTACAGCCGATACACGCAGCAGCTCTTCATGAGCCAGCTCTCAAGCGAGGAATTCAGCCGCTTTCAGGAGAAACTCTTTCGCTTCCCGGGATTCTATGTGCAAAAGCGCAGCACACGGCAGTATCAGTATTCCCATGCGGCGCACATCCTGGGTGATGTGGGCGAGGTGAACCCGGCCGACATCAAGAGCGACGATTACTATCAGCCTGGCGACTATATCGGCAAACTCGGTGTCGAGCGTTCCTACGAGCGGCAGCTGCGAGGCGTGAAGGGGACGGAGATCCTGCTACGCGATGCCCGCGGACGAATTAAAGGACGATACCAGGAGGGACGCTTCGATCAGCCCCCTGTGCCGGGCAAGAACCTCACGCTCTCTATCGACCTGGAGCTACAGGCCCTGGGCGAACGGCTAATGCAGGGAAAGCTGGGCAGCATCGTGGCCATCGAACCGAAGACGGGCGAGGTGCTGTGCATGGTATCCAGTCCCACGTATGACCCCCGCATGATGGTGGGACGCCAGCGAGGGACGAGCAACATCATCCTGGGACAGGACCCGCACAAGCCCCTGCTGAACCGCGCTATCATGGGACAGTACCCTCCCGGATCGACATTCAAGACCGGACAGGCGCTCACCCTGCTTCAGGAAGGAATCATCACGCCGGCAACACCCTATCCTTGCAGTCGGGGATTCCACTACAAGGGACTTACGGTGGGCTGTCATGGACACGGCTCCCCGCTTCCCTTAGTACCGGCCATTGCCACCTCGTGCAACGGATATTTCTGCTGGGGACTCTACCACATGTTCAACAATCGCCGGAAGTACCCACGGGTACAGGACGCCATGACCACGTGGAAGGACTATATGGTGTCGATGGGATTCGGCTATCCGCTCGGCATCGACCTCCCAGGCGAGAAGCGCGGTATGATTCCCAATGCCACGTATTATGACAAGGCCTATCGCGGTTCGTGGAACGCACTGACTGTGATAAGCATAGCCATCGGCCAGGGTGAGGTGAACCTGACGCCGCTCCAGATTGCCAATCTCGGAGCCACGATAGCCAATCGCGGATACTTCTATACGCCACATGTGGTCAAGGAAATCCAGGACGAAGCACTCGATACCCTGTACACACGGCCGCGCTATACGATGGTGGACCGCGAGTACTATGATGTCGTGGTGCAAGGAATGCGGGCTGCCGTGACAGGAGGCACCTGCCGGGGGGCCAACAATACGTGGTATGAAGTCTGCGGAAAGACGGGCACCGCCCAGAACCCTCATGGGCAGGACCACAGCGTGTTCATGGGTTTTGCTCCGAAGGACGACCCCCAGATAGCCATCTGCGTATATGTGGAGAACGGTCATTACGGCGCCACGTTCGGCGTGCCCATCGGTGCCCTGATGATGGAGCAGTACCTGCGAGGTTCGCTCTGCGAAGCCAGTGAATTGCGTGCCCAGCAATTTGAGACCACACATCTGTATAAACCCTACGACTATGTCAGCACAGCAGAGTAATACACAAAGGAAGGGAGCGGGGCTGTTGCAGTCCATCGACTGGCTGACAGTCCTGCTGTACGTCGTCCTGTTAGGGATGGGATGGATGAGCGTCTGCGGCGCCACCTATGACTTCGACCAGGCGGGCAATTTCTTTGACTTCTCGACCCGCTCCGGTATGCAGATTGTCTGGATTGGCACCTCGCTCCTGCTGGCCATGCTCCTGCTCATGACGGACGACCGCCTGATAGAATCCCTCTCGTATATCATCTATCTGCTATTCGTGGTGGTGCTCTTTGCCACGCCGTTCCTGGCACATGACATTAAGGGCTCGCTCTCGTGGATAAAGGTGGGCTCGTTCAGCATACAGCCTGCCGAGTTTGCCAAGTTTGCTACGGCACTGTGCGTGGCAAAGGTGATGAGCGCAAGCGGCTTCACGGTCACTCGCTGGCGAGACCTTCTGATAGCGTGCCTCGTCATCATGGTTCCCGTGGCGGCCATCATCTTGCAGAAGGAGACGGGGTCGGCATTGGTATATCTAAGTTTCTTTCTGATGCTCTATCGTGAGGGTATGGCGGGTAGCATTCTGTTTGCCGGCATTTCAGCCGTTGTCTATTTCGTGGTAGGCGTCCGTTTCTCGGAGGTCCCCGTGTGGAATGGCGCACCCGTGGCGCTCGGGCCCTACTTGGTGCTGCTGTTCATCCAGTTGTTTACGGGTGGCATGCTGTGGCTCTATACGGAGCGGCGTGCCGTGGCTCGCCAGGTGACGTTCGGTGGCGTGGGCATCATGGCACTGGCTACGCTGTTCTCCCGCTTTGTGATTCCGTTCAATGTGGTATGGGTGCAGCTGGGCGTGTGCGCCTTCAGTATTCTCTATCTGCTCTATCTGGCTTTGCGTGACCGCTTGTTGGCTTATCTCTACATTGCCCTCTTTGCAATGGGATCGTTGGCGTTCCACTATTCTGCCGACTTTGTCCTGAATGATGTCCTGCAGCCCCATCAGCAGACGCGTATCAAGGTGCTGCTTGGCCTCGAGGACGACCCGCGCGGGGTGGGGTACAATGTCATTCAGGCCAAGATAGCGATTGGGTCTGGCGGACTGCGGGGGAAGGGCTTCCTCAACGGTACTCAGACGAAGTTGAAATATGTGCCGGAGCAAGATACGGACTTTATCTTCTGCACGGTGGGCGAGGAGGAGGGATTCTTGGGATGCGCCATTGTGTTGCTGCTTTTCCTGACGCTTATCCTGCGGCTCATTCATTTGGCCGAGCGCCAGCCATATACTTTTGGACGGGTCTATGGTTATTGTGTCCTGAGTATCTTCCTATTCCATCTCTTTATCAATGTCGGCATGGTGCTGGGCCTGACGCCGGTCATCGGCATTCCGCTGCCTTTCTTCAGCTACGGAGGGTCTTCGTTGTGGGGATTCACTATTTTGCTGTTTATCTTCCTGCGTATCGATGCGGGGCGTTATCGCCTACAGCGCTGACGGAGGACTCGTACTCCTATGGTGCCACTCTCACGCCCACTTCCATAATATAAGGTAGCGTTTCGCGGCGCATGAGGTGGTGGATGCGTATCTGTGTCTCCACTCCGGTACGAAGGGGGAGTGTGCCGGCGCGTGTCTCGTATTGCAGCAGGTTGATGCCCTGGCCGCAGAGGTTCCCGCTCTCGTCACTCAGATGGTAACAGAGGGTGTCACGTGAGATGAGGCTGCTATCGGGCAGATGGCGCTCGACGGCAAGCCACAGTTCGCGATAGGGGAAACGGTTGTGCAGACGGAGGTCGATGTACAGAGCGTATTCGGCATCGTCTGATGAGGGAGGTAGCGTGAAGACGAGCGTATCGCTGCGGCGCCATCCCTCCTCTGGGATGGCACGGAACGAGTGGATGAGTGTGTGGCGAGTGCATGCCATGCAAAGTAGCGGCAGCAATACCACAAGACGGCGCATGCAGCCCATTCTCCTTAGGATGGCTGCTGCGGTGAACCCTGTGGCGCTTTCTCCTCGGCTTGGGCTGTTTCGGCAGGACGTTTGTTCTTCTTCTTTTTCTTCTTTTTCTTCTTGTCGAAACGATTGAGGTCTTCCTGTGTGGCCAGGTCGATGGGCCGGTCTTGTACTTGATGTCCGCCTTCCTCGATGGTGTCGGGCTTCTCTCCGGCCTTGTTCATGGCGATGATTTCCTTGGCTCGCTCGGCGGTGATGGTCACGAGGTTGGCCGCAATGCGCTTGTCCGTAGAGTAAGTAACCATGCCCGAGAGAATGTCTGTCTTGAAGAGATAGTAGTCGCCCTCGAGGCTTTGCAGCACGATTTCCCTGCTCGGCAGGAGCGAGCTGGCCTCCATGTATTGGTCCACTTCATAGTTTATGCAGCATTTCAGCTTGGCACACTGTCCGGCCAGCTTCTGCGGGTTGAGGCTGAGTCCCTGGAATCGTGCAGCTCCGGTACCCACGCTGACGAAGTTCTTCATCCACGTGGCACAACACAGCTCACGCCCACACGGCCCAAAGCCTCCAATGCGGCCGGCCTCCTGCCGGGCGCCTATCTGGCGCATCTCGATGCGTACGTGGAATGCCTCGGCCAGCACCTTGATGAGCTGGCGGAAGTCCACACGCCCGTCGGCAATATAGTAGAAGATGGCTTTGTTGCCGTCGCCCTGATATTCGACGTCGCCAATCTTCATTTCCAGGCCGAGGTCTTTGGCAATCTGCCGACTCTGGATCATGGTCTCGTGTTCGCGTGCCTTGGCTTCCTCGTACTTCTCCATGTCCACGGGGCGTGCTTTGCGATAGATGCGGCGTACCTCGTCGCTGCTCTTGAGATTGGCCTTCTTGAGCTGGAGCGGCACGAGCTTTCCGGTGAGGGTCACGGTGCCGATGTCGTGTCCGGGACTTGCTTCGACGGCCACGATGTCGCCCTTCGTAAGTGGCAAGCCGTTGATGTTGTGATAGTATCCTTTGCGTGTATTCTTGAACTGCACCTCGACGAGGTCGGTCCATTCGTCGTTGCCGGGGATGTCGGCCATGTAGTCATAGGTATTCAGCTGGCAGTAGTGCCCTGTATTGGCACCGCGGGCACATAGCCCCCGGCCTCCGCAGCCGCATGTATAGTCCTGTTCCATAGTCTCTACTGTTTGAGGAGGATTATCATTTTCAGTGCAAAATCGAAGAAGACGATGCGCGCATTGACGTTCTGTTCTATGTCGCGCTGTGCATCTGCGAGTTCGGTGGTTATTCCAATTACGTTACGTTCATTGATGAAGGGAGCAAAGCGTGTGCTGAACTGGCTCTCTTCGGCCGTTTCGAAGGACATCTCTGGACGGTGGAAGTTGTAGATGAAGTTCTCGCGGATGAGTCGTTGGCAGTAGGCCAGCATACGCTTCTGCCGCTCGCGCCCCATGTCGGCAACGGTCTCGGACCACTGTCTGAGTTCGCGCACCTGCCGGCTGTAGCTCAGTCGCATCAGTTGGACAAAGAGGTCGAAGAATGTCTTCTCCTCGCTGCTGGCCTGCTGGCGTGCCAAAGCTGCCGTGTAGTTCCCCTGTGCGACATGGGCGGCCACTTTGGCCTCGGCCTCGGAGAGGGCAAACTGATTCATGAGAGTTTCTGCCACGTCAGACTCACTGAGCGCCGGCACATTGATGCGCTGCACGCGGCTCTGGATGGTGCCCAATACGTTGTCGGGCTCCTCGCTTACGAGCAGGAAGTAGGTCTGAGTGGGTGGCTCCTCGATAATCTTCAGCAGCTTGTTGGCCATCTCGGTCTTCATTCGCTCGGGCAGCCAGAGCAGCACCACGCGGCGTCCGCCCTGACTGGCCTTGAGTGCCAGCTTGCGCTGCAGCGAGTCGCTCTCGCCCACATAGTGCATGATTTGCTGGTTCTCTGCCTTGATGTCGGCCAGCCACTCCTCGATGCCGAAATAGACGCTCTGTTCCAGTTGCTCGCGCCATTGGGGCAGATAGTCGTCCGAGGTGGTGTTATCCGTAGGTTTCTTCTTATAGACGGGGAAGGAGAAGTGGAGGTCAGGATGGGCCCACTGACGAACCATCTGGCAACTGGCACACGTGCCGCATGGTCCTTCGGGGTTCGGGTGTTCGCATAGCAAGTGGGCAGCAAAAGCCAGTGCCAAGGGCAGTTTGCCCGCTCCTTGTGGACCGCAGAACATCAGGGCGTGGGGAATGCGCTCTTCGCCTATCATTTGCCGCAGATGCTGTTTGGCGGCTTCTTGTCCGATTACGTCACTATAGAACATCTCTATTCTCTAATCCCAAATCTCTGTTCTTAACTCTTCAATCCCAATCAGTAAACCTGACGGGCAATCTCGCAGATGCTGTCCACGGCTCCCATTGTATAGAAGTGCAGGCTGGGCACTCCGCGGCTCTTCAGTTCGCGACACTGTGTCACACTCCATTCTATGCCCACGCGGCGCATCTCTTCGTCCGTCGTGCACTTAACGGCCTCGTGGTATAGCGGCTCGGGCAGGTCGCAATGGAATGTCTTGGGCACCACCGTCAGCTGGCTCATCTTGCTCAGGGGCTTGATGCCCGGAATGATGGGGATGTGGATGCCGGCGGCACGGGCTCGTTCCACGAAGCGGAAGTAGCATGCGTTGTCATAGAACAGCTGGGTCACTGCATAGGATGCTCCCATGTCCTGCTTGCGGCGCAGGATGTCGAGGTCGGCCTCCATGTTGGGCGCTTCTTCGTGTTTCTCGGGGTAGCATGCCACACCGTACTGGAATGGCTGACCGGGTACCTTGATGGGCGTCCCGTCGTGGAAGAGGCCTTGATTGAAGCGGTTTATCTGTCCGATGAGGTCTGTGGCGTGGGTGAGTGCAGGGTCGGAGGGCTGGAAGGTGGAGTCCTCACGCGCTTTGTCGCCCCGCAACACCAGCAGGTCGCTGACGCCGAGAAACTGCAAGTCGAGCAGCATGTATTCGACACTCTCGCGGTTGTTGCCGCTGCACACGATGTGGGGCACCACGTGAATGCCGTATTTCTGCTGGATGGCAGCGGCGATGGCGATGGTGCCCGGGCGACGACGTACGGACATGCGCTGTACCAGTCCGTTCCCAATGTCCTTATACACGAACTCGCTGCGGTGCGTGGTAATGTTCACGTAGCGGGGCTCAAACTCCTGCAGGCGCTCTATCGTCTGGAAGAGCGCCTCGGTGCCTGTGCCCTTCAGCGGTGGCAGCACTTCGTAGGAGAAGGCAGTGCCCTGTTTCGACTGTAAGATGTCTATGACGTTCATCCTGCTTGATTTGGGGTGTAAAGGTACACCATTTTTGCTGATTGTGCAAGTGAATGGGCGAAAAAGTGAAACGTGCCGCCCATCCGCATGCTCCGTCATGCCGTTTTTGGTGGTACGGCCACCACGCCCGCCGCGGCACTCCACCAAATCGTTCGTGGCACTCCACCAAATCGTCGGTGGTACTGCCACCGTCCTCGGCCTGGCCGTGCGTGCCGGTTTTGGCGGCGTGGCGCGGACACAAAAAAAGCGTGGCAGAAACTCTCTGCCACGCCATTCTCCTGGAGGGATGTGCTGTCAGTCCTTCGGCTCGTCGGCCTTGGGTGCTTCCTCCTCTTTCTTCTTGGCAATGTATTCGGGCAGCGACATGCCGGCCTGTTCGAAGAGATCGGAGAGTGGGGGAACGCTCTTCATCAGTCCGCTCAGGAAGCTGGCTGTGCTCGTCTTGCCGTCGGTGCTTCCGCCGCCGTTGTCCCACACGGTCACCTTGTCGATGTTGATGCCCTTGATGGCCTCTACCTGTGTCTTTACCAGTTCGGGCAGTTTCTCCAGGAGGAGCAGTGTGTATGCCTGTGTGGGGTCGCCGCCTGCGGCCTGGATCATCTTGTCGTATCCCTGAGCCTGCTTGGTGAGAACCTCGTAGAGACCCTTGGCCTCGGCTTCCATTTTGGCAAAGATTGCGTCGGCCTCACCCTTGGCATTGACGCGCTTCTGCTCGGCTTCTGCTTCGGCGGAGATGACGAGGCGCTTCTTCTCGATTTCCTGTGCCACGATGACGTTTGCCGTCTGTGTCGATCGCTCGCGGTCGGCACGTGCCTCCTCGGCCTGCTGCTCGGCGGCGTATGCTTCCTTGAGTGCCTGTGCCTGAGCCACCTTCTCGGCTGCTATGGCACGGCGCTGTGCCTCGGCCTCCTTCTCGCGACGGTTCGATTCGCTGTTCGCTATCTCGATCTTAGCCTCGTTCTCTCCCTTGACTGCCTCGGCGTTGGCTTCGGCGGTACGGATGCGCGTTTCCCGCACGGCCTCGGCTTTGCCGATCTCGCCCAGCTTCTCTTGTTCGGCCACGCGCACCTTGGCTTCGTTGATGGCCTTGGCTGCAGCTTCCTGTCCCAGTGCTTCGATGTATCCGCTCTCGTCCTTGATGTCGGTCACGTTCACGTTGATGAGGCGCAGGCCAATCTTTTTCAATTCCACCTCGACATTGGCGCTGATGGCCTCGAGGAACTTGTCGCGGTCCGAGTTCAGTTCTTCAATGCTCATCGTGGCAATGACGAGACGCAGCTGTCCAAAGAGGATGTCGCGTGCCAACTCCTGTATCTGCTGAGCCGACTGGCCGAGCAATCGTTCGGCAGCAGCCAGCATGCTGTCGGGCTCGGTGCTGATACCCACGGTGAAGCGGCACGGCACGTCCACGCGGATGTTCTGTCGCGAGAGGGCGTTGGTCAGGTTGGCGTCAATGCTGATGGGTGTCAGGCTCATGTAGGCATAGTCTTCAATGATGGGCCATACGAAGGCACCTCCGCCATGTACGCACTTTGCGCTCGTCTTGGACCCCTTGTTGCCGTAGATGACCAGAATCTTGTCGCTCGGGCAGCGGCGGTAGCGGTTGATCAGCGCCATGAAGAGGAAAACCAGCGCGATGACGCCGATGACAGTAAAATAGAATGCTCCCATAATGAATGTTTAGTGTTAAATGTTAAATGAAAAAAAGGTTCAGATTCTCTCCACCAGCAGCAACTTGCCGCCGATGAGCTGGGCGATACGCACCTTCGTGCCGCTGGCTAACGGCTCTCCGTCCGTGACGGCATCCAGTTCCTGCACCGATCCGCGGAAACTCACTTGCACTTTGCCCTGCCCGCTGCGCTGGCCTGGAATGCGCAGATAGACATCGCACGTCTGTCCCACACACTCTTCGATGCGGAAGGCTCCGTTCGATTCCAGCCGCATCATAGAGCGCATCATCAACAGGAATGCGCCCACCAGCAGGCAACCGCAGATGATGGCCACGATGGCCAGCAGCGTCGGCTGATGGATGGACGAATAGAAGCAGACGCCGCCCCAGCCCACGCCAAGCAGGAAGTTCACGGCATTTCGGATTGTGAATAACTGGATGGCACCGCCAGTGTCCATCGTCTCTCCATTAGCATCGGCATCGCCGAAATCGATATCGCCTCCTGCGTCTCCGTCTGTGTCGCCTATTCCCATCAATGTGAGTACCATCTGGATGAGGAATACCAATGTGGCCAGCAGCGCGATGGTCCAGTAAGCACGCTGGGTCGGTTCCAATTGTGTGTACCAATTAACAAAGCCGTTCATATTTGTGTCCTGTTATGATTTGCTCCGTAAAGGTATGACTTATTTCCCAATCCGACGCTTAAAACGACCTAAATTGTTGGTAAAAGAAGAAATTTTCGTACTTTTGCAACGTCAATGTGTCAATTCGGCTATGAAAGAAGATCATCTTTTGTCCCTGTTCCGCCACTGTCCGGTCTGTGGCTCGGATCGTTTTGTCGTGCACGACGAGAAGAGCAAGCGCTGTGAACAGTGCGGTTTTGTGTACTATCTTAACCCCAGTTCCGCCACGGTGGCCGTCATCGTGAACGAACGGGACGAACTGCTCGTCGTGCGTCGGGCTAAGGAGCCTGCCCGCGGGACACTCGACCTCCCAGGGGGCTTCTGTGACTGTGGCGAAACGGCCGAGGAAGGCGTGGTGCGCGAGGTGATGGAGGAGACGGGACTGCGTGTCACGGCAGTCCAGTACCTTTTCTCCATTCCGAATGTCTATCGGTACAGTGGGCTGGACGTACACACGATGGATATGTTCTTTGCATGCCGAGTAGGGGAGGGTTGGGAGGCTCATGCGGCCGATGATGCCTCGGAAGTCGCCTGGGTGCCGTTCGGCCAGATTCACCCCGAAGCCTTTGGCTTAACCTCTGTGCGAATGGGGGTTGAGAAACTTTTTTTGAATAAATTCTTATTAAATAAAGGTAAGGAATCGATTTTTTGCACTACCTTTGCGCCCAAAATCAACAATCAATCGTTGCAATGAAAGAGAATTTGGTTATCGTGGAGAGTCCCGCTAAGGCGAAGACGATTGAGAAGTTTCTTGGCAAGGATTACGCTGTGCTCTCCAGTTATGGACACATTCGAGACCTGAAGAAACATTCCTTCAGTATAGATATAGACACGTTCGCCCCGCAGTACGAAGTCCCTTCGGACAAGGTGAAGGTGGTGGCTCAATTGAAAAAAGCTGCGAGCGAGGCATCCACCGTCTGGCTGGCATCCGATGAGGACCGCGAGGGAGAGGCCATCAGCTGGCACCTTTCGGAAGTGCTCCATCTGCAGCCGGCCCATACGCGCCGCATCGTGTTCCATGAGATTACGAAGCAGGCCATCCTGAACGCCATCGAACATCCCCGCGACATCGACCTGAATCTGGTCAATGCCCAGCAGGCACGCCGTGTGCTCGATCGCATCGTGGGTTTCAAGTTGAGTCCCGTGTTGTGGCGCAAGGTGAAACCCTCGCTCAGTGCCGGACGTGTACAGAGTGTGGCCGTGCGTCTTATCGTCGAACGCGAGCGTGAGATACAGAACTTCCGCAACGAAGAGAGTTATCGTGTCACGGCCATATTCGTGAATTCCGAGGGAGGCGAAATACGTGCCGAACTCAATCGGCGTTTTCCGTCGCGTGAACTTGCCGAGGCGTTCCTTGAGGGGTGCCGTGACGCTAAGTTCGTCGTGCAAGACCTGACCACAAAGCCGCAGAAGCGTGTGCCGGCGCCTCCATTCACCACCAGCACGCTCCAGCAAGAGGCGGCCCACAAGCTGGGATTCACTGTGGCGCAGACAATGATGGTGGCACAGCGCCTCTACGAGAGCGGACGCATCACCTATATGCGAACCGATAGCGTAAACCTGAGCACCCTCTGCCTCTCGGCCAGCAAGAAGGTGATTACCGAACAGATGGGCGAACGCTATGTCAAGACACGTCGCTATCAGACCCACTCCAAGGGTGCTCAGGAGGCCCACGAGGCCATCCGCCCCACCTACATGGAACAGATGCACATCGAAGGAACTCAGCAGGAGCGCCGTCTCTACGATTTGATTTGGAAACGCGCCATTGCCAGCCAGATGGCCGATGCAGAGATCGAGAAGACTCAGGCAGTCATTGGCATTGCCGGCATGGAGGAGTCCTTCGTGGCGACGGGCGAGGTGGTGAAGTTCGATGGTTTCCTCAGCGTCTATCGCGAGACACAGCAGGACGAGGACAATGCTGACGAGAGCGGCGCACAACTGCCTGAATTGCACGTGGGCGAAGCGCTCATCCGCCAGCAGGTAACAGTCACACAGCGCTTTGCTCAGCATCCCCCTCGCTATAACGAAGCCAGCCTGGTGCGCAAACTGGAGGAACTGGGCATCGGACGCCCCAGCACCTACGCCACCACCATCACTACCATCCAGCAGCGCGAATACGTGGCCAAGGGCGACCGTCCAGGCGAAGTGCGCGACTGCCTTACTCTCACCCTGAAGGACGGGGCCATTACGCCCTCCACGAGCAAGGTGACGCTCGGTGCCGAGCGCGGTCGTCTGATACCTACAGACATCGGCACTGTGGTGAACGACTTCCTGCAGGAGAATTTCCCGGAAATCATGGACTACAACTTCACCGCTGATGTGGAGAAAGAATTCGACGATATTGCCGAGGGCAAGGCAGAGTGGACCAGCGTCATCAGCAACTTCTATTCCGAGTTTGCTCCCATGGTGGAGAAGTCGCTGAAGGTGCGTGGCGAACACCGCGTGGGCGAGCATGTCCTGGGCAACGATCCCTCGACTGGGCTTCCGGTGAGTGTGAAGATCGGTCGATTCGGTCCCGTGGCCCAGATCGGCAACACGGAGTCTGGCGAGAAGCCTCGCTTTGCTCAGCTGAAGAAAAACCAGAGCATCGATACCATCACGCTGGAGGAGGCGCTCGAACTGTTCCGTCTCCCCCGCACCCTCGGCGAGTACGAGGGGCACGAGGTGACGGTCTCTGCCGGCCGATATGGTCCATACGTGGCCTGCAACGGCGTGTTTGCCTCTCTGCCCAAGGGTGCTGATCCCATGACCATCGGCTTCGACGAAGCGCTGGGCTTGCTTCAGGAAAAGCAGCAGGCAGAGAGTAAGCGTCACCTCAAGACGTTCGACGGGGAACCGGACCTTGAGATTCTCAGTGGACGTTATGGCCCCTACATTACTTATAATGGCGCCAATTATCGCATCCCGAAGAATCTGCATGAACGTGCCGCCGAGCTGACTGTCGACGAATGCATGACGCTGATTCACGAGCAGCAGGAGAAGGAGTCGGGCGAGAAACCGGCAGCCCGCCGCCGATTCTATACGAAAAAGAAACAGTAATCACGCTAATCAGATACACACCGATGACTCGCATCATACTCGTTGGATACATGGGTTCGGGCAAGACCACCGTCGGTCGCCAGCTGGCCCTTGCCTTAGGCATTTCGTTTTACGACCTCGACTGGTACATCGAGATGCGGTATCATCGCTCGGTGGCGCAGATTTTCCGTGAGAGCGGCGAGGCCGGCTTTCGTGAGCTGGAACGCAACATGCTTCACGAGGTGGCCGAGTTCGAGAACGTCGTGCTGTCCTGTGGAGGCGGCACTCCGTGTTTCTTCGACAATATGCAGTACATGAACTCGCTGGGCGATACCGTCTATCTGAAAGCCAGCCCCGAGGTGCTGGCCGCCCATCTGAGGATGGCACGCGTGGAGCGGCCGCTCATCAAAGGAAAGACCAACGAGGAACTCCTGGCCTACATCCGCGAGTCGCTTCGTGAGCGCGAGCCCTTCTATTCGCAGGCGAAACATATCCTCGACGTTAACCTGCTGGACAATTATGAAAAGATAGAGACCAGCGTGCGCCTGCTTCGCAATGAGCTGGGAGTGTAGGGAATTATGGATTATAGATAGGGAATAGGACATACTTTGAATACCGAACCTTGAATTTTTGACTTCGAAACATGAGAAAGTGGCGAATTGAAGACTCCGAGGAGCTCTACAACATCAAAGGATGGGGCGTGAACTACTTTGGCATCAACGAGAAGGGACACGTCTATGTAACACCGAAGAAAGACAGCGTGCAGGTGGATCTCAAGGAAGTGGTCGACCATCTGACCTCCCGCCATGTGACGGCTCCTATGCTCCTGCGTTTCCCGGATATTCTCGACAACCGCATCGAGAAGACCGATGAATGCTTCCGCAAAGCGGCGAAGGAGTATGACTATCATGGCGAGCACTTCATCATCTTCCCGATCAAGGTGAACCAGATGCGGCCTGTCGTGGAGGAAATCATCAGTCACGGCAAGCGCTATAATCTGGGACTGGAGGCCGGTTCCAAGCCAGAGCTGCATGCCGTATTGGCCACCAACATGGACAGCGACAGCCTCATTATCTGCAATGGACATAAGGACCAGAACTTCATCGAACTGGCCCTCCTGGCTCAGAAGATGGGCAAGCGTGTGTTCCTGGTCATTGAGAAACTTCCCGAATTGAGAATCATTGCCGAGACCGCTGCGAAGCTCGGCCTGCGCCCCAACTTGGGTATCCGCATCAAGCTGGCCAGCAGCGGCGCAGGCAAATGGGAGGAGAGTGGCGGCGATGCCAGCAAGTTCGGTCTCAACTCCTCTGAGCTGCTCACGGCTCTCCAGCTCCTGGACGAGATGGGGATGAGTGATTGCCTGAAGCTGATACACTTCCATATCGGCAGCCAGATAACCAAGATCCGGCGTATCAGTACGGCGTTGCGCGAGATGGCGCAGTTCTATGCCCAGCTGCATGCAATGGGTTTCAACATCGAGTTCGTGGATTGTGGCGGCGGACTGGGCGTCGATTACGACGGCACCCGCAGCAGCAACAGCGAGAGCAGCGTGAACTACAGCATTCAGGAATACGTGAACGACTGTATCTACACGCTTGTCGAGACAGCCGACCGCAATCATATCCCTCACCCGAATATCATCACCGAGGGCGGACGTTCGCTCACTGCTCATCACAGCGTGCTCATCGTCGACGTGCTGGAGAGCGTTTCGGCTCCGCAGATGCCCGAGGACTTCCAGCCGGGTCCCGACGACCACAAGCTGGTGCATGACCTGACGGAGATTTGGGACAAACTGAGCAGCCGCTCCATGTTGGAGGACTGGCACGATGCTGAAGACATTCGCGAGGAGGCACTCGATCTCTTCCGTCACGGCATCATCGACCTCAAGACGCGTGCCCAGATCGAGTCCCTCTACTGGGCCATCAGTCATGAGATTGCCGAGCTTGCCCACCATCAGAAGCATGTCCCCGACGAGCTTCGCAAGCTGGACCGGCAGATGGCGGACAAATACTTCTGCAACTTCAGCCTCTTCCAAAGTATGCCCGACTCCTGGGCGCTCGATCAGCTCTTCCCCATTATGCCCATCGCGCGTCTGGAAGAACAGCCTACGCGCAGCGCCATGTTGCAAGATATCACCTGCGACTCCGACGGCAAGATCTCTGCCTACGTGAACGGAGGGCAGCAGACCAGCTATCTGCCTCTCCACCCGATAAAGCCCGATGAGCACTACTACGTCGGTGTATTCCTCGTGGGTGCCTATCAGGAGATCTTGGGCAATATGCACAATCTCTTTGGCGACACCAATGCCGTGCACATCTCAGTCGATGACGAGGGATATACCATCGAGCAGGTCATCGACGGAGAGACCGTGGCCGACGTGCTCGAGTACGTCCAGTACGACCCCAAGAAACTGGTGCGTCGGTTGGAGATATGGGTGAGCAGGGCCATCAAGGACGGCAAGATTACGGCTGCCGAGGGCAAGGAGTTCATCAGCAACTACCGCTCGGGGCTCTATGGATATACGTATCTGGAGTAGGTGATTAACCTCCTCCCGGACCTTCCCAAGGAGTGGGTGTTTGCTGAACGGCACGTTGTGTTCCTCTCCATTGGAGGGGCTGGTAGGTCGCAAAAGAAATAGGACATGAAACCGATTAATGTGATAAAAGTGGGCGGAGGCGTGGTCGAGGACGATGCCTACCTGTCGCTCTTGCTCTCTTCCTTTGCTGCGCTGCCCGGTGCCAAGGTGCTGGTGCATGGCGGAGGGCGCAGTGCCACGCGGATGGCCGAACGTCTGGGCATCGAGACTCACATGGTCGATGGCCGCCGCATCACCGATGCAGCCATGCTCGACGTGGTCACGATGGTCTATGGGGGACTGGTGAACAAGCACGTCGTGGCCGCCCTCCAGGGACGCGGCCTGAATGCCGTGGGCCTCACGGGAGCCGACATGGACCTCATACGCAGTCATCGCCGTCCGGCGGGGGCGGTCGATTACGGCTGGGTGGGCGACATTGATCGCGTGGATGCCGCTGTCCTGCAGCGGCTTATCGACGCGGGCTGCGTGCCCGTCGTAGCCCCGCTTACGCATGACGGACAGGGCCACATGCTCAACACGAATGCCGACTCCATTGCCGGAGAGGTGGCCTGTGCGCTGGCCTCAGCCTACGACGTCACGCTCACCTTCTGTTTCGAGAAGCGTGGGGTGCTGCGTGATGCAGCCGACGATACGAGCGTCATTCCCCGCATCGACGAGCCGTCCTTCCGTCGTCTGGTGCAGGAGGGAGTCATCGCCGGTGGCATGATTCCCAAATTGGAAAACTCCTTTGCTGCCGTGCGGCGCGGTGTGCGCCAGGTGGTCATCACCCGTGCCGACCATCTCGACGGTCAGGGCGGCACTGTGATTGCCTGAACGCCCTTTGGCGAGAAGGGGATTTTGGGAAGAGGGACAGTCTGGTTGCCTTGGCTGATTTAGCCGGTGAGGCTCGGAAGATTATCCCTACCTTCTTTCTGTAAAATACTGCAATTAACAATTTTTAACGCCGGTGACTGTAACATTTGCTGCCGTCGCTGGTCTTCCCATTAAAGAGAGATGAGAACGGTCAGCTTTCAAGATGATGTATTGCCGCTGAAAGACAAGCTCTTCCGGCTGGCTCTGCACATCACGCTGAACGCGGCGGAAGCCGAAGATGTCGTTCAGGAAACGCTGATCCGCATGTGGCAGCATCGCGAGGAATGGCCCGCCCTGCAGTCTGTGGAGGCCTACAGCCTGACCATCTGCCGCCGTCTGGCGCTGAATGAGGCTGCGCGTGCCGGGCATGGGAACGTGACGCTCGAGGAGTACGATGAGCCCGCGGCCGACCACACCCCCTTCGACCAGCTGGCACTCCGCGAGCAGATGGCGCTCGTACGTCGCCTTATCGACCGTCTGCCCGAGGTGCAGCGTACCATCATGCTCCTGCGCGACATTGAGGGCACCCCCTACGCCGACATCGCCCGCATCATGCAGCTCGGGGAAGGCCAGGTACGCGTCTATCTCCATCGTGCCCGTGGGCGCATCAAACGTTTAATAGAAGAAACAGAAAACTATGGACTATAAATACATCGAACAATTGCTCGAAAGCTATTGGGCCTGCACTGCGACGGAGCAGGAAGAGCGTATTCTGCGCACCTTCTTCCAGCAAGACCAGCTGCCGCCCCATCTGCATCGTTATCGCAGCCTCTTCGCTGCGGAGGAGCAGATGGCATCGACTCGCCTGTCCGACGATTTTGAGCGTCGGCTGTTGGCGCAGATAGGCAGCGAGGCTACTCCGTGCCGTGCGCGTCGCATCAGCCTGTCGCATCGCCTGCGCCCATTCTTCCACGCCGCAGGCATGCTGGCGATAATCCTGGCTGTGGGAATGGCTGCCCAACGCACTTTCGAGGCCCGCGACGAACGAGCCGAAGAACGCTTCTCCGAGGAGACGGCAGTTCCGCTCGACGATGCGGCCGTGCTCCAGCCCAGCCAGCAACAGGCAGCGGCACAGTCGTCGGCGTCGGCTATGGACACTCTGACCACCGCCGGGCACGACCACGAGGCCGAGTCCAAGCAGTAGCGCCACGCATCGAGACGAATCATTTTTTTTGCTTTTTATCTCTAAAAAGCAGTGCTTATAAAAACCCAGATACGCAGGAAGCTGTGAAGCCCCCCTCTATCGCAACTTATTCATAACATACTAACGTTATCAGAGGCGGCCGTGAGGTCGCCTCTGATGCTTTTGCCCGTGAAGGGTCGATATGTTCCGAAATTGTAAATATATCGTACCTTTTCCCGAATTGACGCTTCTCGCACTCCACCCCAAAATGTGGCAAAAATGCCCCTTTTTTGCCCCATTTTGGCATGAAGGGTGTACTGGTGCGATGCTAATCATCTGATATTCAGCGATCCAAAATTTCACGTTTTTTGGAGCTTCGTGTCCCTTGCCCGGAAATACGCGATTCTCGTGCGACATGCAACGTGTTGCATGGGTCGGAACAGCGTGTTCCATGAGCCAACGCGGCACGTTGCTCCGAGCCTCGCGGCGTGTTGTTTCGTTGGTCGAGAAATAATGTGTAAAGAAAAGCTCACTATTATGCCAACTCGTGCATCTTGCTGCGGAGACTCCGGCTATGGTATCACACGATAGTGGGCGCGTGCCTCGGCTCGGGACACCAGGTTGAAGTGCCACCACTCCGAGCGCAAGGGCGTGAATCCGGCCTGTTTCATTACCTTGCGAAGCAGCTGCCGGTTGGCCAGCGCCTGCATGCTGATGATGCCTCGCCGTACCAGAGCAGCCTCGTTGTCGATGTGCGCCTCGGGCCCCAGATGGTCCACGACGGTGCCCATGTCGAGCGTGTCGCCCGTGGCAGCCTCGCAGAGCGTGATGTCCACCGCTAGGCCATAGTTGTGCAGTCCGCCGCCGTTGCGCGGGTTACTCACATAGTTCTGCTGCGCTGTCCCCTTGACGGTGTCCCACATCTTCTGCTGTATGTGCATGGGGCGTGCTGCATCATAGACCTTCAGCGACAGTTCGGGACGCTGGGCGCGCAGCAATTGTTGGGCTCGCAGCAACGCCCGTGCTGCCTTGGGGTGCAGGTAGGCCTCGCGAAGATCGGCGTAGAGGATGCGACCTGTGAAGTTGTCGGGCCGGCTGTACATCAGGCTTACGTGGATGGACGTGTCCTGTTGCTGGATGTCCACGAAGCCCAGTCGTGCCATCTTCTGGGCCGTGGGGCTGGGCTGTGCACCCGCTGTCAGGCTCAGGCACAGTGCTGTGAAGAGGAATATGTGTCGCATTGCAGGATTCTTTTCTGCAAAGGTACGAATAAGCGAGAGAAGTGCAAAACGAAAGGACAACGTTTTTTATTTTGCACTTCCGAGCGGAAGTCCCTTCTTCAACACCCGCGAGTGGGCAGGAGTGCCGCAAGTCGTCGAGCGCGGCAACGCCAGAGATATATTTTCCCGCGACCTGCGAAAGTTTTCGCTCCTGAATCTTGCCTGTTCCGAAATTCTTCCTACCTTTACACCCCGTAATCTCTCATTCTGTCTCTATGCGACGCATCCTGTCCCTCCTCCTGGCTTTGTTCCCTGTCCGTGCTGCATGTCAGCCCCTGTTCCCCTGTGCCGAGCGGCTCCAGTCGCCCTATGGCGTCTGTACCCACATCACACGTCCTGGTTGGGACTACGAAATCCGCGACCGCGAGCTGCAACTCCTGGCCGAGACGGGCATACGCTGGGTGAGGTCCGACCTCGACTTTCACCGTTTCTTCACCTCGCCCACGGCCACCGACCCTGCCGTGTTCAGCCGTGTGCTGGACAGCACCGAGGGCCACGGCGAGCATCTGCTGGGTATCCTCACTTGGCAGGGCAGCTACCCCTGGGACGACGCGCGCTACGGCTGGCGGGTGGCCGAGCTGGCACGCACGTTCGACCGCCGCATCACCCACTGGGAAGTGCTGAACGAGGTGAATCTCTTCCGCGGTGTTGACAGCCTTTGCCCGCGCTATGTCTCCACCCTGCGCCTGGCCTACGAGACACTGAAGCGCGTCAATCCCTCGAACGTGGTGCTCTCCAGCGGGTTCGGAGAGTTGCCCGAACCCTTCATCAGCGACTTCTCCTCGCTTGGCGGCTGGCGATACTGCGACGTGTTCAACTTTCATTCCTACTTTACTCCCGAGGGGCTCATTCCCTGTTTCGAGCGGCTGCATGGGTATATGCAGCGCGACGGATGGAAGCGTCCTGTGTGGGTGACCGAATGCGGCATGCACACGGCGCGCGACCGCACCTCGTCTGCCGACTTCTTCACCAGCCTCCTGCCCGCCGCTCTGGCTCGGCTGGGTATCCGGGAACGGAAAGTCTGCGTGGGCGTGCTGCGCAATCTCGCCACGGGCTACAGCGCGCTCTACGACGACGAGGCTTCGCTCCTGCTGGCCCCTTACTGCCGTCGCGTGCGCTACATCGACTTTGCTGCACTCGAGACGCTTGATGTGCGGCGAACTCCAGTGCTCGTGGCCACGCGCGACGAATACTTCCCCCGGCGCTGCCAGCCTGCACTGGTGGACTACGTGCGCCGCGGCGGCACCATCGTCCTAGCGGGCGGCATGCCATTCTATTACGATGCCAACACGCCTGAGGGCACTTACTTTGACCGCCGCGAACGTGGCACCCGTGACTATGCCGCCCTGCACATGGCAGCTGCCAACCGATGGTCGTCGCCCGAGCTGCAGGAACGTCTGCCCGAAGTGCCCATCCACTGGGGTGCCACCGGCCTGGTGGCATCGGACTATGCATGGCAGTTTGGCGAGCAGTCTCCAGCCCGCTATCTGGACGACAGCGCCTTGCATCCCGGCGATTCGCTGCTCCCCCTCGTCACCGCCGGCTCCGAGAACTTCCGCCTGCCCGTGGCGGGCATTTATCGGCTGGACAGCGACCTGCATGGCAACATCATTTTCCAGACGCGCATGTATGCTATGCCCATCCCCGACCGCGAGGCTGAGCAGGCCCGCCGCGTAGGGCGTCTGTTGCTGATCTCGCTGGCCTATGGCGTGGAGCGTGTGTTCTGGTACAACCTGCGCAGCCGCGAGAAGGATCCCTATTATAGTGAAGATTGTTTCGGACTGATCCACAGCGATTTCAGTGAGAAACCATCGATGCAGGCCTATCGCACCCTCGTGCGCCTCTGTCCCGAGGGCAGCACACGCCCTGTCCTCACCCGTCGGGACGACCTCTTCCATGCCGAGTGGCAGCGGTCCGACGGCCGCCGAGTCCATGCTCTATGGAGTTCGGTGGGGGAGCGGCAGGTAAAGGCACATCTGGGACGGGGCGTCCATCTCTGGGACCACCTGGGCAATCCGCTGCGACGGCGTGGCGGCCGGCTCACGGTGGGCTGCGGAATTACCTATGTCGAGGGCGAACTGAGCCTGCCGTAATGCACGGCGATAGTCAAATCGTCAGCTTTCAGCATGAAAAACCCCACGTTGAGGCGATTTTCTCGGTGTGGCATTTCGTAGATTCGTGACTTTTTCTTACTTTTGTCGTGCAAAAGGGTAATTTATATGAAACATCAGACAATCGACATGCGCAGGCTCTTCCTTTCGCTCTGTGCTGTAATGTGTGGCATGCTCCCACTCATGGCACAGCAGAAATCGCTGCACCAGCTGCAGCAGGACTTTGTGGACCGCCGCTTCGGGATGTTCATTCATTTCAATATGCCTACGTTTTGCAATCAGGACTGGCCCGACCCAGAGACTCCCGTCGAGCGCTTTGCACCCACACGGCTCGACTGCCGGCAGTGGGCTCAGGCAGCCAAGAGCGCACGGATGGCCTACGGATGCCTGACCACCAAGCACCACAGTGGATTCTGCATCTGGGACACGAAGACCACCGACTATAACGTGATGAACAGCCCACTGAAGCGCGATGTGGTAAGAGAATATGCCGATGCCTTCCGCCAGGCTGGCCTGGACGTTTACTTCTATTACAGCATTCTGGACACACATCATGGCCTCCGCCCCCATCTGATCACCCCGAAGCACATCGAGATGGTAAAGGCACAGCTCACTGAGCTGCTGTCCAACTATGGCGAGATCAAAGCGCTGATTATCGACGGATGGGATGCGCCCTGGAGCCGTATTTCGTATGACGACGTCCCCTTCGAAGACATCTACCGTCTGGTGAAGACGCTTCAGCCGGACTGTCTCGTCATGGACCTGAACGCAGCCAAATACCCGCGCGAGGCCCTCTTCTACACCGACATCAAGAGCTACGAACAGGGTGCCGGGCAGAAGATAAGCACCAGCGAGAACCGTCTGCCCGCACTGGCCTGCCTGCCCCTGCAGAGCAGCTGGTTCTGGAAAACCAGTTTCCCCACCGACCAACTCAAGTCGCCGGAGACCTTGGTACGTGAGATGATCGAGCCATACGGCGATGCCCATTGCACCTTCATCCTCAACGTGGCGCCCAACCGCGAGGGCCTCATGGACCAGAACGCGCTTGATGCGCTCAAGGAGATAGGCCGCCTGTGGACACGCACTGGGCATGTCGCCGACGTGCCCGAAGCCGAGGCGCCCATCGTGAGCACCAATCTGGCCAAGAACCGTCCGTCTCGCGGCTCATGGAGCGACGATTATGCCATCTACGACTTTGCCAACGACGACGACTTCAACTCATGCTGGAATGCCAATCGCGAGGTGGAGACCCCCTGGTGGAGCGTACAGCTGGGCCACGAGATGCCCCTCAACATGGTGGTCATCACCGACCGCAATGCCGACCGCCTGCAGCGCTATCGCATCGAGGTGGAGCATGGAGGCCGCTGGGTCGCCGTCTTCGAGGGAGCGGCTCCCACGTCGGAGCGCGTCAAGATACACCGTTTCCCCACCACCTTCGGCAGCCAGGTGCGCCTCACTGTGCTGGAGTGTAAGGGGACGGCGAGCATTGCCGAGGTGGGCGTTTACTGCGAACCCCGTTAGTCCGGCCTCTTGGCACTCTCAGGAAATACTATTAACCACTCAAATACGACAGAAAAATGAAACATCTGAAAAGAGTAATGCAGCGTGCAGGCCTGCTGACGTTGGCTGTGGCTGCGCTGGCTTCGTGCAAGAACGACAAACTCACCGTCACGGGCAACCTGACGAACACGGGCGACACCCTGCTTGTCTTTAAGGCCGACGAGGCTCCCGATACCATTACCGTGAAGGAGGGTAAGTTCACCTATCAGACCAAGGTGGAGAAGGTGCAGACGCTTTACATCGTGCGTCCCGAGACGGCAGCCATCGTCCTGCTGGCCGTCCCCGGTGAGAAGGCAGAGGTGAGCGGTGACATGATGGGCGACTATACCATCACCGGATCCAAGTTCTTCAAGGACTTCGATGCCCAGCAGAAGATGCTGAAGGATGCCACTCAGGACAATGTGGTGGAACTCATCATGAACCACGTCAAAGAGAACCCCAACAGCGAAGCGGCCCTCTCGCTCATCTCCATCGTGGGTTATGTGGCTCCCGACAGCCTGGATTCCTTCCTATCCCTGCTCTCCGATAAGGTGAAGAACGGACGCATGAAGCCGTACTTAGAAGAGCAGATTGCCTCCGTGAAGGCACAGGCCGAGAGCGAGTCGCAGGCACAGGCTTTGCAGGCAGAAGGCCGCGAGGTGCCCGACTTCACACTCAACGACCTCCAGGGCAATGCCCTCTCGCTCTCCTCGCTCAGGGGCAAGTATGTTATCCTGGACTTCTGGGGCTCGTGGTGCGGATGGTGCATCAAGGGCTTCCCCGAGATGAAGGAGTACTATAATAAATATAAGGGCAAGTTCGAGATACTGGGCATCGACTGCAGCGACTCGGATGAGGCCTGGCGCGGTGCTGTCAAGGAGCACGATCTCCCTTGGCTGCATGTTTACAATCCCGAGGACAGCGACCTGCTTGCTCAGTACGGCATCCAGGGATTCCCCACGAAGATTATCCTCGACCCGGAGGGTAAGATCGTGAAGACAATCGTGGGCGAGGACCCCGCCTTCTATACCCTGCTCGACGAACTATTTGGCAAATAACCCATAAAAAACCATTAACTCATTAAACCCATAAAACTATGTTAGACAGAAGAGATTTTCTCAAGAGCGCCGGCCTCCTTACGCTGGGCGCAACGATGATGCCCGAAGTGGCAATGGCAAAGAAATCTAAGAAGGCAAAGCCCGGCAAGAAGCAGATTGGCTTCCAGGCCTATTCGCTCGGTCCGGAGCTGGCTGGCGACAATACCGCAGCAGGATTGAAGCGCCTGCACGACATGGGCTACACCTATGTGGAACTGGCCGGATTCGAAGGCCACTCGGCCAGCGAGCTCCAGAAGATGGCTGCTGACGCCGGTATCAAGGTTGTCAGCACTCACCTGAACCCCAATACCAACGGCGAGAAATACTCGAGCTCGAACAAGCAGATGATCGTCGATTTCTGGAAGAAGCAGATTGACGAGCACGCTCCGTTCGGAATGCAGTATATCGTGCAGCCTGGTCTGCCGCGCATCGACACCATCGACGACGCCAAGCGGGTGGCCGATGTGTTCAACGCTGCAGGCGAGGTGGCCAAGAAGGCCGGCCTGAAGTGGGGCTATCATAACCACAATCGCGAGTTCAACAAGGTGAAGGGTGAGGGTAGTCCCGACCGCTTTATCGAGGAAATCTTCATTACGGAGACCGACCCGTCGCTGGTGGCCATCGAGCTGGATGTCTATTGGACCGTGATGGGACAGCAGGATCCCGTGGAGTGGATTAACAAGTACAAGGACCGCATCCAGCTGCTGCACATCAAGGACCGCCTCGTCCTGGGCCAGTCAGGAATGATGAACTTCGAGCAGATCTTCAAGAACTTCAATGCCAATGGGCATAATACGTTCTTCGTGGAGATTGAGGATACGCGTAGCGGCAAGCAGATGCAGCGCATGGAGGAGAGTGCCAACTATCTGCTGGCAGCCGACTTCGTGAAGTAACGTCTTCTGCAGATATGTCGGAAAGAGAATGGGGTGGAGAGGCTCGCAGCCTTTCCACCCCATTCTCTTTGTCTTGTCCGTATGGCTACTCGAGTCAATGCTTCAGCATCTTGCGCCCGTTCTGGATGTAAACCATCGCGTGGGGGGCAGTCGTGAGCTGCATTCCTGCGAGGTTCCACATCCGTGGCGACGGAGCGGGACGAAGGGGCACCGTGATGTTGGCTATGCCGTCGGGCAGCTCCTTCACCCATGCCAGGATGTCGCGCGACATGTTGCCCTGTACGCGAAGCCAACCGCCCATTACCGTTCCGGCAGTGAAGGGATTCTGGCTCGAAAAGTCGTTGTAGAAGAGTACGCGCCCGTCGGCTCGTGTCACTCGGACGTCATCGAAGCGTGCCGTCTCCTCTGAGCTGTATGTGTCGTCGTGTGCCTGTCGGAACCCGAACTTCCCATAGGTGAAGTCGCCGGAACGCTCGTCCACCAGAATATTGTTAATGTATGTCTTGACGTACTGCTCGTTTTCAATCTCAAGGCGGACGTCGAAGGCTCGGTTGCGCTGAATGCGAACATCGCCCAGCAGGTTCACCTCGTCAAGCACCGACGCGCCTCCGCCAGCCCAGCGGTGTGGGCGCAGTTTGGGAGTGGCGGGTTGTGAAACATTGAACTGCCACATGTAGTAGTTCCGCTCGTCGGATGCTGCGAAGCAGATGCTTCCCGAGAGTTTCTCGATGAGGACGCGTGCCTCGATGGTGTAGGACATGCGTACTTCTTCCTGCTCGGGCTGTCCTCCGTTCTGCTCAATCAACGCATCGTCCACGAGGAACATCGACTGGTTGGGGCGCAGGCTGAGTGTGAGTTGCTGTCGGCCGTCGGCTGTCGTGGTCAGGTTGGCCGCTTGGCATTCGCCCGTGTGGGGGTTCATCAGGCTGGCAGCCTCCATCGGTGTGCCTATGAGTATGGTGTTCTCGGCACTCGAGGCATCGATGTTGCCGAAGTAATAGACACTGTGTCCCTCGATTATCTTATGGATATAGTTGAAGGGGTGCTTGCCGCCCTGGAAGGCTATGTCGGGTGTCTTCCCACCCTGTGACAGGGCCTCGCGCAGTGTCTCGGCAGTGGGTTTCTCTACGAAGATTACTCGTCCTGCTCCCTCGGCCCCCTCCTGCATGCGAGCCATGATAGCCTGTACCTCGTCGTTCCCCTCGGGGTCGGCCGATTCTGAGGGCTTCTGGGTGGTGAAGATAATATCTGCCCCGGCGGCCCATGCCTGTTCGATTTTCTTCATGTTGGTCGTCGAGATGGTCTTCACGCCAGGGAGAATCAGGGTGGAGAAGCGTTCGCTGTTCACCTCGTTTTCCATCAGCAGCCGTCCCTCTGCCACGCGGCATCGGTCGTCGATCACTTCGGGATGCAGGTAGGTGAAGTCCACTCCCAGTTCGTCTGTCAGCAGGCGCGACACTTCGGGATAGTCCGTTCCCGGCACGTCCACGCCGCCCTCGTAGTAGCCCTTTGCTCCGTCCAGATGGTGTCCTGCATATTGCGTCTGGATGGGGTAGAGCATGGCTACGTCGGCCACATGCTGTCCCGGGCGAGCCAGCAGATAGTTCAGGCGGGAGAGGAAGCGGTTGAAGCGTGGCAGGTTCTTGTTGTAAAGCGTGTTGCGCCACGAGAGCTCGGGCAGGAAGGTGACGTTTGCGTCGTTGTACCACACGGCGTGCGGTATCAGATGGTTGATGCCTTTGGTGTATTGCTCGATGGCCACCTGGTACAGGGTCTCCATCGGTATGTTGCCCATTGCCCCGTAGGTCTCGGACATGACGTATGCCTTGTCCCAGTTGTTGGCCGACGAGGATACCACCTTGTAGAAGTTCTCTGTGGGCCGTCCGCCGCCTATCTTGTCGATGCCTGGCATGCTCAGGTACTTGCCCACCTTCATTAGGTCGCCTGCCACACTGGTCGGGTTCGGGATTTCCTCTTGGTCCTGATGGCCTGTGGCCAAGATGTTGTGCTCGTCTGCCCACGTGCTGATGGTGCCCATGAAACCGCGTGCATACAGTTCAGACCGCATGGCGAAGAGCATGTTGCGAGCGGCTGCGGTGGTGGGGCCAATGTCGTACCAGAGGGCGGGGTAGAGCGTCTCGGGCGAGAAACCATACTGTGCCTCGAACTTTGCGTTGAAGTCGCCTGTCCACATGCGGCCTTGTGCACGATACATCGTGGGCTCGTCGAAGAAGGTCGATATCACGGTCTGCCCGAAGGCATCGGGGAAATGCTTGTAGTATGCCCCGTGCGTGTCCTGAATGAAGAGGCTGACGGCCTCGGAGGAGAGGTAGTCCACGTTAGGGTCTCCGTCCGTCACACACTGGAAGAGCATCACCTGCCAGCGGCCTTCGGGAGCCGTCCATGTGAGTTGGTTCGCCTCGTTGAGATGCTCGCGCAGGTTGATTATTTCATTCGTCGTCCTGTTCCACGCCACCAGGCTCATTACCTGTCCCTTCACCGTGAGTTTGCGTGATATGGCGGTCTCTCCCGTGACGGTGAACTCCGACTTGTCCAGTCGTTTAACCGTAGCCTCGGGGTGATTGTTCTTGAACGTCGTTACGCCGGAGCCGTTGATGGCGCCCATGCTCCCGCTGGGGAAGCCATACTCATCGTACACCGACATGAAGGCTCCCAGCGAACGGGCCTTCTCGATGGCACGGCCATAGAGCGTAAAGTATTCGGGTGACAGGTAGCCGGGGCGGAAGCCTTCGCCGAAGGGCAGGATGGCACATCCGCCGTAGTAGTCTGTAGCGACCATGTGTTCCAGCTGCGTCTCCAGCTGGTTCCCTTCAACCGTCGTGTTGTTCCAGAACCACAGGGGGATGGGGCGCCACTTCATGCCGGGCAGGCTGAAGTCCATCGTCGTATAAGTGGCTTCTGCACGGCTGCAGAGTGGCAAGTGCAGCATTGTGGCCATCATGATGCCGATAAACATTCCTTTTTTCATCGTCGTGTTCTTTTTTGTGAATACATTGTCATTTCAGGCATTTATGCCTCGTTCTCAGTGGCAAAGTTCGATGTTTCGCCCGATATGTCGCCTACAATAAGTGACATAATAATGTAGTTTTTTGGCATGCAGGGCAAAATATACAATAAGAAATGTTTCCGTATTCCAATAAATAATATTACATTTGCGGAGAAAAACTGCAGAGATGGCAAACATCAAGTACTTGATACCGCAGGAAGTGGACGAACGCTGGGGACTCGTCACTACGACCGTGGGCATGCAGGAGGGCGAAGCGGGGACTCCTTACCCCTATGGCGAGCATCCGCAGAACTACTACTTTACCTATGAACATGGGCGCGTGCTGAACGAGTACATGCTGGTCTATATCACCAAGGGCAGCGGCTGGCTCGAGACGCGCCACTGCAAGCGGACCGAGATTCATGGGGGCGATGTGTTCCTGCTCTTCCCGGGCGAGTGGCACAATTATTCGGCGAATATCGAGACGGGCTGGACCGAGGCATGGATGGGCTTTACAGGCCAGCTTGTCGATTACCTCGCCGGTCAGCAGTTCTTCCCGCGCGAGTCGCCCGTGATTCATGTGGGTGTCAACGAGCAGCTGATGGATGCATTCGACCAAGCGTGCAAGGTGGCCATAAGCCAGCCTCCAGCCTATCAGCAGCAACTCTCCGGTTATGTATTCTTCCTTCTGAGCAGTATCTATTCCATAAGCAAGCAGCCCTCCGGACTGAACGACACTACGCTGTGCCAAATCATTCAGGCTAAGCAGTTCATGAACGAGCATGCCAGTGAAGTGCTCCGAATGGAGGACGTGGCCGCTCATGTGGGAATGGGCTACTCCAAGTTCCGCAAGGAGTTCAAGGACTACACGGGCTTCACGCCCGGCGATTATTTCCTCCGTCTGAAGCTGGCCTTGTGCAAGGAACTGTTGCTCGGGCAAAAATTGTCGTGCAAGGAAGTTGCCTTCCGGATGGGCTTCGACTCCGTCACCTATTTCCATCAGTTCTTCCGTCGCTTCTGCGGCATTACGCCCCGACAGTTTCAGCAGCAGATGAATCCGTAAATCCCCCTTTCCATCTTCGAGAATCGAAAGACAACAAATAACACATTATGAAGAAGAGAAACATTCTGAGGCGCGTGGCAGCCATCGTGCTGCTCTTGTGTGTGAAAGCCTCCCCGTGTGCCGCTTTCACGTATTCCAATCCGACAGGCGACGAGTTCCCCATCCTGGCATGGTTCAGCATCCTGCCCGATGAGGAGCAGACCCCCGAGCGATATCGCGAGCTGGCCGAGGCCGGTTTCAACATCACCTTCCCCCACTTCTCGACGCTCTCCCAGGTGCGCCGTGCGCTCACGGCCATGGAAGGTACGGGCGTGTACCTCCTGGCCACGTGTGGCGAGATTAAATCGGACCCGCAGACCGCCATCGGCTACCTGCGCCGCCAGCCGCTGGTGTGCGGCTATTTCATCGGTGACGAACCCAACGTGGCCGGCATGGAGGCCTACGGGCAGACGTGTGCCGCCATACGGAAGTACGACGACACGAAGCTTGTATATGGCAATCTGCTCCCGAACTATGCCAATATGGCCGACGTCGGCGCCGAGGACTATCGCGACTATGTGCAGAAGTACATCGAGATTGTCAATCCCGGCCTGCTCTCCTTTGATAATTATCCCGTCAGGACATCGGGCAACACGGTAAAGCTGCGCAGTGGCTTCTACGAGAATCTGCAGATTGTCCATGAGGAGGCCGAACGCATGGGGTGGCCCTTCTGGGGTTTTGCACTGGCCACGGCCCACGGCTCGTATCCCGTGCCTACGCTGGCCCACCTGCGCCTGCAAATATATAGCAACCTGGCCTTTGGTGCTCAGGGCATCCAGTACTTCACCTACTGGACACCGCTCGGTACACAGTGGGACTTCCACAATGCGCCTATCGACGAGAACGGGCAGCGCACCGATGTCTATTACCTCATACAGCAGGTGAACGGCGTGGTGCAGAATCTCTCATGGGTGTTCCTCGGTGCCAAGGTGAAGCAAGTGGGTTTCACCGCCAATGTGCCCACGGGGTGTGCCACCCTTCGCCGCCTCCCCGACGAACTGCGCCGCCTGCGTTGCGAACAGGGACTGCTGGTATCCGAACTCGAGAATGGCGACAAACGTTATCTCGTGCTGGTGAACCACTCTGTGACGGAGGCAAAGAATGTGACCCTCACCGCCCGTGCCGACCGCATGAAGCGTATCCTGGAGACGGGCGAGAAGGAAGATGTCTTGATAGAGAGCTATAAGCTCGAGCCAGGCAATATGGCAGTGTACGAGCTGCTGGACGAGGGTGCTGCGGTAGTGGCTCCTGCTGTCGGCGCCCTCCCGCAGGTCTTTGCGGCGCGTGGATGCATCCGTGTCGTGGGCGGCAAGGCTGAGGTCTATACGCTGGATGGGCGGCTGATGGGCCATACGGTCGATGTCCTGCACGTCCCCTCGGGCTTCTATGTGGTGAAAACACGTGCTGGCAGCCGCAAACTCTACGTTCGCTGACGTCGCGGGGCGTACGCTCCGTCCTGTTTTCCCACGTGTGAGAAAGCTGGACGGAGCACGCTGCATCGCCTTTTCCCGCGCGTGAGAAAATTCCCCGTGGTGCTCTGCCTTCGTCTCCTTCGTCCGGCTCTCGCTTATTCTTCGTACGAAAAGGCTAAGCGACAGAGCCGTGCGAAATAAAATCCTCACGTTCGGCAAAAAGAATACATTCTCTTTGCACTCACTTAATCGGAATTTTCGTACCTTTGACTTCGTCGAAGATACTTGCACTCGGCAATGCAAAAATGAAAAACTTCGTCTTTCTTTTTGCATTGCCCTCGTTTATTCGTACCTTTGCAGGCGCAAAGCAGAGTGCATGGCCCTCTCGCCTCCCCTCTGGGGGTGTGGAAGGTCGCGCGCGTGCGTATATAATTAAGGTAAAGTACAATTAAAAACAGATAAAGAAATGGCAAAGAAAGCTCTGCTGATGATCCTCGACGGATGGGGCATCGGCAACCACGGTAAAGGCGACGTAATCTTCAACACTCCCACTCCCTACATGGATATGCTACAGAGCACCTATCCCTGCTCTCAGCTCCTCGCATGCGGCGAGAATGTGGGACTGCCCGACGGACAGATGGGCAACTCGGAGGTGGGTCACCTCAACATCGGTGCCGGACGTATTGTGTATCAGGACCTGGTGAAGATCAACCGCGCCTGTGCCGATGGCAGCATCATGAAGAACCCCGAAGTGGTGTCGGCATACGAGTATGCCAAGGTAAACGGCAAGAATGTCCACCTGATGGGACTGACCAGCAACGGCGGCGTACACAGCAGCCTCGAGCACCTCTTCAAGCTGATAGAAATCTCTGGCGAGTATGGCATCGCCCATACCTATGTCCACTGCTTCATGGACGGTCGCGACACGGACCCCAAGAGTGGCAAGGGATTCATCCAGCAGGTGACCGACAAGTGTGCCCAGGTGCCGGGCGCTGCCATAGCCAGCATCGTGGGCCGCTTCTATGCCATGGACCGCGACAAGCGCTGGGAGCGCGTCAAGATAGCTTACGACCTGCTTATCAGCGGCGAGGGACATCAGGCTACAGACATGGTGGAGGCCATGCAGGAAAGCTATGACGAGGGCGTGACCGACGAGTTCGTGAAGCCCATCAACAACTCGGCTATCGACGGTACCATCAAGGAAGGCGACGTGGTCATTTTCTTCAACTACCGCAATGACCGTGCCAAGGAACTGACCATCGTGCTCACCCAGCAGGATATGCCCGAGCAGGGAATGCACACGATTCCCGGCCTGCAATATTACTGCATGACGCCGTACGACGCCTCGTTTACGGGTGTGCACATCCTCTTCCCGAAGGAGAACGTAATGAACACTCTGGGCGAGTACCTCAGCGCACGCGGCCTCAAGCAACTGCACACTGCCGAGACGGAGAAGTATGCCCACGTGACTTTCTTCTTCAACGGCGGCCGTGAGATGCCTTACGAGGGCGAGGATCGCATCCTGGTGGCCAGCCCCAAGGTGGCCACTTACGACCTGCAGCCCGAGATGAGTGCCTTCCTGGTGAAGGACAAGCTGGTGGCAGCCATCCGCGAGGACAAGTATGACTTCATCGTGGTGAACTTTGCCAATGGCGACATGGTGGGACACACTGGCGTCTATGAAGCCATCGAAAAGGCTGTGGTGGCCGTGGACAGCTGTGTACACGACGTGGTGGAGGCCGCCAAGAGCGTGGGCTATGAAACCCTCATCATTGCCGACCATGGCAATGCCGACAATGCCCTGAATCCCGACGGTACGCCGAATACGGCCCACTCGCTGAATCCCGTCCCCTTCATCTACGTGACCGAGAACCGCAATGCACGGGTGGAGAACGGTGTCCTGGCCGATGTGGCCCCCAGCATCCTGCATATCATGGGACTGGAGCAGCCGGCTGAAATGACGGGCAAGTGTCTGATCAGTGAATGATAGCCACGTCCGATGAACGTACGTATTGAAGAGAACTGGGGGAGGCGGCTCCAGGGCGAGTTCGACCAGCCTTACTTCGCTCAACTGGTCGGTTTCGTCCGGCAGGAGTACAGTCAGGGGACGTGCTATCCCCCTGGCTCCCTTATCTTCAATGCGTTCAATCAGACTCCCTTTGAGCAAGTGCGTGTGGTCATCCTGGGGCAGGATCCTTATCATGGTCCTGGGCAGGCACATGGCTTGTGCTTCTCGGTAAACGACGGAGTGCAGTTTCCCCCTTCGCTCCAGAATATCTTCAAGGAGATTGAGGCTGAGACGGGCTCGCCTGTCCCCGCGAGCGGTAATCTCACACGCTGGGCCCGGCAAGGCGTGTTTCTGCTGAACACATGCCTCAGCGTACGTGCACATCAGGCGTTCAGCCACAGTGGTCATGGTTGGGAGACGTTTACCGATGCCGTCATCCGTCTGCTCTCCGCAGAGCGGGAGCATCTTGTCTTCTTGCTCTGGGGAGCGCCGGCTGGCAAGAAAGCGGCGCTCATCGACCGCAGCCGGCATCTCGTCCTGCAGAGTGCTCACCCGAGCCCCCTGAGTGCCTATCGTGGTTTCTTCGGCAACAATCACTTCAACCTTTGTAACCAGTATCTCACGCAGCATGGCTTCGAACCCATCACTTGGTAGCATGCTCATGGTGGGCGATGTCGTGGTGCACACCGACATTCTGACCGAGTGCTTCTGCTGCGACCTCTCGGCCTGCCACGGGCGTTGCTGTGTGGAAGGCGATGCCGGAGCACCCGTCACCCTGGACGAGATAGGCCGGATAGAGGAGTGCCTCGATGACGTATGGCCCCGGCTGACGGCACAGGCACAGAGCATCATCGACCGCCAGGGTGTGAGCTATGTGGACCGCGAGGGCGACCTCGTGACGAGTATCGTGGGCGGCCGTGACTGTGTCTTTGTGGCCAGGGACGAGCAACATGGAGGCTGCAGTCTGTGTGCCCTCGAATGTCTCTTCCGTGAGGGGCGTACCCGCTGGAAGAAACCCATCAGCTGCTCGCTCTATCCCATTCGCGAGAAGCGGCTCGGAGCCTACACGGGTCTTTCCTATCATCGGTGGGATGTCTGCCGCGACGCAGTGCGTCTCGGCACGGAGCTGAAACTTCCCCTTTACCGTTTCCTGCGTGGGCCGCTCATCGAACGGTTCGGCGAGGCGTGGTACGAGGAACTGGAGGCCACCGTCCGCGAAATGCAGGCCCAGGGACTGATTCCCGCCTGAGACAATATAAAAAGTCTTCTTTTTTCTTTGCGGTGCTCCCGTTTATTTGTACCTTTGCCGTGTCTTTCAGGTGTTTTATCCGTCTTTGGGTGTAATTCAGGTGGCGAGGATATTCTTGATATGCAAGGTTCCTGCGTCACGCGTGTTGCTCAGATTCTCAAGGCGGGATGAATATTTAGGAATTGTGGAATTAAGGTTGTTAGGTATTATCTTATAATGAGACATTTTTTTGTTGTAACGATTCTATTCCTCAGTGGCCTGTCAGTCAGGGCCCAGGAAAAGGTGATGAACATCCAGAAGGCGGATGGGACAAGCACCCAGGTGCGCGTGGCCGACCTGAAACAGATAAACTTCCTCACGGTGGATGAGGGCGGTCGGGGCCTGCTGGTGAAGACATTGGGCGGCGAGACGATTGCCGTGCTCTTCGAGGCAAATCCTGTGGTGACGGTTTCCAACGGCAAGCTGGTCGTGAAGCAGAGTGCGTCGGATGCCGTGGCGGTGGAGATAACGGACATCGCGGAGATTCTGTTCGGCGATGCATCTGGCTCGTCGGTCAGCGAACTGAAAGGCCCAGACTTCGTCTTGCAGAAGGGCGGTGCATTGCTTCGCGGTATCCCCAAGGGAACGAAGCCCCGAGTATATTCTCTCGACGGACGCCAACTGCCCACCCCTGCTGTCCAGAACGGCGAACTGCGACTGACCCGAGAGACACTGGGCACGGGCATCTACATTGTGAAGGTAGGTACGCTCTCTACCAAGATACAGTTATAATCTTCCCATCTATCAGACTATTCCGACATGAAGAAAATATTTCTGCTGGCCATTGCCCTCATGGGAGCTGTGTCCGTCACAGCCCAGCAATCCACTACGATGCTCACGAAGCTTGTCAATGGCGCAGTCGTGCGTACCGACGTGAGCGAAGTTGCGAAGATCACCTTTGCTGATACGGTGTACAACCTTAACAGTGCCGGCCTGCGCATACTCGAAGCCCATGATGTATGCTGGCCCGAAGACCGTCTTCTGCCCGTCTTCCCAGCTCCACTCGCCTCAGTGAGGACGCTGGATATGAACGCCGCAAAGCTCAGCGATGAAGAGCGTGTCATGTTCTGCACGTTGCAGGGAATCGTCAATCGCTCCCGCCCCCGCATCCTGCTCTATAACCACAACGAGGAACCCCAGAGCACCTGGCCCACGGCTCACGGTCTCAGGACCATTGTCATCTCCTCGTCTGCACCTTATAATCTGGTGAAGCTGTACAAGGATGAAATCAAAGGCCTGGTCCTCTACAGCAACGAGCGTAGCAACCATTACTCCAACCTTGCTGTCACCGTCGCCGGACTGGATCGCCTGCTCCCCGTGACTGCTGAGATACGCGACAAGCTGGTGGCCAATGGCATGGACTTTCCTGTTGTGGAAGACCTTACGCAGCTCACATATTCCAACGCAGTGGGCGTCTATACATACCTCTATAACAACTACTGGAGCCGCTGCAGCCATCGACTGCTCATCAGCGAACGCCCCAACATACCCTACGTGCACGACATCGGTGCCGCCTGCGGCTCGGCCTGTGTCTGGCTCGACCCTCGCACCACAAACGAACGTGCCCTGCTCGACAAGATGCTCAGGGACATGACACCCGGCCGCGACATCGTTCTGGGATGGTATCCCGAGGAACGCTCTGGCGTGGGCGAAGCCACCAAGTACGGCCTCTCGACCGTGCCGGCCGACTTTTTCGAGAATGCCACAGTCTATACAGCTGTCAACAATCCCGTCAAGATATCCCCTGTGCCCAAGCGTCCGAAGCTGGAGAACAAGGTGTATGCAGCCGTCTATATCAGCGATGGTGACAATATTCAGTACTGCCAGCACGCTATGGCTAAAATCTTCGAGCAGGGTGCCCGCGGCAAGATGGCCCTGAACTGGACCATCAGTCCGGCCTTGGCCGACATCGCGCCCATGATGCTGAACTACTATTACCGAAAGGCTACGACCAACGACTGCTTCGTCAGCGGTCCCTCGGGCGTGGGCTATGCGATGCCATTCAATGGGCTGGGCAGCGGTAGCGGAGAATACTACTTGTCGAGTGGTCCGAAGCTTATTCCTTATATCAAACTCACCCAACGCTGTATCGAGAAGAGCGGCCTGCGAGTCATCACTATCTGGGACAATCTTAGCGCGACTCAGCGCAAAGCTTTTGCCGACAATTGTCCCTACCTCTACGGACTTACCATCAACGACTATGAAAGGCAGTCAGGCAGATTGGCCTACGCGGTGCAGTCCGGTTGGCTGCCCATCGCACCTCAGTATCCTTGCTATCGCGGCAGCGTGGACGAGATGGCTGAGTTCTTCAACCGCGACATCAAGAACTTTAAGGGTTCGGCACCGATGTTCGTCACCGGGCAGGCCGACGTCTGGAACCTGGGTCCCGACAAACTCGTCGCCCTGAAAGACAAGCTCGACGCGCTCTCGCCAGGCAATGTCAGCATCGTCCGTGCCGACCACTGGTTCAGTTACTACAACGAGGCACGCCACCTGCCGTTCAACATCACCCTGCTGCAGGATATGGAGATCACTTCGTCTCCGACTAAAACAAATGTCAAGTATGCAGCCGACGGATCACCCTCGGAGGGATATATATGGATATCCAAGACCTCCGATGGAGAAGGCTGGGTACAGCTGGACTTCAAGGAGCCCTTCCAGATCAGCCGCTACGTGGTGCGCCATGCTGAGGCTGCCGGACTGGATCCTGAACTCAACAGCCGCGCCTTTGTGGTCGAGACGAGTCTCGACGGCGAGACCTGGACCACGGTAGGTACTCACACGGACAACCTTTCGCCTGTGACCGATGTTACCATTACTCCCGTCGAGGCACGATATGTGCGAGTGAGTGTTACCCACGGAGGGACCGACGGCTATGTGCGTATCGCCGACATCGAGGTTTACGGCGCTCATTAGTGTCTGCCTAAAAAGATTTTACACGCTATGCCTTGTTTATAGGAGAAAAACGTATATCTTTGTGGCATGAAACAAGAGATGGTGGAAAAAGGAACGTATAATCATTCAAAAAAGAGAAATGAAGAATAAACTACTCATGAGCATTGCCTTGCTGGCAATCTGCACGTTGCAACTTGGTGCCCAGGGCCTTGTGGTACATCAGACCGACGGAAAAGTCGTCGTCATCCCCTCTGCGAAGGTGGAGAGCATTACTACCGTTACCGAGGAGAATACGCTCATCTTCGGCACCTGGTACCTGGGATATTACAAGAACGGCACCAGTGTCACTCACTATGACGGCACTGAGTACATGACCTTTGCCGGCACGGAACTCTTCTGGGGAGGCAGGAAGGCAGACAAGGTGGACACATACTCGCTGCGCTTCTTCCCGAAGAACAATTATTTCATTGCCATGGGACGCAATGGCACGACGGGCACTCTGCGCTGGATGATTACGCGCAACACCGAGAAAATGCTCATCCTGCAGGACGGCACGTCCTACCGCTATTTCTTCCCCACACAGGCAGAGGCAGCCAATTCACGTGTAGAGCTCGACCCGCCGTCGCACAAGGAGACCGCGAACATCTCTACCATATTGAAGTATGCCTCGGGCAAGTCCAACTCTACGATTACGCCGATGGGCAAACACTTCGAGGGAAAGCATCAGACCACGGATGCCGACCGCACCTGGCTGGCCAATGCCGCCAACGAACCCGACGCTGTGGCTGGACTGACACGCTGGGTGGCCAAGACGGTGAAACTCTATCCCTATACCAATCCGGTGCCGGCCGATGTGAACCAGCACGCCATCGGCGACTGCTGTGCCTGTGCTGTCTTTGCCTCCATGTCCTACCTCTACCCCGAGTTCATCAAGCAGATTATCAAGAACAACGGGAACAATACCTACACCGTGACCATGTACGACCCGCAGGGCAATCCCGTAGAGGTCTGCGTCAGCAACAAGATTCTCTGCGATGCCAACGGCAACATCGGGCAGGTGACTGGCAAGAACAATGCCGTCACATGGGCTACTATCCTGGAAAAGGCGATGATGAAGTATATGAAGATCTATCAGACCAACGGAATCGAGGGTATCGGTACCGAGCATGTAGCACCGCTCTTTACGGGCTGCGGCGACAGCTTTGCCTTCTCGCCCAACTCGCTGTACACCTCCGAGCTGAAACTGGCCATCGAACACTGCCTGGGCGAGGGCATGATCTGCGTGGGAGGCTTCAATGTGGGCGATATCCCTTGCGGAGTGCTCAAGACGGTCACCGGCCATGCCTTCACCTACATGCTTTCGGACAGGGACGACGTCATCTTCTACATGCGTAATCCCTGGGGCGTCGAGTCGGTGGACGGCTTGCTGGCCATTCCCGATGAGCGTACCACCGTGCAGACCATTGATGCTCGCATCGTCTATCCGGGTGCTGCCGCTCCCTACCTGCGCTCCGACCTGTCGCCCTACACGCCGCCTGCATTCATCCGCCGTGCTGACGACTTGGGTGTATCGCCGCGACTGCTGAACCGTATTGTCAACGAATCTAACATGCACGAACTATGGTAAGGAATCTCATGATGGCAATCCTGCTGTGCCTCGGTCTCAGTGCCCGGGCACAGCAGCAGCTGAATATCTATACGACCACCAGCGGTGTGGTGGTGTTCACCTTTGCCCAAGATCCCAAGGTGACATTCCCCACGGGCGAAACACTGGCAGTGACCAGTGACTCGCTCACCGTGGAGTTCCCCTTCAGCGAGATAGAGAAGATCACGATGGAGGACGGCGTGACCCGTGTGGAGCAGCTCCTTGTGAAGGACGGAGAGGGCGATGTCGCCATTTACGACCTGCAGGGTCGCCAGGTGTTACGCCTTGCTGCCCGCAGAGAGGGCACACGGGTGGACCTCTCCGTACTTCCCGCCGGCACCTATGTGGTGAAGGACGGTCGCCGCTCGTATAAGGTGATGAAACGTTAGGAGATAAGAAAAGTTTGCCGCGTCATCGGGTATTTGGAAATATTTCGCTACCTTTGCAGGAAAATTCATTAGATTACAGTATTTTCCTATGATGAAACGTTTCTTTTCTATCGTGAGCCTGCTTTGTGTGGCTCTCTGTGTGATGGCCGAAGGCCGTGCAAAGTATGTATTCTTTTTTATCGGTGACGGCATGGGTGTCAACCAGGTGTACACAGCTGAAACATATCTGGCTGCCGTCGAGGGCCGTATCGGCATCAAGGAATTGTGCTTCCCCAGTTTCCCCTATTCGGCCTATGTTACCACATACAGCGCCACGAACGGCATCACCGATTCGTCGGCTGCCGGTACGGCATTGGCCTGCGGACATAAGACGAAGAATGGCGCAGAGGGCGTGCTGAAGGATTTGGTGACCCCCATTACGAGCATCGCCGACTGGGCGCATGCCTCGGGTGCTGCTGTGGGCATTGCCACCAGCGTCACCGTGGACCATGCCACTCCGGCCGCGTTCTACGCCCATGTGGCCAGTCGCAGCATGAACTATGAGATTGGTACGCAGCTGACGAAGAGCGAGTTCGACTTCTTCGCCGGATCCGACTTCTCGAAGCCCAACAACCCGACCGAGGGTGGCCCCGACCTCTACCAGCAGGCCAAAGACAACGGCTTCACTATCGCACGCGGCTACAAAGACTATCAGAAGAAGAACAAGAAGTCGCAGAAGATGATTCTGCTGCAGCCCGAAGAGGCCAGCAAACGCGACCGTGGAAGCATCCCCTACGCCATCGACCGCACGAAGGATGATCTCTCGCTCTGCGACATCACGCGCGCGGGCATTCATTATCTAATGTCGAAGCAGGGTCAGAAGGATGGCTTCTTCTTCATGATCGAGGGAGGAAAGATTGACTACGTCGACCACTCGAACGAACTCACCTTCATCTCTGAGCTCATCGACATGGACGATGCCGTGAAGGTGGCTTATGAGTTCTACCAGCAACACCCCGACGAGACGCTTATCGTCGTGACGGCCGACCATGACACGGGCGGTATCGTCCCCGGTCGCGGATCGTACAACCTGCACCTTGACGTCGTAGCCCACCAGCGCATGAGCATCGGCAAGCTGGGTCGCGAACTCCATGCACTCCACGAGAAGCATGGCGACAAATATAATTGGGATCTCGTCAAGGTTTTCCTTGCTGAAAACTTCGGCTTCTGGGACAAAGTGCCCGTCAACGAGGAGCAGACGAAGCGCATCGAAAATGCATTCAACAACATTATGGCCGGCAAGGGACAGGACACGCAAAGTCTCTATCAGCGAGACAACGAGCTGGCACAGACCGTGAAGACCGTCATTAACGAGTGCGCCCGCATCGGTTGGGGTACGGGAAGCCATACAAACAGCTACGTGCCCTGCTTTGCCGTCGGTGTTGGTGCCGATGGTATTCATGGCCGTATCGACAATACAGATATTCCCAAGATTATGACCCGCGCAGCCGGCTGGCCCATCACCGAGTAATGACACCGCCGGGCTTCGTATCGTATCGCGGCCCGCTCCGTATTCTTATCGAGGATGTGTCAGGCTGACACATCCTCTTCTCGTATTCGGGGGGGGCGTCGGGTCGTGGTGCTGCATCGTGTCTCGACGGAGCACACTCCTTAGTATCGTGGGCGGTGTCTTTACAGTCCGTGTGGTACTCTGCGGCGGATTTAGCACTTCTCCTCTAAGGCTGGTCGGGGACCAGTCCTCCCGGAGAACTGACTCGGTGTGATGCCTGCTATTTTCTTGAACAGCCGGGTGAAGTGGTGAGGAAACTCGAAGCCCAGCAGGCGAGAGGCTTCGCTGACATTATACCCCTGCATCAACAGGCTCTTGCCGATGTTGATGACATAGGTGTGAATGTAATGGATGGCAGTGGTGCCGGTGCCCTTACGGAACAGGTCTCCGAAATAGTGCGGCGAATAGGCCAGTTCCCGTGCGCAATAGGCCACGGTGGGCAGCCCCATCTGATGCTGTTTGCCCTCGAAATAATACTGTTCGAGCAAGGCATGGAAACGTTTCAGTATGTCCGTCGTGTCTCTGGCCTCCTCGGAGAGCTGGCGCAGATAGATGCGGTTGCAGTATTCGAGGATGAGGCGCAGGTATGCCAGCATGATGCTGCGCAGCGTGGGGCTGTCGGCATTCGATTGCAGTTCCTGCCGCATCTGTGCGAGCAACTGCGTGATGGCAGTCCATTCCGATGGTTCCATACAGAGAGATTCTGTATAAAAATAGGAGAAGAACTGGAAGTCGCGCATTCGGGCCTCAAGATCGGTGTTGTGTATCAGCTCGGGCGACCATAGCAGGGCCCATCCGCTGAGCCAGAGCTCTTCGCCGTTGTCCTCGCCGCCACCCAGCTGTCCTGGTGCCACTGCTATGATCGAGGCATCGCTCACCTGCATTGCCCGTGTGCCGTAGCTAAGGTTCTTTGGAAACTCACGTTGGATGAACAGCCCATACACTCCATAGTTGTTCAAGCTGTTATGAACGGGCGAAACTTCGTCGTAACAGATGATACTCAGTAGCGGATGCAGCTCCGACGCACCCACATGCCGGGCATAGTCGTTGGGCTTGTCTACGGTTAGAATCTTCTTCATCGATGCAAAGATAGATAAAAATACCGATTTGCAAGCCGTTCGAATAAATAAATCGCCTTTTCTTTGGAGTAAAGATACGGACTTTCTTCGGAAATGCGCTAATCTGGTAAGGAAAAGTGCCAGACTGGACCACATTCTGCATTTTTGGTAAACATCCAGACTATATATGTAGTATATGATTGGTGTAGTCTGCCTACCTTTGTGGTCAGAAACTCACACACACACCTAATGACAATGAAGAAAACGATTATTGCCGTACTGTCTGCAGCCAGTCTGCTCTATGCATGCTGTGACAGGAAGCAGGACAAACAATCAAATGAAGAGAACATGAACACGACACTGACGCTGACTCAGGAATGGGACAAGACGTTCCCCCAGAGTGACCGTGTGGACCACAGGAAGGTCACTTTCCACAACCGTTATGGCATCGAACTCGCTGCCGACATGTATATCCCGCAGAATGCCGAGGGCAGGCTGCCGGCCATCGCTGTGAGCGGGCCTTTCGGAGCTGTCAAGGAGCAGTCGAGCGGGCTCTATGCCCAGCACATGGCCGAGCGGGGTTTCCTTGCTCTGGCCTTTGACCCCTCGTTCACGGGCGAGAGTGGTGGCGAACCTCGTCGCATGGCATCGCCAGACATCAATACCGAGGACTTCCTGGCCGCTGTGGATTACCTGTCCACGCAAGCCTGTGTCGATCCCGACCGCATCGGCATCATCGGTATTTGTGGCTTTGGTGGTATGGCCGTCAATGCTGCGGCCATCGATCCGCGCATCAAGGCCACCGTTGCCTCCACGATGTACGATATGAGCAAGGTGAATGCCGAGGGGTACTTCGGCAGTGAGGACACTCAGGAGCAGCGCATGGAGAAGCGCAGGGCCATCGCGGCGCAGCGCACGGCCGACTACAAGTCCGGCACCTACAAGCGAGCTGGCGGAGTGGTGGACCCCTTGCCCGACGATGCCCCTTGGTTCGTGAAGGACTATCATGCTTACTACAAGACATCGCGCGGCTACCATCAGCGCAGCGGCAATTCCACCGATGGATGGAACATCATCGGATGCCAGTCGTTCCTGAATCAGCCGTTGCTGGCTTGGGCACAGGAGATAGAGTCCCCCGTGCTGCTCGTCCATGGCGAGAAGGCCCACAGCCGCTATTTCTCCGAATATGCCTTCGAGCGTATGACTGGGCAGCATGTAGAGGGCGTGAGTGCCCGCGAGGGAAACAAGGAGCTCTACATCATCCCCGGCGCTTCGCATGTGGATCTCTACGACGACGAGGCTGGCCTGATTCCCTACGACAAGATCGAGGACTTCTTCAAGACTGCGTTTCGGTGAACTTAGCTTTGCCGTCATGCTTCCCTTCACGGGGAAGGCGTTCGATTTTATTAATGTAACTTAAGTTTCCGGAGCTCTTAACACGCCATTATTTCCCATGACGTGTTCCTGGGGACTTTATCACGTGTGATAAACTCTTTTATCACGCGTGATAAAGTGCTGCGCGGCACGCCATGTAACTCGACAATAATAAATATCGTTTTTTTTTGTATATTGCTCTTTTATTCGTACCTTTGTTTCATGTTATATAAAATATTTAAAAGCAAATGACAACGAAAGAGAGTGTATTACTTGAGAAGACCATGCGGCGAATGGCGTTGAGAATGCAGAGTGGAATCCGGATTGCAGTTGCGCTGTTCCTTATGCTTCTTCCCCCCTCGTCCCTCCGAGCCGAGGGAGGCAAGAGCCAGGTCCCGCTGGCCGATCCCTACATCCTGCTGGACGGGGGGAAGTATTATGCCTATGGCACCCATGACGGCGATGGCATACACTGCTATTCGTCGGACGACCTGCGCTCGTGGAAAGACGAGGGGCAGGCTCTCAACAAGTCGAACACCACAGAGACACAATGGTTCTGGGCACCCGAGGTGTACCACATCGGAGACCGCTATATCATGTACTACTCGGCCAACGAGCATCTTTATGCCGCCACTGCCGCCAGTCCCAAGGGACCGTTCAAGCAGGTGGGCACCTATCAGATGAATTCCCTGCTGGGTAGCGAGAAGTGCATCGACTCGTCGGTCTTCTTCGACGACAACGGCACGGCATGGCTCTTCTTCGTGCGCTTCACCGATGGTAACTGTATCTGGCAGTGCCGGCTGGGAGACGACTATATCACGCCTGTGGCCGGAACACTCAAGAAGTGCTTCGCTGCCTCCCAGTCGTGGGAACTGAAGATGGGGCGTGTCAACGAGGGGCCCAATGTGGTGAAGTACAACCGGCGCTACTTCCTTACCTATTCCGGCAACGACTATCAGAGCCAGGACTACGGCGTGGGCTATGCCACTTGCACCAATCTGACCACCGGCACATGGACAAAATACGCATCAAACCCCATCCTGCGTCGTCGTGAGGAACTGGTGGGCACGGGCCATCACTCCCTCTTCACCGACAAGGAGGGTATCCTGCGCATCGTTTTTCACGCGCATAACTCCGCCAGCACCATCCATAGTCGCCTGATGTACATCGGCACGATGCAGTTCGTCGGTGCCCGCCTGGTGATGACCGACGACCCCATTATCCGTCCTACTCTGACGGCTCATCCATACAATCCCGAGCGCATCGACAAGACCATCGGTTTTGAACGCGGAACGGCTACTACCGTCGATCTGAACAACAATGGCCATCAGGACGTCGTGGCAGGGGGCTTCGGCAACGAGATTGTGAACGGCAAGGCCGGCGACGAGGACACGCAGCGCCGCCTCACCTACGTGTCACTCTTCAGTCCCAACAGTCACCGTTGGGCGCCTCCTACCCAGCAACCTCTGTTCAGGGTGGCCGACATGCCCTCCATCATCCCCTGCGACCTCGACAACGACGGGAACATGGACATCGTGGCTTTCGAGGAGACCGGAACCGACACCAGCGTTGAGGCGTATGCCGACGACTACTCGCGGCAGGGCGTTTTCCTGGGCCGTGGCAACGGCAACTTCACAGAGGCCACCTTGGTTTTCACCTCTCCCGACGGCAGCAGCTGCCCTTTTGACATAAAAGGGCCCTGCAGTGCGGACGTCATTGACATTGACAACGACGGACGCCTGGACATTGTATGTGCAGGGCATCAGGGAGAAACAAGCTACAGCGTCATCCTGCACAATGCCGGAATTGACGAAGGTGGCATACACTTCATCGTCGAACCCTTCGAGTCGGACTATCTGTTGAGCCATGCAGTGGTTCAGGCTGCCGACCTGAACAACGACGGTTATCAAGACTTCGTCATCGCCTCGCAGGTGGACGGACGTGCCGACCAGACGTGCTTCACCGACATCTATCTCAACGACTCGCTCCGGCACGGACATTTCATCCGGCAGGGAATCGGCGAACGCGGCGCACAGATCAAGCGCAAGGCGAATGGCGTGTTGCAGCTGGCCGACTTCAACAGCGACGGATGGACTGACATCTTCCTCTCTGGCGAAGGCGAGGCATCGTCGGGCGAGACGACATTGCGCCAACGCCTCTACATCAACCAGCAGACGGCGACGCCCTCTTTTGCCGCATCCACCAGCGATATTGCCCTAAGCAGCTATGCCGTAAAGACCAGTGTGAACAATGCAGCCGGAGTCATCGACTGGGATGGCGACGGGATGTACGACATCCTGATGGGCGGTACCACATCCACGGGCAAGGTAAGCTCTGGCTACCTTTTTCTGAATACCACCGGACTGCGTGCAGGGCGCCTCACCAAGACCTGCACTATCCCCGGTGCCAGCATGTCCAGCATCGTCTTCCCTGACTGGAATGGCGACGGACGCAAGGACTTCCTGCTAAGCGGACTGTGTACCGACGGCAATTATCTGACCGACGAGCAGAAGGGCCGCACCAGCGTGCTGTGTTACAATCTTTATCCCCGTCCCTCGCGTCCCGAGCCGCCCATCAACCCCACGGCCAGCGTGCAGGAAGACGGGACGGTGCTCCTCCAGTGGGAAGTGCCCGAGACGGTGCTCCCGAACTTTACTTACGAGCTCTACGTCTCCGACAGCCTGGGCCGTCAGCTGAACAGCACCCCTGCCTTCGTGGGTGGCGAGCACGATGGAATCCGCAAGGTGAACCGCATGGGACGCGTCGGGTGTGTCAGACAATGGACATTCCATCCCACCACGCCGGGCATCTACCATTGGGGCGTGCAGACCGTCAACGCGGCCTACGACGGCTCCCCCTTCACCCCCGGACCCGACTTCGCCGTGACCGCCACGTCCGGTATCCAGTCTGTATCTGCATCTCAGGAGGCCTCTTCCACCGATGGAGTGCAGTTCTATTCTCCCTCCGGCATGCAACTCTCTCAGCCCCGCCACGGCGTGAACATCATCAGGAGTCGGCAGGGAGTGAGCAAGGTCATGCGTCCATAGTTTTTAACGATTGTGGATAGTCATGTAGTTCTTGCATCTGACTTCGCCACTAATTGATAGCTAACCAGAACTCATTGATAAAGAATTGCTCTGGTTCCATAAGCGTGATTGCGGCAGAAAAGCTGCGCTTCCATTTGAAAATATGGGCGGGCCATGATTTTTCCGGCAAAAAGTTTCCGTCGTATTTCTTTTTTACCTATCTTTGCAACGTCGTTCAGTTAGCCGCCGTAATGGGCGGTGGGCGACCATATATATGAAGAAGACGTTTTCGAACGTCTGTCGCTGTGGCTCGTGAATCTCGCAAGTTCCAATCTCTACAGCAGGCAGATGGCAACCGAAGCGTCTGCGTGGTGCGTATCTATATACATTATTATATATAGTTCGTGCTGGCGTGGGCTAACTGGCGTTGTCTATCCTGTGTAGAGAGGGCAATGCGAGAGCCTACGAGTCCAGGATAGGCGAGAGGAACAGACACCTGCGCCTTTTTTGTATCTATGCGCATCAGTAAACCTTACAACATTCACCGCCTGCGCCCGAGGTGTCTGCCTGGCAACAAAACTTATCATCAAATGAAAAGATTGTATCTTTCGTTAATCGCCATCGCCCTCGGTTTGGGCGCAATGGCACAGGACAGCCGTGTCGCAACACTTCAGCACGGCACAAACTTCAGAGCCTACTACGGTTCAGACGCCTTCATCTCTGCACATACTGATGCCGCAGACGGGGATGTGATTACGCTGACGGCAGGGGAGTTTAAAGGATGCGACATTACAAAAGCAGTGACAATCAGAGGAGAAGGAATGAATAAGACCGTGCTGAGCAAGGATAATAGTGGCAGTATTAATTTATCTTCTGAAAGTACATCTCTTTTAAGCCTGGAAGGTTTAACAATAGATTATTCTTATTGGGGCAGTGATAGTTTTTATATAAAGGGCACAAATGGTTCTGTAACTGTAATTATATCGAACTGCGCGATGATTAATAGCGATGAGATTCGTTTTCAAAAGTGTAGTGTAATAATTATGGACTCCGACATAAAATGTCCAATATATGGGGAAGAGAACTCTTCAATTACATGCATCAACAGCAGACTTGGGTCGCTAAATAGCATGACCTACGATGTGAATAATTGTGTGATAACAGGTAAAGTCAATGTCACCAACTCTATCATCAAGAACAGCATCATCTATGAAGTCAGCACTTTGGACAATACCAACACGACAAGCAACTGTCTTTTGAAGGATGGCAGCAGCGGCTTTGCCAATTCTTGGTACGTCAAAACTGAGCCTGATCCTAATCCTGACCCATGGGCAGAAGACCCGGAGACACCTGTCCTTTGGGACGAACTCTTCGGCGAGGACTATCATCTGACGGATGCCGCTGCTTCAACTTACCTCGGCACGGACGGCACGCAGGTAGGCATCTATGGTGGTGCTTATCCTTGGAACGAAACGCCCGACTATCCGCTCGTGAAGAACCTCGAGGTGAAAGGCATCAACGAGAACGGCAAACTGCAGGTAAAGATCAACGTAGAGTAAAAAAACCATGATGCGCAAATCAATATGTTTCATCATGCTCCTTGCCCTCATCTGTTCGGCAAGGGGACAGACGTCCTACATCTACCGCTACTGGTTCGACGCAGACGACTCGGCGGTATTGACAGGCACGGCCAGCAGCGAGACGATGGAGTTCGATATCAGTTCGCTGGCAAAAGGCGCGCTGCACGCCCTGCACTTCCAAGCCCTCGACGCAAGGAACAAGTGGGGTGCCGTGCATACCTCCTACTTCTTCTACACACGGGGTGGTACGCAGGGCGCTACAGGCCGCTACTGGTTCGACTGTGAGGAAGACCGCAAGACGGCTTCAACCGTGAACGGCATGCTAAGCCTCGACACGGAAAGCCTCGACTACGGCGTCCATGCGCTGCACGTCCAGATGTTCGATGCCGACGGTGGTGCATCGCCCGTGCAGACGGCCTACTTCCACAAAGGCGAGAAGGGCAGCACTGCCCGCTACTGGTTCGACAACGAGAAGACCATGCAGACGGCATCTACCATCAACGGGACGCTCGAACTCGACATCGAGAGCCTCGGCTGCGGCATCCATGCCGTCCACTTCCAATCGTTCAGCGCCAAAGGCGTTGCCTCGCCCGTACACACCGCCTACTTCTACAAGGGAGCGGAAGGCATGAGAGCCCGCTACTGGTTCGACGACGAGAAGACCATGCAGACGGCATCCACCGTGAACGGCATGTTGGAGATTGATATTGACAATGTCGGTTACGGCGTCCATGCGCTGCACGTCCAGGCATTCAGTGCCAACGGCGAAGCTTCGACTGTCAAGACTGTGTACTTCTTCAAAAAGGAGAATCCATTGGATTTGGTTGACGGCGAGGTGTTTACCAACGACCGGGACATGGGCTTGCAACTATTCACCTACAGCCGCACCTACAAGAACACGAATTGGCAGGCGTGGTATGTGCCTTTCGACTTGACACTGACCGCCGACGTACTGGAGCAGTTCTCGTTTGCCAAGTTTGCCGGAACATACACCGAGGATGACGGGACGTTCTTCATTAGTGTAACGCGCATGAGTGAGGGCGATGTAGTGAAAGCCAACACGCCGTATCTGGTGCAGGCCAAGACGGCAAGCACGGAGACACAGGTGCTCACGCTGTCGGACGCGATACTCTATACTGCCGAGGAAAATGGATTCTCAATGAATTCAGCAGAGAAGACGGTGACCATCCAGGGTATCTACAATACCAAGACGGCGACGAACGGTGACAGTGAGTGGTATGCCTTCGGTGGAGGCAAATACATAAAGGCCAGTGTCGGCCAGACGCTGTCGCCATACCGCTTCTACATGACCATCACGAATCGCGAGGATAATCCGTACGCCTCATCGCCGAATCCCACAGAGGTAAAGATTAAGGTGCTGGGTGAGGATGAGACTGGCCTGAGCCCCATCCCCTCTGCAATAGAGAGGGGTGAGCCGAGCGTGTATGACCTCAGCGGCAGACGGATTGCGAAGGAGAGAGCTACGAAGGGAATTTATATTATTAACGGTAAAAAAGTATTTGTGAAATGAAAGAGAAATATGAAGCACCCAACCTTCAGGTGGTGCATGTGAATGTGAAGCACATTGTTGCCGTGTCGCAGATTGGCGAGGGCACAGGCGGATTTGATGTGAAGCATTTTAACGGCGAACTGGCGGGCGATGCAGCCCTGAAGCAGCGCAACCTCTGGGAGGAGGAATGGTAAGCCCCCCCTTTAGGGGGAGTTGTTTCCCAATCGCTGACGACTGATTCGCGATTGCCCTTTAGTCTCAAACGATTCCCGAAACATGTAGCAGGGTCAGCAGGACATCGGTCTTGCTGACCCTTACTTTATACCTATTGCTTATCCCGAGCGTCAATCCCCAAAGTCTGGCCTGAATATCATCAAGGACCGGCAGGGAGTGAGCAAGGTGAAGGTGAAATAATCCGAGGATTCGGGCACCTCAAAACTGGAACTCGAGCTGTGGACTCTCGCCCAGCAGGTTGAAAGTGAGGCGGTGGTAGGGTGTAGTGCCATATTTCCGGATGGCCTCGCGATGGACTGGGGCGGGATATCCCTTGTTGCGGTCCCAATGGTATTGGGGATACTCCTCGTGCAGGCGCTGCATGCAGTCGTCTCGGTACGTCTTGGCCAAAATACTTGCCGCAGCGATACTCAGGTACTTGCCGTCGCCCTTGATCACAGTGGTGTAGGGCAGGGAGCCGTAGGGCATGAAGCGGTTGCCATCGACGATGATTTCCTCGGGGCGCAGCGAGAGGGCGTCCAGCGCGCGGTGCATGGCCAGGATGCTGGCCCGCAGGATGTTTATCTCGTCTATCTCATGATTGTCAACGACGCCCACGGCCCATGCCAGTGCGTCGCGCTGGATAACTTCGCGCAGCTGGTAGCGCCGTTTCTCGCTGAGCTGCTTGGAGTCGTTGAGCATGTCGTTGTGATAGTCGGGCGGCAGGACTACGGCGGCCGCATACACCGGCCCTGCCAGGCAACCGCGTCCGGCTTCGTCGCAGCCGGCTTCGATGACACCTTTATGAAGACAGGGGAGCAGCATGGGGAGAGATGTTTCAGAACATTTTCATCACACGGAAGATGCCATCTACGAGCGCGTCCACCTCCTCGCGGGTATTGTAGAAGCTGAAGGAGGCACGCACCGTGCCCTCGATGCCCAGACGGTGCATGAGCGGCTCGGCACAGTGGTGGCCTGTGCGCACGGCGATGCCCAGACGGTCGAGCAACGTGCCCATATCGAGATGGTGGATATGGCCCACGAGGAAGCTGATGACGGCCTCGCGCTCCTGCCGTGGACCGAAGATGCGCATGCCAGGAATCTCTCCGAGACGCTGCAGGGCATACTGCGTCAGTTCGTGTTCATAGTCGCGGATGCGGTCCATTCCCAGCGCGGTGACATAGTCGAGTGCCTTCGCCAGCCCGGTCACAGCCACATAGTCGGGCGTGCCGGCCTCAAACTTGTAGGGCAGGTCGTTGAAGGTGGTGCGGTCGAAGGAGACGCTCTTGATCATCTCGCCTCCGCCCATATAGGGAGGCATCTGCTCCAGCCAGTTTTCCTTACCGTAGAGCACTCCGATGCCGGTGGGGCCATAGATCTTGTGTCCGCTGAAGGCGAAGAAGTCGCAGTCCATTGCTTGCACGTCCACGGTCATGTGAGGGGCGCTCTGTGCTCCGTCTATGAGCACGGGCACTCCGTGGGCGTGGGCGATGCGGATGATGTCCTGGACGGGGTTGATGGTGCCCAGCACGTTGCTGACATGGGTAACGGAGACGAGGCGGGTGTGCTCGGTGAAGAGCTGTTCGTAGGCCTCCATCTGCAGGTGTCCGTCGTCAGTGATAGGGATGACTCTCAGACCGATGCCTAAGCGCTCGCGCAGCAGCTGCCAGGGAACGATGTTCGAGTGGTGCTCCATCTCGCTCACGATGACCTCGTCGCCCTCGTGCATGAATGCCTGACCGAAGGATGAGGCCACCAGGTTGATGCTCTCGGTGGTGCCGCGTGTGAATATGATCTCGCTGGTGGAACGTGCATTCAGGAAACGTCGCACGGTCTCGCGCCCAGCCTCCTGCAGGTCGGTGGCCTGCTGGGAGAGGAAGTGCACGCCGCGATGCACATTGGCGTTCACATTGTAGTACTCGTTCCTCATGGCCTCCACCACCATGCGCGGCTTCTGCGTGGTGGCGGCGTTGTCCAGATATACCAGCGGGTACTTATTATATAATGTACGCGCGAGGATGGGGAAATCACATCTCAGTCCAGATTCCATAGTTCATAGTTCATTGTTGACGTTCACCTCCACACTTCATATTGTCGCCGCACCCGGCACAGCGTCCCAGTTCGCCCCGGAAGCGCTTCTCTACGAGATAGTGTAGGCGGTCGCGCAGGGCAGGGAGGTGGATGCTGTCGATAACCTCGCCCACGAAAGCAAACTTGAGCAGGAGGCGTGCCTCGTCCTCGGGCACTCCGCGCTGACGCATGTAGAAGAGGGCCGCGTCATTCAGCTGTCCCACGGTGCTGCCGTGGCTACACTTGACGTCGTCGGCATAGATCTCAAGCATCGGTTGCGTGTACATGCGGGCGGTGCGGGTGGCACAGAGGTTGGCGTTTGTCTCCTGCGAGGTGGTCTTCTGCGCTCCCTCCCTCACCAGCACTCGGCCTGCAAAGGCCCCTACGGCGCTGCCGTCGAGCACATACTTGTACAGCTCTGTGCTCTGGCAGTTAGGGGCACGATGGTCGATGAGCGTATTGTTGTCGGCATGCTGTTCTCCGTCGGCAATCACGGCTCCGATGAGGCGTGCTTCGCCATTCTCGCCGCTCAGAGTGACGTCTGTACGGTTGCGCGTCAGGCCACAGCCCAGGGTGATGCTTCCCAGCGTGGCGGTGCTGCAGGCCGACAGGTCCACGTAGGTGTTGCTGAAGCGATGATTCTGCGAGTGGGTCTCTTCCAGCTCGTAGCATTCCAGATGGGCATTCTCGCCCACGAATGTCTCCACTACCTGAGTGGTGAGGAAGGCATGGTCGTCCATGGCGTGGTCGCATATCAAGAGCTGCAGCTGCGCTCCTTCCTCCAGGACGACGAGCGTGCGGCGGTTGGCCATCAGCGGTACGTCGGCCCGCAGGATGTTTACCACCTGAATGGGGCGTGGTACAGCGAGGTTGCGGGGTACGTAGATGAACAGCCCGTCCTGAGCCAGCATGGTGTTCAGGGCGTTGATGGCGTCCTTGCTGCTTCGCGCCAGACGTCCGTAATAGGGTTCCACCAGCTGTGGTCTCTCCCGGGCCACACGCGAGAGCGAGTCGATGATCACGCCCTCGGGCAGCGAGGGACGCTTGACCGTTTCGTCGTCGTAGAAGCGATCATTTACGACAAAGTAGAGCGAGGTGCTCAGGTTGGGCACGTCGCAGCGGAATGCCTGATAAGGGTTGACGGGGAAGGCCAGGCCTCGCACATTGACGCCATAGTCCGGGGCGAAGGCCTCGGCCACGTCTGTATATTTGTATCGTTCCACCTTCTGCGTGGGGAAGCCCATTCGGCAGAAGTCCTCGAAGGCCTGCTCGCGAAGGGCGTTCATGGCCGGCACCGAGTGGGCCGACAGCGCTTCGTGGTGGGCGGTGAAGAGGTCGATGTATTGTTGTTCGCTGCGCATCATGGTCGGGTGTCAAATGTGGTCCGTTTTGTCCTCGCCTGCTTCTGGCTTCAGCCAGTCGAAACCTCGCTGTTCTATCTCGGCTGCCAGCTCGGGCCCAGCTGTCTTGACGATGCGGCCGTCGATGAGCACGTGGACCACGTCGGGCCGTATGTAGTCGAGCAGGCGCTGATAGTGTGTGATGACGATGGCGCTTGTCTGCGGTGTGCGCAGTTTGTTGAATCCCTCGGCCACCACGCGCAGGGCGTCCACGTCCAGTCCCGAGTCGGTCTCGTCCAGAATGCTCAGTGTGGGCTCCAGCATGGCCATCTGGAATATCTCGTTCCGCTTGCGTTCGCCGCCGCTGAAGCCTTCGTTCACGCTGCGGTTGGCCAGTTTGTTGTCCAGCTCCACAATTTTCCGCTTCTCGCGCATCAGTTTCAGGAAGTCGGCGGCGGGCAACGGCTCCAGCCCGTGGTACTTGCGTTTGGCGTTCAGTGCGGCGCGCATGAAGTTCACCATGCTCACGCCCGGGATCTCCACCGGTTGCTGGAACGAGAGGAAGATGCCCTCGTGGGCTCGCTCCTCTGGTTTCAATGCCAGCAAGTCCTTGCCGTTCCATGTGATGCTGCCCTGTGTGACCTCGTAGGCCGGGTGGCCCACGATGACGTTACTCAGGGTGCTTTTGCCCGCACCGTTATGGCCCATCAGGGCATGCACTTCGCCCTCTTTCACCACCAGGTCGATGCCTTTCAGAATCTCCTTGCCGTTGATGCCGGCATGCAAATCATGTATCTCTAACATCTCAGTGTCTCTTTTCTGCCTGCAAAGTTACGAATAAGCGAGAGAAGCGCAAAATGAAAGACGAAGTTTTTCATCTTGCGCTTCCGAGCGGAAGGACTCGAGCTTGCTCGCTTGGCTTGTCCAAGAAGTTGGAACGTAGTTCAGAGTTACGAATAAGCGAGAGAAGCGCAAAATGAAAGACGAAGTTTTTCATCTTGCGCTTCCGAGCGGAAGGATTCGAGTTCGCTCGCTTGGCTTGTCCAAGAAGTTGAAACGTAGTTCAGAGTTACTCAATTCACTTCTTATTATTACGTATTATTGCGCGGGTGCGTATGGGGGAGATAAAAGAAAAGTCCCGCAAGGCGTATCTTGCAGGACTCTTTCTCGAGCGCTTCAGGATGGGCTTGAACCAACGACCCCATGATTAACAGTCATGTGCTCTAACCAACTGAGCTACTGAAGCATTGGTGCATCTGACACCCCTTTGCGCTTCAGGATGGGCTTGAACCAACGACCCCATGATTAACAGTCATGTGCTCTAACCAACTGAGCTACTGAAGCAGGTCTCTACACCCTTTTTTCGGGTGTTTTGTGTCAAATGCGCTGCAAAAGTAGAGGTTTTTTGGGAAATATGCAATATCTTTGCAAAAAAAATGAAGCGAATGGGTAAAATTATTGGTTTGGGCAATGCTCTTGTGGATGTTTTGGCTCCGATTTCGGACGATTCGCTGCTCTCCAGCCTCGGTTTGCAGAAGGGGATGATGCAGCTCGTCGATGGGGCGAGAGCCGAGGAGATTGCCGAGACGCTTCAGCACCTGCACCCGCAGCGAGCCACTGGTGGCAGTGCCGGGAATGCCATGCTGGCATTGGCCGGGCTGGGCGATAAGCCGGGATTCATCGGTCGGGTGGGGCGTGATGAGATGGGCCGCTTCTATGCCCGCAGCGCCTCTGAGGCCGGCATTGAGATGCACCTCGTCGAGGCCGATGGACCCTCGGGCGTGGCCTACACCTTGGTGTCTCCCGACGGCGAGCGCACCTTTGGCACCTCGCTCGGCGTGGCGGCCGGGATGACGGCTTCAGACCTCCTTCCCGAGATGTTGCGTGGCTACAGCCTGCTGCATGTGGAGGGATATCTGGTGCAGAACCACGACCTGATCGAGACCGCTCTCGGCATGGCTCGCCGCGAAAGACTTCGGGTGAGCATCGACCTGGCCAGCGCCAATGTGGTGCGGGCCGACCTCGACTTCTTCCGCCATCTGGTGGAGCACTATGTGGATGTCGTTTTTGCCAACGAGGAGGAGAGCCTAGCCTTCACCGGCGAGGCTACGCCCGAGGCTGCGCTGGCCAGCTTGGCACGTCAGTGCGACATCGCTGTGGTGAAGCTGGGTGCCCAGGGGGCCATGGCCCGGTGCGGAGACGAACAGACGCGGGTGGCCGCACGCCGCGTCCCCGTGGTCGATACTACGGCGGCGGGCGACTTCTTTGCCGGCGGCTTCTTCTTTGGCCTCGCCCATCGGGCCACGCTCGCCCAGTGCCTGCAGTGCGGAGCCGCTGCGAGCGAACAGGTGATACAGATAGTGGGCACACGCCTCTCACAGCCGGCGTGGCTCGGATTACGCAAACAGATTAACGAAATATTGTCGCGATGAAACACAGTCTTATGGCCCTGCTGGCTCTCGGTATCTCCCTCACGGGACTGGCACAGCAGGGCGAACGTCCCAATTCGGCCATCAGCCGCAACCTCGAGATATTCAACGATATCTACAAACAACTCGACCTTTTCTACGTCGATTCGCTCGATGCCGACACGGTCATCGGCTGGGGCATACGCTCGATGCTGCGCCAGGTGGACCCCTTCACCGACTACTATCCCGAGGACGACGAGGAGCTGCGCCAGATGGCCACGGGCAAATATGCCGGCATCGGCAGCATCGTGCGGTTCCATAAGAAGGAAGACCGAGTGGTCATCGCCCAGCCCTACGAGGGGTCGCCCAGCATGAAGGCAGGCGTGCGGGCCGGCGATGTCATCCAGACCATTGACGGCAAGGACGTCAAGGGCATGGGCACGCCCCGCGTGAGCACCATGCTGCGCGGCGAGGCGGGCACCACCTTTGAGCTGCGCGTCAAGCGCATGGGAGTGGACGAGCCGCTCACCTTCCATATCACTCGCCAGACTATCCAGATGCCCCAGGTGCCCTATTACGGAATGGTCTCGCCCGGCGTGGGCTACATCTTTCTGACGGGTTTCACCGACGGCGCCTGCCGCGAGGTGCGCCAGGCTCTGCTCGCCCTCAAGGCTCAGGGGGCTGTCAGTCTCGTCCTCGACCTGCGCGACAATCCGGGCGGAGCGCTCAACGAGGCTGTTGACATTGTGAACCTCTTTGTCCCCAAGGGACGCAAGGTGATGTTCACCAAGGGCAAGCTCTCCAGTGTGAACCGCGACTACTACACCGCCAGCGAGCCCGTTGATACCGTGATGTCCCTCGTGGTGCTGGCTGACGGCGGTTCGGCCTCCTCCTCCGAAATCGTCTGCGGCAGCCTTCAGGACATGGACCGTGCCGTCATCGTCGGGGCGCGCACCTATGGCAAGGGCCTCGTGCAGGCCATTCGCGAGGTGCCCTATCACGGCAACCTCAAGCTCACCACCAGCCGCTACTACATCCCCAGCGGACGCTGCATTCAAGCCTACGACTATCGCCACCTGAACCCCGACGGCTCGGTGGGCACCGTCCCCGACAGTCTCACCCGCGTCTTCCATACGGCCCATGGCCGCGAGGTGCGCGACGGCGGAGGCATCAAGCCCGATATTGAGGTGCGCCCCGACAGCCTGGCCTCCATCATCTACGACCTTGTGGAGGACGATGCCTTCTTCGACTTTGCCACGCTCTATGCCTCTCAGCACCCCACCATCGCCCCTGCCGGCGAGTTCTCGCTGAGCGATGCCGACTATGAGCAGTTTGTCGCATACATCGCCCAGAGCGGCTTCACCTACAATCGCCGCAGCGATGAGGTGCTCGAACTCCTGAAGAATGTGGCCCGACGTGAGGGCTATTACGACGTGGCACGTGCCGAGTTCGACGCGCTCGAGGCCCGCTTCTCCACCGACCTCGAGGCCGACCTTCGCCGCCACCGCAAGGATATCGAGCCATATCTCTGCGACGAGATTGTCCAGCGCTACTATTATGAGTCGGGCGCCGTCAAGCAGCAGCTCGTGGGCGACGCCTGCATGAAGCAGGCCCTGCAGCTCCTTGCCGATCCCCAGCGCCTGGACTCCATCCTCCGCCCTCAGACACCCTAATCCCCGTTACCCCGTTATGCGTCATCGTGATATCCGCCGCGCCAACCGCCAGTTCATGCTCGCCATCATGGCCATGGCCATCGTCGTGCTGATGGTCGTTGCGCTCTTCTGGTACTGGTGCCTGCCCGTGCGGTAAGCAGCAGCGCCATACGCCACCTCCTATTTTCCCACACGTGGGAAAGTTCTGCGCGGCACGCCTCATCCCGCTTTCCCACGCGTGGGAAAATAGGGTGCGGCTCTCTGCGTTTTGTCTCGTCTCATTCGGTTTATCCGAATCCCTCACTCTTCGTTTGGGAAAATGATGCATGGATTAACAATATTTAACATGAAAAGAGGCGATTCGCAACCAATTATCCTTATATTTGCAATCATGAACATGCAAAATTAAGATGGCGTAATAAAAACAACATTAAAAATGCGACATTTCCTTACACTTATTCTCCTTGTCCTTGGTCTGACGTGTCGAGGGCAGGGCATCAAGGTATTCCACTCGGGCGGACAGGTTGACAACTTCCCCGTCGAGACTGTGGACAGCATTTCATTTGACGCGCAATGCCCAGACGCAAACGGTCATGCCTATGTGGACCTGGGGCTTCCTTCGGGCGCGCTTTGGGCTACGTGCAACGTGGGTGCACGCCGTCCTTCGGACTTCGGCACCTTCATCGCTCCCTGGAAATCTGCGCAGGTTGCCTCTTGGGGAGGCGACTGGCTGCTGCCCTCTCCCGTGGATGCTTCGGAATTGCTCTCACAGTGCCGGTGGACGTGGGACGAGATGGACGGCGTGAAAGGCTACCGCGTGACGGGCCCTAACGGGCGGAGCATCTTCCTGCCTGCCTCGGGGGCGCTGAACAGCAGCGGCCTGGCATCGGGTGGCTTGGCAAACCTGTATGCGGCTTACTGGCTTGCGCGTGAGTCCACTCAGGAAATGGACTCCCATGTGCTGGCCTTTTCGGAGCGGAGCCGCGGCATTGTCCCGCGTGGCAACCAGATGTTTGTCTCGCGCCTCGTGATCGGCGGCAATCCGCAAGGCGAACCCCGCATCCCGATGATAACGCAGAACGGGCACGACTATGTGGATCTGGGCCTCAGCGTGCTCTGGGCTACGTGCAACCTGGGAGTCATTGGCGAGAATCCGACATCGGTCGGCAACTACTACATGTGGGGCGCTGCGACGCCCTACAACCATGATACGTTTGACGACGCTGCATGGAATGCCATGTTCCGGGACGTGAATGACAAGTACTACTATCGCGATCGCTTCAACACCATCCAGCCCGAGGACGATGCCGCGCGCGTGGCATGGGGCGACGAATGGCGGCTGCCCACTCGCTCTGAGATGCAGGAACTCATCGACAAGTGCCAGTGGAAGCAGGTGGGAGCAGGGGAGTCCGCCTATTGGGTGGTTACCGGCCCCAACGGACGTCAGATAACGCTCCCGGCGGCGGGATATATTAACTACTCGTACTCCATGGAAAAGGTAGACCGTGGCTTTCTTTGTTACCTGACCTCCACGTTCGAGCGCGATGTCTATGGCGCCCCCGCTATCATGAGCAACAGACGCATTGGGGCTTTGGACAACGGGCGTTCGGCCTACTCCATACGCCCCGTAATGAGTAAGCATCTTGAGCGGCTGGCGGCCAGTGAAGGCAACGAACTCGTGGACTTGGGCCTGAGCGTGAAGTGGGCCAGCACCAATCTGGGAGCTGCTTCGTCCGCGCAGGCAGGGGAGTATGTGGCCTGGGGTGAGGCGGCGACGAAGAAGCAGTACACCAAGGGCGGCTATACCGTTGCCCCGCTGCCCCTGCCTGCCGAGTGCGACGTGGCTCATGTCGCATGGGGTCACAACTGGCGACTGCCCACCCAGGCGGAAGCCGAGGAACTGGCCACAAAATGTCGCTGGACACCGCGCGACGGCGGATATGAGGTCACGGGGCCCAGCGGGCGGAGCATCTTCCTGCCCATGACAGGTTTCCGCGACGGCACAGCCCTGGGCTACCAGAACGAGGGCGGCTACTACTGGACCTCCTCACGTGACGACCAGGAAAACGCCCGGGCACTGCGCTTCGACCTCGAGACGCCGGGCCATACTGCACCCTTCTTCGCCCCTGCGGGGCTGGCCGTACGTCCCGTGGCCGATGCCTTTGTACCTGTGACGGGCGAAGCCACCGGCGTGGACTGGCATTCGGCTACCATACGCTGCACCGGCATCTCGGGCACGTCGTATGAGAAGGTGGGCGTTCAGTATGCCCGGGATAAGAGCCGGCTCACTGACGATGCCCCGCTCCTTGCCCTCCCGTGTACCAAACACTACGGCGAGATTTATGCCGACGTGGCCTTCACCGGCAATGCATACAGCGTGGCGATGAACCGGCTGGACATCCACGCCACCTATTATTATCGCGCGTTCTGCGTGGTCAATGGCGTGACCTACTACGGCGAGACGGCCCAGTTCTCGACCACTGCCGACGTGCCCAGCGTCGATCTCGGCCTCAGCGTGAAGTGGGCCGTATGTAACGTGGGTGCTACGGGCGAGACAAACTATGGCGAATACTACTCCTGGGATGCCGACATTCCGCAGCAACACTGGGGCGCTGCCTGGCGCCTGCCCTCCTACGAGGAATGGAGCGAGCTGCGCCGGCAGTGCACCTGGACGTGGACCACTCTGCCTGCCGAGGGCGAACAGGATGCCTACGGAGGCGAGCTGACCGAGGTGGCCGGATATACCGTCACCGGCCCCAACGGGCAGAGCATCTTCCTGCCTGCTGCAGGCTACTCGGACTTTCCCGAAGGTGCAGCTCAGAGCAGCATTGGAGGCGGCATTGGAGACTATTGGAGCAGCACGCCCTACGAAGATGCCGACGGATATTTCCACAATTTCTACTTCTCCTCCACACGTCGTGTGGTGGCCAATGCCCCTGCCACCTACGGATTCTCCGTGCGTCCCGTAACAGAATAACCCATCATCATCCGAAACAAGATATTATGAATACCTATAGAATAGCAGCCCTCGCCCTCGGCCTTTGCCAGATGGCAACGATCAGTGCTCAGCGACTGACCGTACACGGCAGGGACGGCGAGACACACACCTACGAGATACAGCGTGTGGACAGCATCCTGTTCCTCACTGCCGAGGATTCCGAACAATATGTCACTACGACGGGTCCCACGCTGTGGACACTCATCAGCCAGGCACCCGAACTGAGCCGCTTTGCTGATATTGCCAGTGCTACGGGGTTCCATTCCTCGGTGGGCGTTCCCCGCAATCTCGGCGTGACGTTTGCCGACATCCTTCGCCTGGACATCCCCCTGGAGGTCTATGCTCCCACGAACGATGCCCTCTCAGAGTCTGAATACCGGCAGTGGATGGCTCTCTGCCAGAGAGACGGCGAACGGGTGCAACGCGAGTTTCTGGCGCAGCACATCGCCTTGTCGCTCGATAGTGCAGAGCATCCCGTGCTGTGGATGCTCAACGGCAAGCATGTAGCCGCTGCCGACCTGCACGAACTGCGGGCCGCCCCTGCAGAGAACGGCACGCTACACTTCCTCAGCCAGACGCTGCCCTACAGGGGCAATCTGAGAGAACTCCTGGACGGGCTCGCAGATGACTACACACAGTTTCGTGCTTACCTCAGCAGCCGCGACACCTGCTACCTGGACATGGCGGAGAGCCTCGTAGGTTTCCCCGACGCCAACGGGCAGACCGTGGTGCTCGACTCCGTGCTCACACAGAAAAATACGATGGCGGAGCGCGACTATCTGCCCCAGTCGGACGCCGACACATGGCTCACGGTGCGGAAGGGCTTCGGTGCAGACATCGCCAGCGAGCACGAATTCTTCGGTCTCGTGCTGCCCACCGATGCTGTGTGGAACGAGGCCTGCATGCGGATGGCACCTCACTATGTATATGCTCCGTCCTACGAAGACCGTGTGAAGGGCAACCAGGGAACCACAAGCCTGCTGACGGTTGCCAACCCCGACAGCCTGAGCCTCCTGAGTCTCAAGATGGACCTGGCCTCCTCGCTGCTCTTCCCCCTGAACGCTGCGACACAGGCTGACACCGTGTGGAACACGCGCAGAGAACGCCTCGCCGGCACGACGCAGTGGCAGGTGGGCTCGCTCTTTGCCAAACCAGTGGGCGAGGCGACCAACGGACGCCTCTACAGCGCCGACACCTGGCCGTTGCCCCACGACTTCATGGTGCCCGATGTCGATGTGGAAGTGAACGCTGATGCATACTATTATATGAGCAGCGCTAAATTCTACGTAGGCACTGGAACGCAGATGACGGTTGACCGCCAGACGTTTGCGGCAGTGACCGACCGTTACGGACGGGTGAGCCAAGACGGATTCTTCATGATGCGGCCCAAGGGAACCACTCACCCGAAGGGCGAAATCAAACTTCGCGGTAATGGCAGACCCGAGGCGTACGTGCCTCAGGCCGAGGTGATGAGCGGTACCTATGATGTCTATGTGGTCATGGTGCCATACTGGTACCAGGAGATGGCCGAGTACGTTGTCACCGACTGGGAAGGAGACCACGAAGTGAAGCCCGTCAATCCCGACTCGCTCATCGCCCTGTACACCGACCCGCACTATGTGGACTCCGTAGCTGCCCTGTGTAAGAATAAGTTCAAGGTTCAGGTGCGCTATAACAATGGTGGCAAGGCGGATGCTGTCACGAAGGCCGTGGAAGTGGACTACGATGCCCGTCGGGTGGACACGTTGCTCGTGGCAGAGGACGTCACCTTCCCCTATTCGTACAAGAACCTGCGCAATAGTTACCCCACGCTCATCATACAGGGCAGCGCCAACTCTGCCAATCTGCGCACCGGCTACATCCGCAATCTCTGTATAGACCGTGTCATCCTGAAACCCAAAGATAACAATTAAATCACAGATAACGATGAAGAAGATTATCCTATTCGCATTGCTTGCCCTCGGCTGTGCTGCGGGCCATGCACAGAACACGTTGTACATCTGGCAGCAGACGGGCGAAGTGGTCAGCTACGACTTCTTGGAGAAGCCGCGTATCACGTACGCCGACACGAACCTGATACTGACGACGACCAAGGTGCAGGTGGAGTTTCCCCTGTCCTCCGTCCGCAAGTTCACCTTTGACGTCGACATGATAATGATAGACGATGCCATCGGCACCGTGCGCGCCACGCTGAAGGACGAAGGCCCCCTGAGCATCTACACTCTGGGCGGCGTGCTGGTGAAGACCGTACCGGCAGAGGCCGGTGGCCGGCACACTTACTCGCTCGACGAACTCCCCGCCGGAGTATATGTGGTGAAATCTAAGACTACATCCTATAAAGTGGTGAAGCGATGAACGTGATAAGTAAGAGTATGGCTGTGTGTGGAGCACTGTTCCTCGGGGCAGTGGCCGCCCATGCACAGTACTTCAAGATATACCAAAAGTCGGGGCACGCCGTGTCGTTCTATGCCGAGGAGGTGGACAGCGTGACCACCGGCGAGCGATATGGCGACTTCTACCACCGAGTCTTCCTCCGCGGAAACGAGGGGAAGACGAAGGACTACTTCCTGTATGATGTAGATAGCCTGCGCTTCGTGGACCTGAACAACATCCACAGCATCCTCGACGAACTGCAGAAGCGTGGCAACTACACCTGCTTCCTGCGCCTCGTTGATGACTGCGACGCCATGAAGACGGGTGCCGACTTCGAGCATACGCTTCGTGGAGCACTAGCCGGAGTGGGGGACTACAATGTCTTCGTAGCCGACGATTCCCGCTGGGAAGACTTCTTCCGCCAGAACGCCTCGCGCCCCGAGGGAGACCCCTGGCGCAGTGCCACCAGCTATGATGCCCTGTCGCCGACGCAGAAACGTCAGCTCGTGGGCGCCTGCATGGTGGACCCCCTCCCGCTCCGGGCACTGGCAGGCCCATCGACCATGCGCCGCGCCATGCACATCGGGCCTGCCGATATGGTCACCTTCATGTCGGATGAGGACATGCCCAGCATATACAGTAAGAACGACAAGGACTACTGGGCACACTTCCGCTCGGCGAACGGAGGACGGGGCATCTACCTGCTCACCGACCACTCGCAACCCATGCTCATGTTCTTCTCCGACGAATATCGCAAGGCACATGACATTACGGATGCCGACTATGTCCTCATCACCGGGCAGCAGCCGGACGGCAAGGTGCGCGTGGGCGACACAGAGGTCACCGCTGCAGAGACCCCGATGGACAACGGCTTTGTCAATCCCGTGGCCGCTCCCATCGTGCCCTGGGCCAGCATGGCGGATGTGATACGTACCAACGGGCGCACCCACATCTTCAGCCATATCCTCGACCGCTACTGTGCACCATTCTACAATGACGAGGCCACCCAAGCCCTGCGCGAGGCCGACCCGTCGTTCGCCGACTCGGTCTTCGCGAAGCGCTACTTCTCTGACAACAGCTACGGACACCAGCCGACTCGAACCGAACCGGGGCCTCATTACGAGCACCTTGCCCCCTACATGCCCTATCTTGACGGCAACTCCGTCGATATCATCCCCTCGCTGAAGTTCGATCCCGCCTGGCACGGCTTCTATGACGAGATGCCGGCCGAACAGGACATGGCCGCCATGTTCGTGCCCAGCGACAAGGCAATGTGGCAATACTTCACTGAGGGAGCCGGACGGGCGCTCATCCAGACGTATGTGGGGGCCGACTATGCAGAGCCTACCACCCGCGACGAGCTCTATCGCCTCATCGACCAAATACCGCTGGGTACGATGCAGGTGCTCGTAAACATCATCATGATGCGCTCCTTTGCGGGCAGCGTGCCCAGCAAGATGACCCGCCTGCGCGACGATGCCCAGGAGCCGCTCTTCCAGCCCGAGGACGTCGGGCGCATAGACACCTGCCTGCTGGCCAGCAACGGTGCCGTCTATGTGATGGACGCTGTCTATGGCCCGGCAGACTATACGAGCGTGACGAGTCCGGCCTACGTGAGCACAACGAGCAATATCATCAAGTGGGCCATCTATAATGGGACCGTGGGCACCGACTACATGGGCACCCATTTCTACACCTACCTGAAGTCGCCTGCCGACATGACCTTCTTCCTGCCCACCGACGAGGCTATGCAGTACTATTACGACCCGACGTCGTTTCGGAGCACCACGAAGCGTGTGATCCGGTTCGGCTACCAAAATCAGGCATTCCCCATCAAGACGATGTGCCTCAACTATGACCCCGAGACGGGTATCATCGGGCGCGCTATCACCGGACAGGGCTCCTCCATGCAACAGTTGGAGGTTGCCAACCGTCTGAAGGACATCCTATACAGCCACACCATCGTGAACGACGAGCGGCAGAATATCCACAGCCGCAACGAGTATTACGAGACGCTGGGAGGCACTATCGTGCGAGTGCTGCGCGATGAGGCCGGACGCATCACCGGCGTGCAGGGAGGATTCCAGATGGAGAACCAGCGGCTGGGCATCAGCGGTGAGACGCCGGGAGTGGACGTCTGCCACGTGGCTACGGCCTATGAGTCGTTGAAGAACGGACAGACCTATACGCTCGATGCTCCCATCGTCCCCACGCCTCGCAGCGTATTTAGCATCCTGTCCGGCATCGCAGGCTGGGACTACTGGGACGAGGAGAAGGCATGGTCGTCGGCCAGCCCTTATGCTCGCTTCCTCGAGCTATGCCGGGTGGACGAAGAGTCCATCACCGCCTGTGGTCTCGTGGACGCCAACCTAAGCCAGAGCGAACGTCAGGCAGCCATGCAGAGATACCAGGTCTTTGCCTCCCGCAATGGGTTGGACTATAACCTACAGTTCGCCAACAGCGAGACGCTCACACTCTACGTGCCCACCAACGAGGCTGTGGAGAAAGCCATCCAGCAGGGATTGCCCACGTGGGAGCAGATAGGCCAGGAGAGCCAGCGCATAGCCACCTTTGCAGACAGCTTGCGCATTCAAGAGAAGATAGAGCGCCTGACGGCATTCGTGCGCGGACACTTCCACTATGGTGCAGCCATGGCTGACCGTGAGCCCTTCGAATGCCAATTCACCGTCCCCTACATCGACCGGGAATTGGGTACGGCGCCCAAGCTCACGGTGAGAGGCCTGGGCGAGGGCGAGCTGACGGTGACCGATGCCGAGGGCACCACCTGCCGCGTCACCGGGCCGCGAAACGTCATCGCACGCGACATCATTTGTTCCAGCACGCCAATTGGAGTGCCCATGAGCACCAGTTCGAAGCGTATCACCCTGGACGCCGCCACCACTGTGGTAATCCATCAGATAGACGGCGTACTGAACTTTAAACCCTGAGATTATGGATATGAAACGATATACGATTCTGGCTTGCCTGCTTCTGTGTGCAGGCATGAAGTGCAGCACTGCGTGGGCCCAGGGCGAGAGCCTGGCCACCCGTTTGCACTATTACATCGAGGATAGCGAACGCGGCTTCCTGGTGACCGCCCGCCTGGTGGAGGCCACAGGGCTGAGCCGCGAACTGAACAAGGTGAGGGATGAGGAATATGAACGGATGTACCTGCAGGGGCTGATTAGCAACTTGAATGACATGGCTGGCTTCGGTTTTTCCGTAGGAACCACTGCCTATGCTCCCGAGCACCGCAGGTACGGTTTTACGCTCTTTGCCGAGACCGACAGTTTTTGGGAGAGCGAACTGGGAAAGACGTACACGGACATCACGCCGGCCGACGTGCGCGACTATATCGTGGAACAGGGGCTCTACCCCGAAGCCTCGACGGGCGACGACTTCGCCAGCCCGGACAACGCGCTCTACCAGTTCGTCAGCTACCATCTGCTGCCCATGCGGGTGGCGAAGGACAAACTGGTGATCCACGCCAATGAATACGGCTATTCGTCCAAAACGCCCGAGCGGCTGGGCATCCCCGTGATGGAGTATTACACCACCATGGGGCCGCGCCGCCTGCTGAAGACCTATCAGTCCCGCGCCTCGGACGGCATCTGCCTGAACCGCTTTCCCACGCTGGACAACAGCCGGCACGGCACGGGAGACGAGATCAGCTGCGACCCCGACAAGCAGGGAGTGCGGGTGGATGTTGAGGCAGCCGTCACCGATATCATCAACGGCATCATCTATCCCATCAGCGGGCTGCTGGCATTCGACCCCCTCACCCGTGACCGCCTGGGCCGCGAGCGCATCCGCTTCGACGTGGCCAGCCTGCTGCCCGAGTTCATGAGCAACGATATCCGCAAGCAGTCCACTACGGAGGATCGCCGCCAGCATGTCTATATCCCTTCCACAACGAAATATTCCTACCTGGACGCGCTGACGATGAGCCCTGAAACCCAGGCCGTCTATTACAATGCCTATGACTATGACTGGTGTAATCTCCAGAGCGACGAGTTTCAGTTTGGCGGTCGCTATGACGTCACCCTGCGTCTGCCGCCCGTCCCCGTGGATGGCACCTACGAACTGCGCTACAAGCTGCTGGCCACGGGAAGCCGAAGCATCTGCCAGATATACTTTGGCACAGACCGCGAGAACCTCAAGCCCACCGGAATGCCGCTCGACCTGACGCAGGGATTCAACTCCGCAGCCGGCCAGCAATACTACGGCTGGCAGAACGACACCGACGACGAAATCTCTGACGCTTTCACCGACCTGCGCCTCCGCCAGCACAATGTGATGAAGGGAGCCAAGGCCATCGCTACCCGAAACGGCACGGAGCGCGACAAGAACAATTATCAGGCCCTCCGCCACATCCTCCTGCGCCGGGAGATGAAGGCCGGAGAGACATACTATGTCCGCTTCCGCTCCGTGATGGATGTGAGCAGGACACTCTATATGGACTACTTTGAGCTATGCCCCCGGTCCGTGTACGACAATCCATATCAGCCCGAAGACATCTGGTAGGAAAAAATATGCGCGGCAAGTGACGCAGTATGAAATATTCTTCGTACCTTTGCATGCAGAATAGGACAAACTAAACATTTTTAAAACAAATTCTATTATGGCATTTTTAACTGACGAGAAATTGGTAATCGTCGGAGCCGGCGGCGCCATCGGTTCCACGATGGTTCAGTTGGCACTGACCATGAAGCTCACGCCCAACGTGTGCCTCTATGATGTGTATGCCCCCGGCATGGAGGGTGTGATGGAAGAGATGTTCCACTGCGGTTACGACGGTGTGAACCTGACTGCCACTACCGATGTGGCCGAGGCATTCAAGGACGCCAAGTACATCATCTCCAGCGGCGGCGCTCCCCGCAAGGCTGGTATGACGCGCGAAGACCTGCTGGCCGGCAACTGCAAGATTGCCGAAGAGCTGGGTAAGAACATCAAGACCTACTGCCCCGACGTGAAGCACGTCACCGTCATCTTCAACCCCGCAGACCTGACAGGTCTCGTGACTCTGCTCTACAGCGGTCTGAAGCCCAGCCAGGTGACCACGCTGGCCGCTCTCGACTCCACACGCCTGCAGTCGGCACTGGCCAAGAAGTTCGGTGTGAAGCAGTATGAGGTTACCGGCTGTGCCACCTACGGAGGCCACGGCGAGCAGATGGCTGTCTTCGGCAGCGCTGTGAAGGTGAAGGGTACCCCCCTGCACGACCTCATCGGCACTCCTGCCTGCACCCAGGAGGAGTGGGAGCAGCTCAAGGTGGATGTCACCAAGGGCGGCGCCAAGATCATCGAGCTGCGCGGACGTTCCTCATGGCAGAGCCCCGCATTCTGCTCCGTCGAGATGATTCGCTCGGTCATGGGCGGCGAGAAGTTCCGCTGGCCGGCTGGCACCTATGTGTCGAACGAGAAGTACAACCACATCATGATGGCTATGGACACCACCCTCGACCAGAACGGCTGCACCTATAAGATGCCCGTGGGCAACGCTGAGGAAATGGCTAAGCTGGATGCCAGCTACGAGCACCTGTGCAAGATGCGCGACGAGCTGGTGACGCTCAACATCGTGCCTCCCATCAGCGAGTGGAACAAGATCAACCCGAATCTCTAAGCCTCCGCGCCCCGCGCGGAAAGCATCAAGCCAGCGGGCCTGCCCGGACATCGTGTCCAGGCAGGCCCGCTGCATGTTACCTCCCTTCTGCGTGCCGGCAACGCAGTTACGCAGGAGGGTAGGGGAGAGGTTGTCGCGAGTCACCCCATTCGCCCATCAGATTCTTACATGCCGATGAGCGGTTTTGGGATCAAGAGTCCTCTCCGCTCACCTCCCCGGCTGCTGCGGCTGGTCGGTGAGGAAGTCGTCGTAGGAATTGTTCGTATCCTGATAATATCGCCGCCCCTTCACCTCCACCGACTTGCGTCGCAGGCACTTGCCGCTGAAGGCTTCGTACGGAATTAGTCCAGCATTATAAAACCAGCCCAATATGACGGAGCTTTAAACTTCTGTTTCCCATTTGGGGTTCTGTACTCTCTAACATATCTTTGCGCCATATGAAACGCTTCATGACGATCTTGCCCAGCACAAAGGTTCTTGTAAAATTCCGTCATCAGCATCTCGGTCGCTTCGTCATCCACCTTCCAAAGGCTCATGACAATAGACTGCGCACCAGCTTTCTTGAAACCTCTCTGAAGGCCAAAGACTCCTTCACCTTGATTAATATCGCCCTTAGCTGTTTCACAGGCAGAAAGTACAACCATATCTACTCCCCGCAGGTCAATCTTCGAAATTTCTTGTGCTGTGAGGATGCCATCATCCTCCCACATATCATTATTCTCTCCTTTCAGAGCATTGTTCGCTCCAGCCATAAACAATCCGCTACGGTTTAAAGCCTCGTCCTCATAATGTTTTTTAATATCGGATTCTCCTATTGGGCGAAGTCCACGACGTTCATCTTGCTCTTTTCTTTGCGATTCCGTATAATAGAAGCCATGTGTGGCAAAATGGAGGATTGTTGGAGCATCTCCCGACAGAGCACGCACGGACTTCTCGGTAGCCTCTTTCCCCTTCAGAATCCTTACATCATACTTCCTCGGATTGAAACAGTTTTGGATATTATTCACCTCATCCAGCGTTCCGGGAAGGTAACGAAGTACACTTCCACGCATGCCAAGGCTATCTATGAATGCCCTGTGAAGTTCCACTGACAGCCTCCGACTCCTTCCATCTTGGGTCGCCGTTGATTCTTTCCCCGTATTAGATTCTGTCTCATAGTTTATACCACCATAAAGAACTGCGGACGAACGTGAAGATGGTTTCCTACTCTTTTTTTCTTTTCGGTCTATAATCTCTCGCGTCGTTGAGAGTCTGTAGATTTCATAATTCTCCATGCCGGGCGCATATTCTATGCCCACCTTATGGATTATGCCCGCACCAGAGAAATAGATACGTTTCACATCTTTCAGCTCCGCCATCATTGGCTTCCACACGAGGTCGGTGACTTCTTGGCAATAGAAAGTTTTCTTGTCCTTGACTCGTTCCAATTGTTTCTGTTCAAAGAGAGGGATCATCTTGGGCTCCTTGTCATCCTTCCTCAACGTGAGGGCTACCACCATTGTACTGTCTCCATTCGTATTAAATGACAGGAATTCCACCGCTATCTCGTCTTTGCCTAATGCCGCTTGTACATTCTTCCATGTCGTGCGTAGTTTGTGCGTAAAGTCACCATACACTTTTGAGCGTTTGAGTAGCAATCCCTCCAATTTTTCAGCTTCATGTTCGAGAGAATCTGTATTTAGATATCTTTCAGCTATAGGTTTCGCGTATAGTTTCTGAAGCATTTGTTTTTTACTCCTGAGTTCTTCGAATATATTAAGCGCTTCTTTATCCCCACTCTCCTGTATAAGTCGGTTCATCTCTATCTCAGTTGTCAATAAAAGTCCTTTTGCAAACAAGGCTGATTTATCGTACAAGTCTGATGCGTTACACAATAGAGTAGTCTTCTGCAAATAATATGAATAGGATGGGTATAAATCGGTGAAGACAAAATCGCACTGAGACCAGTATGTGGCTCGTAGATTTGTCATTAATTCTCCAAATAGGGATGTTATAATAGACTGACAGAGAGATGTGTGTTCTTGAAGGTATTCAACTGCCTTTTTGCAATCTCCATTGTCATAGTATGAAAGAGCGAGATTGCTCAATGATGTAGCATAAACTGGATGCTTTTCACCGAGTACTTCTTTTCTTATTTCCAGCGCCTGCTTGCTGAGTTCTATGGCCTTGGAATAATCACCGAGGTCGCCGTAATAACCAGCGAGGTTGTCCAATGATGTAGCATAAGCAGGATGCTTTTCGCCGAGTACTTCTTTTCTTATTTCCACCGCCTGCTTACCCAATTCTATGGCCTTGGAATCATTGCCGAGGTGCAGGCAAAGTTCAATGGATTTTGGAAAGTTACCGAGATTGCTGTAATCGATTGCAAGGTTATTCAATGATGATGTATAGTCTAGATGTTTCTCACCGAGTACTTCTTTTCTTATTTCCAGCGCCCGCTCGTTCAATTCTATGGCTTTAGAATAATCACCGAGGTCACTGTAATAGTTCGCGAGGTTATTTAAAGATGTGGCATAATCAGGATGTTTTTCGCCGAGTACTTCTCTATTTACCTCCAATGCCTGTTTGCCAAGTTCTATGGCTTTGGAATAATCACCTAGATCACTGTAATAGATTGCAAGGTTATTTAATGATGTAGCATAATCAGGATGTTTTTCGCCGAGTACTTCTTTTCTTATTTCCAATGCTTGCTGGCAAGATTTCATTGCTTCGAAATAGTTGCCGATTTCGTCGTAGTAAATAGCAAGGTTGCTCAATGATGTAGCATAAGCAGGATGCTTTTCGCCGAGTACTTCTTTTCTTATTTCCAGCGCCTGCTTGCTGAGTTCTATGGCCTTGGAATAATCACCGAGATTGCTGTAATAATCAGCGAGATTGCTCAATGATGTAGCATAAACTGGATGCTTTTCGCCGAGTACTTCTTTTGTTATTTCCAACGCCTGCTTACCTAATTCTATGGCTTTGGAGTAATTACCGAGGTGGCTGTAATAGTTCGCAAGGTTATTTAATGATGTAGCATAAGCAGGATGCTTTTCGCCGAGTACTTCTTTTCTTATTTCCACCGCCTGCTTACCCAATTCTATGGCCTTGGAATCATTGCCGAGGCAAGGTTATTTAATGATGTAGCATAATCAGGATGCTTCTCACCGAGTACTTCTTTTCTTATTTCCAGCGCCTGCTCACCCAATTCAATGGCCTTGGAATAATCACCTAGATCACTGTAATAACCAGCGAGGTTGTCCAATGATGTGGCATAATCAGGATGCTTTTCGCCGAGTACTTCTTTTGTTATTTCCAACGCCTGCTTACCTAATTCTATGGCTTTGGAATAATTACCGAGGTGGCTGTAATAACCAGCGAGGTTGTCCAATGATGTAGCATAATCAGGATGTTTTTCGCCGAATACTTCTCTGTTTACCCCTAATGCCTGCTTGCCAAGTTCTATGGCTTTAGAATAATCACCTAGGTCACTGTAATAGATTGCAAGGTTATTTAATGATGTAGCATAATCAGGATGTTTTTCGCCGAATACTTCTCTTTCTACCTCTAATGCCTGCTTGCCAAGTTCAATGGCCTTGGAATAATCGCCGATTTCATAATAATGAAAAGAAAGGTTATCCAGTAATGCAACATAAAATGAATGCTTTTCGCCATATATTTCTTTGATAGTTTTAACCATCTTGCTACCAAACGACACAGCTTTCAAATGTTCATTATTTTGGTCATAAAACAGCATTAAATCGAGTAAGGAATTTGCATAAGCTGTGTCCTTTATCCCTTGTTTTTCATATTCTGCTATTCGTTGTAGATATACCCTTTCCTTGGGATTATCTTCCTCTCCTGTTTCCGAATCGCCCTCATGCTGATTCCTGTGGAAAAAAAATAAAAGAGTTGTGAGAATTGTAACGAAACCTACAATACAGATTGTCAGTTTCTTCTTATTAATCGAGCCAAGCATAAAGAAGATTGGAATAAATGGTCAAAAAAACAATATCATAAAGCAGTGCTGTCAACATCAAGGAAACAATGAAGGAATCATCATAGGAATAGGGGCACAAGTAGTGTGCCCCCTTGTTCCTTATCTGTTAGTTAGTCACAATGACATATTCGTTCCATACTCCACCGCGGTTAACCACTTTGACGATAAACTTGCCTGTCCATTTCGGATACCAGCTTACATAGCAATCATCGGTATAGTCATCATCCTTTTCTATCAAATTCCCGGAAGAATCATACACATAAAGATCCAAATCCGTATCACCATCACCAGAAACTACAATCTCGGCCAACCGCCCACCAATGAAGTTTATCGTATATGTGTCTGTCGAGTTGGCTCGTACTTTTTCAATCGTTCGCTTTGGACCACCTACTGCACCACGATGAACGACATTTAGGAATTCCCCAAGTTCGGTTGCAATCCCTTGTACGTTCTCATCTCCTTCAGCCATTTCTGTTGCGTCATTTAATATAGACTCAATGTTGTATGAAACACGACTCTTCTTCTCTCCTTCTGATTCATCTACCGCCGGACCATCTTTCTTTTCCCTCAGCTGGTCATACTCTGTTTCAAGCAAAATCTGTGCTCCCGATAAAAGGGACAGAGCGGATTGTTGTTCATAGCCATACTTAATCATCTCGTTGGCTAATTTCAGTGCAGAAACCTCAGCAGAGGGATTCGCATCAATTACATCTTTCTGCTCAGCATCTTGTTGACCACTCGTGCAAGCCTGCATAAAAACTGCAGCTGCAAATAGACAGATTACATTCTTTTTCATCTTGAATTTGTTTTAAATTAACACTCTTATCATAATTTACAGTTTGTTTGGATGCATAATTGTATATTGGTGAATCGTTTTTTCAGTCTTTACTGTTTCAATGATTGTATATCGGCCATTTTATTTGATTTACTTTGTGGCCTTTATATATTGTTCGCTGTGACAAATTTCTATCTATGTTGTTAAGTTTCTTATAAATGCAAACATATCCTTCTTGCATTTGTGCCCTCTTCTACATGAACATTCGTAAGCCAGCCATTTAGTTTGTCCATGTTTCCATTGAGTCTTTCACGGCATCCACATGCTAGCTTCACATCTACTTTTATCATTTCGTCTGATACCTCGATTAATATTCTATCAAGCAGGAATGCATCTTTCACCACCTTTATGGGTTCTATGCTGTCCACCAGAGCGAAGAGAAAGAATACGGGGTACTCGGCAATCTTTATTGGACGGCGACCATCTGTCCAATCAAGACTCTGAAGTTTGTACGTTTCATTGTAGAGTTTCTTAGTATCCTCATTGGCCGTCCACATATTGTGACAAGCCACCACCCATGCAGCATAATTGTAAACGCCAACAAGTTCTTGCTTCCAGTGTTTAGGGTCTTCTTTGTTTTTCTTTTCTCTTAAATCACAGCATTGCTTGTACAACATGTAACCAGCACATATACCATGATCACAATGCTTCTTATGTTCATTATACATATAGGTGAAATACTCCCCATGCAACTCCTCGCTATACAATGAAGGAACAGCGACTCGATTTCCTAAACTTCCATATTTTTCTTTTATCTCTTGGAAAGAGGTATAGGTATGCTCATCCTCATGACGATAGGCCAAATCATGGAAGAGACAGATCAGAAACCAAATAAATGGGAATGGATTTTCTTTATGGTTGAGAATGATTCCCTTATACTGCCCCAGGTTCGCATCTATCAGGTTTTTTAAACGGGGATTCCTGTGATATAGGGAAATGCCAAGAAAGAAGGTACTTACGATGTGCTGTAAACGAAACCCATTAAGTTTCCCACGCTCTTGGGCTAAATCCAGATACCCTTTACCTGCATCTTCGAGAAATTTCTGTATAAAACCCTCACAACTTTGAGCGTCGGTTAACCTTAGGTCGTCCCCGATGGCTGCGTCAATATGTACCCATGATAATTTATCTGCAATTGCAGTCTCTAATAAATTTTTGTATGTCAGCATAGACGTTCTTTCTTTTGCCTACAGCCATCCCGACTTGGCGCTTACGTTAAGTTTTGGATATAAAAAGGGCGTGGATAGCTAAGTGTCCTTGTCTATCCCGTATTCAGGCTCTGGAAAATGCCCCGTCAAAGGATAAACGACCAATCTGCCCACGCCGTGATGAAGATATACATAGTCATCCCCATAACGGAGATGGGCATATAATCATCCACGTGGATGTCCCTCGGCGTTTTCTTCCTTGACTCAGATTTTCCAGGTTTGAAGTCAGAAGAAACGTTCGACAACGTCCTCTCACTCAGCCACGAGCACACGTGCTCCAGCCTCGTAATCCAATAAGATTCTCGACCCTCCAGCCCCAAAAGGCCGATTGGTCATGGCAAAGATAGTGCAAATGAGCGACATGGCAAAGAAAAGAACGAAGTTTTTTCTATGTCATGTCCGAGTGCAGCCAATCCTCGACCGAAGGTCAGAGTATCAAATGAGCGACATGGCAAAGAAAAGAACGAAGTTTTTTTCTATGTCATGTCCGAGTGCAGCCCGCTCGGCTCGGCGCTTCTTCCTGAATAAAAGCAGTTGGCTCGGGCCGTCCGAATAGACGCCCCGGGCCGTCCAACCGTCCGCCCCGAGGCTTTCTCCTTTCGGACCCGGCTCCATCTCCTTCCGCAGCCGGCTCCTCGTCCCTCCTCACCCGGCTCCATCTTCGAGCGTAGTTCAGCCCGAAACGGACCATAGACTGTTATGCGCTAAGACGAGATTTCTTTGTGACTTGTGTGTCACGAGCAAGATTCATGTACGAATATATAACAATCATCATAGTCAGCGTCTGGATAACGATAAGCTTGATTTATGGCGGGTTGCTGTGGATGAAGCGAAAGGAGGTTCCCGACCGGTCGCGCACCTACCTGTCTGTCTTGTGCTTCTTGACCGCTATCGGCATCTCAAATTATATTGTTGCTGCCATCAGACACGATGTGGCGGACTATTCTCACCAACTATTACTGCCAGAACTGACGATTGGCGGGCTTTGGGCTATCTCCATGTTTGTCTGTTACCCGATTGAGGTGATGCGTCCGCGAGGGCTGCGTGGCCGGTGGCTGGCGCTGCTCTTCCTACCGTCGCTGCTGGCTACGCTGCCAGCTGTGTTTGGGATGCATTTTCAGGCGTTGCATTCGTGGGCTGACCTGTGGGCGCACATTGGCGAGTTCAACGTGCTGCTGCGCTTGCTATGCCTTGCCATGCTGACTTTTATGTCCCTGATACTGCTCTTCATACCATACAACTGGCGCAAGTCGAGTGCCGACTACCGATGGATTCGTAGAACTACGTTTGTTGCTCAAGGCATTACCATTCTCTTCTATGCCAATGTGCTATCCAACCTCCCTATATTCTTTTACCTGCACATGCTATGGGGTTTGTGCGCAGGTATCTTCTTTTACTATTTTGAATTGGTCGTCAGGCTCCTGCCACCTGCTGAGGTAGAGCAGAAACCATCGGAGCCTTCGCAGACAGAGTATGCCGTCAGCGAGGCGGCAGACCGCGATGACTACTGGCCGCGCATCTGTCAGGTGATGGACGAATGGGAGGAGTGGCGCAATCCCAACACGACGGTGGAGACGGTGAGCCGCGCCCTAGGCACTAATCGCAACTATGTGGGCCGCTGCATCCGCGAGCATACTGGCATGACGTTCAACGACTACATGAACCGGAAGCGCATCGACTTCATTGCCGCACAGTTGCGCCGCGACCCACAGCAAGACCATAAGACGCTCTACTTCGAGGCCGGATTCCGCAGCCGCACCGCCGCCTATCGCAACTTCGTGAAGTTCATGGGCACTTCTCCCACCGACTTTGCCGCCAGGCTGTAGTTCTTCCTAACTGCTTCCTTTTCAGTGTTTTTGCAGATTTGCAACATCGTTTCCCGATATTGCAACACCCCCTTACGTGTGCGTTCCAGCATCTTTCCGTATCTTTGCGGCATCAAAACCGATTTTTAATCATTAACTATTAAACGATAGTCATGAAAAAGGTTATTCAATCACAAAGGCCGCGCCATTGGAGCATCAGTTTGCTCCTGGTTGCCCTTGCACTGTTTCTCTGCGCGCCACAGGTTCATGCAGCAGATGATGGCTTGCTATGTAAAGGCCATTTCAACGAAACCGTTACGTTCAGAAACACGATGTCTGGTGTAATCACTATCAAGGTGGCCATCAGCACGAGCTATACGGTAGGTGGTCTGGCACATTGGAAGACCATGCAGCTTGCGGACAATCCCACCCGTCCGAACATCAAGCTTAAATACATTCCCAGAGGTCGTAGTGAGCAGGAAGACTGTAATTTCCTTGGTGTTTGGTCAAACAACTCAGGGGGAGACAATCATGCATACTATCAGTATTACCTAATGAATGACGCTAAGCACGGCAGTTCTCTGATGTTCCAGAGCAGCAACGGGACGCTGACTGACATGTCTAAAGGCAACACCGTAAAAGAGAGACAGTCGCTCGATCAAATCACGTACGCAGAATTTGAGTGGCACTACCCCACACACATGATAGGCCAGAAGGTAACATTTTACTTTGATGGCATGGTACAAGCTCATGACGCTAATTATAATTGGTGGAAAGAGTATTATAAAGAGGATATCTGTACATTCACTATCGGTGACGATATCATGCTGGATGCCTACGACCCTGTTCCCTGTACGGATGCGGGCGACGAGGGCAAGATGATGATTCCTGTGGTGAGCAGCAACACCATCAACAGCCTCAAGCTGTATGACAAGACCGGCACACCGCTTGTGGATACAGTTTCCGCCCAGCCCGGCAACTATATGATGCTCAAGGTTGATGCCACCCAGCCTTACGATAGTCTCAAGTACGAACCCGATATCCAGCTTTCTACCGTTCACAACGCACCTGTAAACAGTCCCACGTCGGTCAGCGGCCCCTTCACGAAAGTGATTCCCGATTCGCTGCCCATGATTCATAAGCCAGAGAATTTCCGTTCAGCAGATCAGGGAGCAGTTCAGGGCGGTTCTATCAAGCTGGTGTGGGATGTCAGCCATCTGGATTACAGTGACCTGCTGCCAGGCGACATGTTCCAGATTCAGCGCAAGCTGCCGGGCCAGACCGACTATGCAGACGTTGACATGGTTGTATTCGACGATACGCTAAAGACCTACGAGTTCTTTGACGATGAAGCCATCACTTTAGTCGATACAATAGCTGACATCAAGTATCGCATACGTCGTGCCGCCACAGCCATGTGGGGATGGGCGGGGAACCCGACGGTGGATTCCGTTACGGTGGATATCAGTAGTGTTACAGGCTTAGTTCTGACGAACCTGGAATCAAAGCAGCCCAACCAGAACGACCGTAAGGTGACACTGACGTGGCAGGATAATGGCGGCATCTGGGACAGTCGCGGGCAGTTGTCGCTCATTACCTACCTATATAATAAGGAAGGGAATCCTAAAGACACCCTGACGCAGACCGTCACCGACGAACAGCGCCGCGAGCGCAGCATTGAATACACGCTGCCCCGTTCCTGCGTGAGTTATAAGTTCGCCTTGCGGATAGACAGAAAGGAATCGCCGTGGATCAGCGATGCATTAATAGTAGAAAATGCCGCCCCACAATACTACGATGAAAGCCAATTAGGCAAGGTCAGCGAGAGCAGCCTAACGGCCACCAAACTATACAGTTCAGTGCTGCTGGAATGGGAACTGGAAGATAACACCAAGCCTGTGGATTATTTCGAGGTGTACCGCAGCATCCGCAGCGAGAATCAATTCGAGCGGATTGCCACCAACCTCTCTGACCTGCAGTATGAAGACAAGACCGTATCGCCCACCAAGGACTACGACTATTATGTCTGCTCCGTGACAGACTGCGAGGAACGCATCGTCACCAAGACCATTACCGTGCAGGGCGAATGCGTGCATACTGGCCGGGTAGAGGGCTACGTGCGTTTTGCCGACGGCACGGGCATACCGGGCATCACCGTTGCCGTAGCGGCTGCCGAGGCAGGCGGCCCTGGGGAGGTGACCGCCACGACCGATGAGAGTGGGCACTTTGAAGTGGAGAACCTGGCATACTACGGAGGGAGCACAGGCACATACACCGTGTCTGTAACCGGCATCCCCAGCACCGACCTGCGTGACGACTGCGCCGGCGGTCTTGCCGCCACCTTCACGGCCAATGCAGGTGGCAACCGGACGGTTGACATGTTATTCACCGTCACCAAGGGCTACCGCATCTCTGGCTACGTGATGTTTGACGGCACCAGCATTCCCGTCAAGGGTGTCAGCTTCACGATGGACGGCAATGAAGTGCGCACGGCGGATGGTCCTGTCGTGACCGACCATGAAGGCAAGTTCTCGTTCTGGACGCTGCAGGGCCAGCATCAGATACAGGCCAAGAAGACAAATCACCGTTTTGGCGACAAAGCCACCTACACGGCCAATATCACCGGGGACGTGGCTGGCCTCTACCTATACGACGAGACGCGTGTAACCCTCGTAGGTCGTGTGGCAGGCGGCAAGGACCAGGGCGACCTGCCTTTGGACAACTCCCTGTCGCGCAACAACCTGGGCGACAACCTGAAGATGGTGATGGAGCTGGAAGGCGACCACACCTCGTGGCTGGTCTATGACAACACCCGTCCTTCTCTGACCGAGCGTAATGAGGAGTTTAAGCATCGCGATGGCCAGCAGGCTAACCACAAGACCCGCATGCACACCACCCGCCACCGCATTGAGATATGGCCCGACGCCATCACCGGCGAATACCGCGTGCTGCTGCCCCCTGTGGCCTGGAAGATTACGCAGATTACTGCCGAGGGCTATCCCACCCTGTTCCAAGAGGGTAAGACGGGCGATGTGATAGACCTGACAGAGGCACTGACTGAGCACCGGGATACGGTAACAGGCCCATATATCGACCGTGACGGCAAAGCCATCGTTAATCCCGTCACCAAATATCATGCCCAGTACAACCGCATCTACCATGCTCCCGTGGAGTTGGCCTACAAGCAGCTTCAGATCGTTAAGGATACGCTTGACTACTTTGGCGAGAAAAACTATATGGCCCAGAACCTGGCCGGACAGAAGGCACAGGTGCCGTTAGCCTACAAGAAAAACGGCACCACCTGCTATGCCTTCGGACATCCCGTGTTCAATATTGACCGCAGCTATACGATTCAGCTTTCAGCACAGGAGACCTACTATTGGAACAACGACCGCCAATCCGACACAAGAGATGTGGTCTATCTATCCGGCGGTAAAGTAACCATACAGAACCAGATGGTCAGTGCCACCCACCGTGAGGAGGTGACGCTTGACGACCAAGGACATGCTATTTATGAGTTGCGGGCAGCACAGACACCCTATATGCTTACGGGTGAGCAGGCCCTGCGCACCGTCAGCTTTACGTTAGAACAGGACGGCACAACCTTCGAGGCTGAGCCGCTGCGGGCGTATGTGTTAAACGTGTCTTATAAGCCCGGTGCCCGGGACATTCTGACCAGCGGTATCCCACGTCTTGTCGATATCCTGCGCGACCCGCCCGGCGGCACGTCATCAGCCAAAATCAGCAAGGGCTCTACGCTGAAGTATGCCTACCAAATGGATATGAAGTGGTCTGGAGGAGCCAGTATGAATTTCACCTTTGGTACTGGTTATACCAGCTATACCGGTATATGGGCAGGTTTTGGAGGAGGCATGACAACGACCTATCCTACCTCATCAGGAGTCAGGATTCCTCTTAGCCTTGATATTATATTCTCCGGCAGTGGACAACGTGCCTTTTCCTACACCATCACCACAACCGAGGACATTTCCACCAGCAGTTCACCGCTGATGGTGGGTGCCGATGCCGACGTGTATATCGGTCTCGAGACCAACACTATTGTAAGGCCCGCCGTAGCCATCCGAGCCCTGCCTGACAGTATGTTCAATCAGCTGAAAGGTGAACTGGAGGCTGGCCGCATGGTGGAGATAGCCCGTGGTAAGGACCAGAACGACCACATAGTGCATCTGGTGCGCGATGAGATTGTGGCATACGGCGACGTAGTCACTTCTGTGTTCCATCACTCACAGCAGTACATCATCAAGCAACTCATTCCTGAACTGGTGGAGCAATGCCAGTCCATGCTGTTTACTGGTACGAAGGAAGAGGCTCAGGCAGCGGCAAATGCTAAAAACGAACCCGTCTATATGTTGAAAGATCCTAATGCGTCCCCCACGCAGGTTACCAATGATTACATCAATCCTAATTCTTATTGGCATGAAGTTAATCCAGTTTATGAGATAATCTATCCCAGCAACTGGGATACTGATAAGCAAAACAATTATTCGGATAGGCTACGCTACCATCTTATATGCATTAATGAATGGATTCATTTTATTGTTAGAAACGAGGTGGAGAAACTGAATGCTACGGAACTGGTTAAAAACTTTGACGTGGACGGTGGTTCCACCACTAACTATACTGAAGACTTTAGCAGTGCCTATAGCTATAGCTCAATGACAAAATGGCCCTTAGGAATCACCAGTGCTACAGATGGATTTTTTGGTAATAGTGAAGACCTCGTACAAATATTAGGCACGTTAGCACCGATATTCAGTAAGTTGGTAGGGTCATATGGCCATAAGGGGAATGATATAGAAGGAAGTGCTACGGGATTGGATAATAATGGACACGATTATGCGGCAGATGATGCTGGTAATCGAACTCAAGGTACAATATATGAGCATAAATTTCCTTTCGTCAATTTCTCTTTCTCAATCTCTCCTGTTGGGTCATACGATGTAACGCCAGTCCATTCTGAATCACACCAGTTCAACCGTCGTGAGAGTTTCAGCATCAGCATGGACCCAATGAGCCATATTGACTTTGATGTCTATCGTGTCAAGACTTTTGCTGATGAAAAGTATAGCTCAAGGGTTGACGATAAGCGTACCACTCTGCAACTGATGGATGTGTTCACCAACGACAACTTCCTGAAACAGGTGGACTACGACCAAGAGTATCTGGACCGCCACTTCAAAACAGAGGATTGGCAGTATGCCCGCAGCTTCGTCTATCGCACCCGTGGCGGCGCCACCTGCCGTCCCTATGAGGGAGAGCGCAAGACCATCTTCTATCAACCTGGTACGGTGCTTGACCAGGCCACCAAGCGCATTGAGAACCCCATCATCAAGATGGACAAGCAGAGCGTGAGCGGCGTGCCCTACGGTGAGCCGGCCCGCTTCAAGATTTACTTGACCAACGAGAGTCAACAGCCTGAGGCCGCCTACAGCTACTTCGGTCTGTATATGAACGAACAGTCGAACACCCAGGGAGCCAAACTGATGCTCGACGGCATGCCGCTTACCGGCGACCTGCGCACGGTGAAGGTGGTGCCCGGCGAGGTGACTGAGAAGACCCTTGAGGTGTATGCCAGCGAGGACTTCGACTATGAGAACCTGCGCATCGGCATCCGCTCGTTAGGCGATAGCCGCACATTCCAGGAGGCACAGTTCAGCGTACACTTCTTGCATACGGCAGGCACGATAGCCATATCCAGTCCCGGCGACAAATGGATTATGAACACCGATGCGCCCACCGACTCTCGCGGCTACTACATGCCGGTCTGCATCAGCGGCTACGACAGGAACCAGAAGAACTTTGACCACATAGAGTTCCAGTATAAGGAGAGCACACGTGGCGATGACTACTGGACCAACCTCTGCGCCTTCTATGCCAACGACTCACTCATGGCACTGGCCAGCGGCACCAAGGCCAAGATACCCGAAAACGGATACATCACCACCTCATTCTATGGTGAGGGCTTGGAGATGGAGAAGGCATACGACCTGCGGGCCGTGCTCTTTGTACGTAACGGCAGCGAATACCTGACCTCGTCGTCGAAGGTGCTATCGGGCATCAAGGACACTCGCCGCCCGCGACTGTTCGGGCAGCCTGAGCCCAAGAACGGCATCCTGGGAGCCGGCGATGACATCACCTTCAACTTCTCGGAGGCCATTGAGCATAACTACCTGAGCGGCATCACCAACTTCGAGGTGGTGGGCGAGACCAACGAGACCAGCATCCAGGAGGAGACAGCGCTCCTGTTCAGTGGCACGGGCTATGCCGAGAGCGAGGCACGCCGCAACTTCGCCGACAAGAACATCAGCGTGGAGATGCTCATCCGGCCTGACGACACAGGCCAGGACATGCCGCTCTTTGCCCACGGCACCACCGCCACCGAGGGCTACGGTCTGGAACTGTGGCTCACGGCAGAGCGCAAGCTGAAAGCTGTAGTGAAGTCAACAGCCAACAATATTGACGCGACATATACCAGCGAGACGGCCATCGGCTCGGCTGGCTTCCAGCATGTAGCTATGGTATTGGATAACGACAAAAAGCAACTGCGACTCTACAACAACACCCTGATAGGTCAGTTTGATAACGTCAGCTATGGCGGCAGCGGCACCCTCATCTTCGGTGCAACAGCCAAGAGTGGCGACGGCAAACGTCAGTATTACGCTGGCCGCATGCTGGAGAGCCGTGTGTGGAACCGCGCTATGGACGCCACACTCTTTGCCAATTATGGCATGCAGCACCTGACGGGCTACGAGATGGGACTCATTGACTACTATCCCATGGACGAAGGCGATGGCGACAATGCCGAGGACAAGGCACAGGGCGCACACCTGAAGCTGAACGGTGCCACATGGGCACTGCCACGAGGCATGTCGCTATACATGGACGGCACCAGGACCTCCGAAGTGGACGGCCGACAGATGAAGGGCTTGAAGCTGAAGAACAAATACATGAACCGTACTGCTGAGGCCGACTACACGCTGATGTTCTGGTTCAAGACCGGCCAGCAGGACGGAACGCTCGTCAGCAACGGCAAGGGTACCAGAAACGAGAACAACGCCCTCAATAGTTTCTTCATCGGATTTGAGGACAAAACACTGAAATACCGCACCAACGGTCAGGAGTACGCATTAGGCGACAGTTGCTGCGACAACAGCTGGCACCACTACGCCATGACCGTGGACCGTGCGCACAACACCGCCAACATCTACGTGGACCGCGTGCTGCGCCAGACCTTCCGCACCGACAGCTTAGGCGGCATGACGGGCGACAACTTCTTCCTGGGCAACAAAGTGTGGATAGACGGTGAGACGCTCCGTGAGGACAATCCGCTGACGGGCTATATCGACGAGGTGGGTGTCTTTGCACAGGCACTGCCCCACGACCTCATCAAGCGCTACAGCACCAAGGCACCGTTGGGCACGGAGAAGGGACTCATCACCTACCTGAGCTTCAGCCAGCAGGAGCGCGACCCGCAGAACCAGATTGTGCTGGAGCCATGCGTCGTGAACAAGGTGATACATACCGACATGGACGGCAACATGACCGATGAGCGCGACACCGTGTTCTATGAGAACGAGGCCCTGCTGCTGGCACGTGTGGATAAGAGCGTGGGCGCACCGGTGCAGCTGTTCAAGGAACTCAAGAACCTGAACTTCGACTTCGTGGGCCGCGACAACCAACTGATGGTGAACATCAACGAACACGAAAGTCGCATCAACAAGCGTAACCTGTACGTCACCGTGACGGACATTCCCGACATGAACGGCAACTACATGGCATCGCCTTATACGGCCACCTTCTTCGTGGACCGCAACCCGCTGCGCTGGAGCGCGAAGACCATACGCCGGCAGTGGATGAGCGGCGAGACGCAGGAGATAGAGCTGCGCATACAGAACACGATGGGGCGTCAGCATACCTACACCATCGAGAACATGCCGCGATGGATGACCGCCAGCAAGACCACCGACATCATAGAGCCGCAGGCCGAGGACGTGGTGGTGCTGACCGTAGGCCCCGACCTGAACGTGGGCAGCTACGACGAGATTATCTACCTGACGGATGAAAATGGACTGGCCGAGCCCCTGACGCTCTACTTCACCGTTGAGGGCGAAGCACCGCAGTGGGCCGTCAGCCAAGAGCTCAAGAAGATGTCGATGAGCATCACCGGCGTGGTGAAAATGGATGATGCCATCCTCACCGACACCCGCGACATCGTGGCAGCGTTCGACGACACTGGAAAATGCTTGGGCACCGGACACATTGAATATTCCGACAGGACTGACCAGGCGTTGCTCTATCTCACCATCTATGGTGACAATACCACCGCCGAAAAGTGTCCTTTACTGACCTTCCGTCTGTGGCACTACAACACTGGCAAGACGATGGTACTCAGTACGCCTGAACAGATCAAATTCCAAAAGGACACCTACGTGGGAACCGTCAAGAATCCTGTAGTCATGACAGCCACCGGTGCTTACATCCAGAGTTTCCACTTGGAGCCGGGCTGGAACTGGATTTCATTCAATGTCTATGACAAAAATCTGATGGATGTGGCTGGTAATGAATGGGTGCCTGCATTCCCATGGGCCAATGGAGATATTATCACTTCAGATAATATGACTCTTTCCTTTAGCAACGGGAAATGGAATGTGTCACCATCCAATAATATTGACCCACAATACACCTCGCTGTTGTATCGTGTATTCGTAAATAAGGCCATCGATACAGAAGTAACAGGCCAAGCGCTGAAAACTGAAGAACAGCGAACGATCACTGTAAAGAAAGGCTGGAACGGCATAGGCTATACACCCATGACCAACCTGCCCGTGAGCACAGCACTGGCCGACTACTGGAGCAATGCCTCTGACGGCGACATCATCAAGAGCCAGCATGAGTTTGCCATATTCACCGAGGGCGCCAACGGCACAGGTGAATGGACGGGTTCACTGCGCTACATGAAGCCGGGCGAGGGCTATATGCTATACCGTCAAAATACCGATACGGTAACTTTCCGTTATCCTTACGTAGAGCCGGGAGCGACTATCGGAGGCAGTGCCACAATGGCACCACGGCACGCCCAGCCTTTCAGCACCACGATGACGTTGGTGGCCCGGACTGCCGACCTGGAACTGCAGGAGGGCGACCGCCTTGTGGCATATTGCGGCGGAGAGAAATGCGGTGAAGCCACAGTTAAAGACTCCCTGTTCTTTATGAGCATAAACGAGGATATTGAGGCACCTGTGGCATTTGCCATTGAGCGGCAAGGTGATATCATTGCAGTTGCAAATGAGACAATGACCTACATTCCCGATGCCAACAGCGGCACACCGCAGCAGCCCACGCAGTTGCATTTTGTCAACGATAACACCACACCGGCTGATGACGGTTGGTACAGCATCTATGGCTATAAGCTAAACGGTAAGCCTCTGAATAAAGGTATCTATATAAATAACGGTAAAAAGCGGATTATCAAATGAAAGCAATATCAAAGATTATGTTACTGATGGCAGCCCTCACCACGGCGTGGGGCTGCTCATCGGACGATGAAGAGATGAATGGCTCAAACGCCACCTTCAGTGCCGGCGAGAAGCCATGTTGGACAGTCAACCTGACAGGCCATGAAGGCAGACCCGACTGGACGATGCCCGATCCTGCCGGGTATGAGAGTGATATGTTCCTGTTGGTGCGCCTGCAGGATGAGTTGGCGGCATCATCGAGCGATGACGACTGCATGGCCGTTCTCATAGACGGCGAGTGCCGAGGGCTGACCCAGGTGCGCAACACGGCCGATGAGGGAGTCTATTATTATCTGCTTAAGATTCATGGCAACAATGCCGACCTGCGGGCACCGCTCACCCTGAGCTATTACAGTGCACAGTTGAAACAGCTGTTTACCCTGCCCGCCATCGACGTTTTCGTGCCGGAGCGCACTCGAGGCTTCGACAGCGACTATGTGCCGCCTCTGCTCGACGGCTGTGCCAAATATCCCGTGCAACAACCGCTCACGGTGACACTCAAACCCTCAACTCCATTGAACATCACGCCTGATGATGAGGTAGCAGTCTTCGTGGGCGATGAATGTCGCGGAGCCGGACAGTTGGGCACATCATTCACCGTATTTGCCCGCGATGAAGGAGATGTGATGCAGGTGCGCTACTACAGCGCCAGAAAGGGTGGCATCTATTCCTTTGCCAAAACCATCACAGTATTACAGCAACAAATAAACTATCAAATGGATTTATAAACTTTTTACAGAATGAAAAAATTACTGATGGCCGCAGCGGCCTTAATGCTGCTGATGATGAGTGCCGCAGTGCTGACTGCATGCGGCAGCGACGATGACGACAACACAACGAACCCTGCAACGGACACCACGCCCGTAGCAGCCGTGATGGACTACAAACTGACGGTGGGCGACGACATGCTGGGCGTGCTCAACCTCACCGTCGAATACTACGATGCTGACGGCAAGGTGCAGACCGAGGTACTGACCGCCAAGGAATGGAAAAAGAGCGTCAGGGCCAAACTGCCCACTACCCTCGGTGCACGACTGAAGGTGCAACTGAAGGACGGTATCGACCTCGCCGCCATCGAGACGTTCACCGCCGCCTACGGCTACAGCTACAACGGCTATGCCGTGAGCGCCACCGACAAGGTGGTTGGCAACGTGGTGAACCATGGCATCGAATCCACACTGGCTATGCAGGGCGACAAGATTCCCACCTGGCTCGAACGCCACACCGACGGCATCGTGAAGTTCCTCTACGCCTTCGCTGCCAACGGCCAGGCCACCAGCAGCAGTTGGCAGTAAAACCAGAGCGTGAAAGAAGTATGAGCATGTCGAACCCCATAGACAGTGGACAGCCTCCGCCTGCCGACATTCGGGGTAACCCCGTGGAGACGTTCCCAACGATGAAAAGAAGGCCGACACACCCTGTGGAGGGGTTCCCGACGTCGTCGGGAACCTCTACCCCCCGGGGGATGCCATTCGGATTTAACCCATAATCAATGAAGAAGTAGCGGCGTTCAATTCCAGAGTGTCGCTACTTTCATTTGAATATTAGTCTTTTCTATGTCATGTCCGAGTGCAGCCCGCTCGGCTCGGCGCTTCTTCCAGGATATATACGGTTGGTTGCTGCTGCTGCTTGACCGATTCGGGATAATAGCGTTTATTCAAGTTTCTGTTGTATATCGTGCCTGATTTTCAATCAGAAAACTGGGCGGCATATATGTCGGGATAAAAGATTTCGTCTTCAGACGGCCCGGGCCGTCCGGTTAGACGCCTCGGGCCGTCCGAATAGACGCCCCGGGCCGTCCAACCGTCCGCCCCGAGGCTTTTTCCTTTCGGACCCGGCTCCATCTCCCTCCGCAGTCGGCTCCTCGTCCCTCCTCACCCGGCTCCATCTTCGAGCGTAGTTCAGCCCGAAACGGACCATAGACTGTTATGCGCTAAGACGAGATTTCTTTGTGACCCTCCCGCTCAACGTCTTTTGCGTCGCTTGACACCTCAAGAACCTCACCCTCCCCCGAGATAAGCACCTGCCGCATCGAAACTACTGTTTCTGGAAAAATTCCTGCGGACCGCTGGTGTAGAGGTTGCCAAAGTTGGCAGAGTTCACAATGTGAACATGCGAGCCCAGCGTGCGCTGTGCGCAGTAGAGATACAGGTCGCGGTAAGTGGTCGTGGGAAACGCCGTAAGGTGAACCACGAGGTTACGACTGAAACGGTCGCAGCGCCATACTCCGAGCGTGCTGTTCCAGTTGTCAGCAAACGACTGCTCGTAGCGGCCGGCACTCGACATGGCCAGTACGCCGGGGATGCCCACAAGCGGCGTGATGACAGTCTCTGAGAAACACGGCTCTGTGAGGACGAGCATCTTGCGATAGATGCCCTGCTGCTGCATCTGGCTGATGGTTTGCCCCAGAAGGTCGGCGGTCATACCTTGTCCAGCTTCTTCATTGCGCCATGCCAGCTCGTCGGCTCCGTTGGCGACGCGGTTATGACCGTGGCCGCTCCAGAAGAGAAGCACGTTCTGCCCCGCATCCTTGGGAAGGACCACAGGTGTCTTGTCCGTCTTCACTCCAAGCAGGATATTGCTGATGTCAGCGGGAGAGAGGTCTGCATTGTCGTAGTCCAAACTGCTGCCAGCCTTCAAGTCTTGACCGCCGTCTTCGGCGCGGATGATGCCTGGCTCGGGATTCTTTGAGTCCGAGGCAAGCGCCTTGTCGATAACCAGAATGATGTGGTCGTCGTCGAATCCATTCTTCTTGAGCATCTGGTAAACGTTGAGCACATCGGCCTGGTGGCGGTAGTTGTTCCATCCGTTGCTGCCTTGCACCAAAACAGCATACTGTGCTGTGAGAGCGGGATAAGTGAAGGTCACATCCTTGTTATCGGCTTCGCTGGCAAAGTCCTCCTCGGGATTCTGCACGAGCCAGTTCCATGCGGCCAGAGCTGGAGCTATGCGTCGGCTACCGTCGCTGCTGAGATAATTCTGGTGCGTCAGGCGTCCGTTCTTAATCTGCCAGTGTACGTAAGTGGTATGAATCGACGAAGTGAAAGTCTCGCTGTCGAAACGAATGTCGCCCGACGCTCCCTTGAAGTCCATCAGCTGTCCGCGTTCCATAGCGTTGAGATAGAGTTCCATGGATGTCGTGTTCCAGGCTGCACCGCTCAGCTGACGTTCCTGTGGCGTCGTTATCTTTATGATGGCATCATTGAAGCGAGTATTAAGTTCGGCCGCCGATGGATTGTGTTCCACATATGAGGCTGCAAATGCAGCGAGCATCAGTGCATCGTACAACTTGCATTCGGCAAAGGTGGGTTTGTCACCAAACTTCACCTCGTAGCTCAATTCGAAACCAGTGGTGGGGTCGGCGTAGGGCGAGAACCCCTGATAATAATACAGCACATCCACTTTCTCTGGTCCGAGTGCATCGAGGTCCTCCTGCCTAAGGTTGCTGAAAGCAAAGTATGTGCGTCCCCAGAATTCCAACATCTGTCTATCCAACTCTCTACTGCTCTCATCACGCGGTACGTCGGGATCCATATCCCACCACTCCATACGTAGCCGAGCTATGTCGAGCAGCTGTTGCAAGGACTCGATGATGCAGAAAGTGCCGATGGAGAAGCTGCCGAAAACCGGCAGTTGGCTCAATTCATCGTAATACGCCTTCAGACGGCTGTGAAGGTCGGCGTCGTCTGTATAAAGTTCGTTGTGCGAGAAAGGTATGCCCATCTCTTCGGCTTGGTATGGTCCCCAGTCGTAGAACGTACGGCCGTAGCTGTCGTTGGGCGAGAACATGGCCGCAGGAGTGCTGTTGCGGGGATCTTCTCCAATGCTTCGTATATATGCGGCATACATGCTCATCAGCACTTCGCAGAAGGTGATATCGGTCTCGGTGAGTGCCCAAAGGAAGGGTTCCTTGTTGGCCACGCCAGCAGTACCGACTGCGAAGCGACGAATCACATCTTCGCTGGTGGCCGTCGGTGCGATGACGGGCTTGTGTGTCTTCTGACATGCGGGAGCTAGCTGGGCCACAGCGTCGTTGCCAAAGGGACCGACTACGGCCAACACGTCCTCGCGAGTGGCCAGCTCCTCGCCCAGCTGCGCAAGGTCCTCAGTCAGCTCGTCGTGCCACTCCAGTTTCAGGTCGATGCAAAGCGTGTCGTGAAGCTGTGACTGGTGCAGATTGTCGAGAAACCATGCTGCAGTCCGCTCGAAACGTGTCTTTGTAGCAGCGTCGGCACTCGTAGGTGCCACCAGGGCAATCGTCTTTTCTACCCAACGGCGCGACTGCCGAAATTCGATGGTGTCATCCTCCTCCCCTTTGCAGCCCGAGAGCAACAAAAGCGGAAGCATGACAAAGACAGTCAAACGCACTTTTACGAATCGAGAATCAATGTTCATACTCTTCCTCCTTTCGCACGGCTTCTTCGTGCATTTCCTGTTTCATTTCCAGCGTCAGACGAGGCGCAGTAGTGCCCGTGTAGCCCTCTGGTATCCAAATATGAAGATCGCAAATGGGATTCAGAATAACTTCTGTGTACCCTTCTTTAATTCCGAGCAGCTGGTGCTTTGGCATCGCTCCATCGTTAATCCACTGGCGGATGCTCTGAGCCACAGCGCGGTCTATATGCTTCACGATGGAATACGGAGAGTAATAGCTGTCGTGAAAGACGTCAATGCCAATGATATTGCCACCCCAAAACGAAGAACCGATCAATCGCAAGAATGTTTTCGACGCTCCACCACAAACGGGGATCAGCAAATCAGTGTCTTTCAACCACTGTCGCAGCAGCCGCATGGCAACTGTGTCGGAGACACTGAAGCCTTCGGCACCAGTCTCGTCGAGATAGGTTGATGACAGGTGACATAGGCTAATCTGATGTTCGGTCAAAAGTTTAAGACCGGCCTCGTAGCCGTCTGTGAAACCCTGCATCGCATCTGTGACAGCCGGTGTCTGATGGTTAGCACCAATCAGCAAGCCGTGTGCCTCCTCTAATGCAGATAAAATGCGGCCACCTTCGTACATCGCGCCATAATAAGACAGAAATAGCGTTGAACCCTTCCCCTCAAGCGGCGTTCGAGTCTCGAGGTACAAGAGGTCGGCATTCGGATTTGATTCCAGGCGGTGGTTGTTCTTGCGGATGAATTCGTCATAGCCGGGCGATGTAACGACAAAAAGTCGGCGCACCGAGTCCTGCGCAGCCTCCATCTGACTGAACATCAGTTCCAGGTATTGCAGTCCTTCCTCGTAGGTACTTGGAGACTGCTGTATGGTACGCAAGCCAAGTTCCTGCGCCACACGTTCCACGCCTTCATAAATGAGGTCGTTGTAAGAGTGGTCGCCCAAAGCGTTGGCGTCGTAAACAACAGTTACCAGCGGTGCTGTGCTCGCCTTCTCCTCGTTGGGGTCGGGCAAGTAGATGGTGTCGCCATCCTTCGTGCAGGCCGCTGCCAGCAATGCTGCCGCCAGCCATACGAAATACTTCTTCATTATAGTGCTTATCCCTTAATACCTTCCAAGATGTTCTTCAAGAATCCACCTCAATGGCCGCTATCAACAATACATCTCCTTCTTAATCGCAATAATCATGATACCCAAATATTTCCATTATCCATTCGCAAAAAGCAGAGCCAAAAAAGGGAACATTTCCTCCGAAGGTCACTTCGGCTAACTTTCCCTTTCCTTTGGCATCGACTTCGCATCCCACTGCAGTGTTTTTGCTGCACCAGCCTGGGACATCGGCGGCTGCCACTCTTTCAGGGGCGGCATACGGGTCTTCTACATTTATCCAGCCATCGCCCCAAACTCTCACTCCATCTGCGCTGCGGAACAAATAGCCTGTGGTAGCAATAGCCTTCAACTTATAAGAATTTTTCGTGGTTTTGGGTGAAGCCTTAGGCGTCAGATGAGCCCACACACCGAGGCGGGCAGGCAGTGTGGTGGTGACCCATTGTTTTCTCCACTCTGTTTTGGTCATGGGTTCCGTGGTTTCCTCGCCTTTCTCGTTGAGGTAGTGGACAGTGACGTCTGCCACGTTGAGCACGTCCTCCGACACCATCACATGGCACAGCGTCTCTATGGAGTCTTGCGGCTTGTTTTCGTCCTCGTCCTTGTCGTCGCTGCAGGCCAACAGCAGAGCGGCAGACATGCAACACAAGAGAATGGCGGGCAGAAGGCTCAGGAAGAATTTCTTGCTTTTCATTCTATTTCTTTTGTAGATTAATACTAAGGAATTACCAGCCAAAAAGTTTCGTCATATCTGTGGCTTTCTTCATCGCATCCTTGTCCAGCTCAGCATTGCCACCGAAATCGCAGGTGGTGGGTTCCGAAATTCCATCGGTCTGAATCTCGATGGCCGTTGCGACTGAATGCTGGTTACACCACTCTTCCACATTCTCGCCTTCCACGAGCGAAGTGAGATTGTCTGCCGTGGTCCACGCATCGGACCACTGCTTGCCGGTGCCATTCTCCACACGATAGGCTACGCACGATGTCAGTTCCATGTTGTACTTAGTACCAGTCTCGGGATTCTTGGGAGTAAACTTTATGTAGAGTGCAGCGAGCGAAGGCAAACTGCCCTTGGGCAACTGTTTCTTCCATTCGGGAGAGGTAATAAACTCGCTGCGTGTCAGCCCCTTAGCATCAATGTAATGAGCCTCTACAGTCGTTGTGGCAAGCACCTCATTGCTCACTTTTACGTAATAGCCTGTCTCGACCGTAGTGGCAGGCGCAATCTTCTCGTCTTCCTTGCAGGATGTCATCATTGTCATAGCCAGGCTGCAAACAACGAGCGCTACCTGGAAAAAATAGTTCTTTTTCATTTCTTTATAGTTACATTTAAAAAATATTCAATTTACGTTTCTTTGCTCAGAATCTCACGTTCAGCATTACGCTCACCATCCAGTCGTAGAAGCGGCAGTTGCTCTTGAACGAACTGATTTCTTCAGTGGAAGCCGTAACACCCTCGTTGTGAATGGTGAAGCGGTTGAAGTCGAACATAGCATTTATCGAGTAGCGACCAACGGTATAATTGGCAGCTGCACGTGCAAAGACGTTGAAGTGCATCTTCTGTGCGGTGCTGAACTTGTCTGTCTCATGGAAGACCGTGCCAGTGGTGTTGTACTCGCCGCTGTAGGTATTCATTCGGTTTATCAGCGTCAGCATGGGAGTCACAGTGGCATTGAAGGTAAGGTTGCGCAGCCCCTTGGTTTTGCTATTGACTGGGTCGCGATGGAAGAGCACCCAGTTGTAGCCGTAACCCGGGCCGACGGAGAGTTGGTGGGTGGAATAGCGATAGTCTCCATCGCAGAACGTGATAAACTCCGTATCATTCTTCGGCAGATTCAAATCGCCGTAGGCATACTTGGCCATCAGAAGCACTGAGCCACAGGAGCGACGCTGCAGATAGCTTCCGTCGTATGCTGCGTTGTAGGCATAGCGATTCTGGTTGAGCGCATAGTAAGCATTGATGATTATCGACTTGAAGTGGCTCAACTCACGCGAACCAATCTGGCGCTGGAAGCCTGTGGTATAGTTGTAAAGTGTGGATTGCAGCGGATTGTGGATCGAGTTGTAGCGGAAACTCAGACCATAGCCAGCATCGAGGAAGCTGAAGTACTGGTTGTTGTTAGACTCGGCAGATTTTGTGCCGACCTCGGTTCCCCAGCCAAGACTGATGTCGCCCAGCGAGACGTAGGCTCCTAGCACATTGCTGTACTCCGATTGCATCTTTACGTCCCACAGATAGTCGTAGCTGCCCGAGGGATGAGCCAGGTTCTCGATGTGACCACGTGTCTTATAGAGTGCACCGGTGCGCGAAAGGTCATCTTCGAGCGAGACAGTCCACAACGTGGTGGGCTGAAAGATGTATGTGGAGTCGAGGTCTTCGTTGGGGCTGGTAAACCATTCCCACAAAGAGCGGAAGAATTTGTTAGGCTTCGCTGCTGCCGGCTCGGTAGCGCCCGAGAAAGCCAGCAGGCCAATAAGTAGATATTTAGAATACGATTGCATAGCTGATGTTCGGAATAGAATAACAAGATGTGATGGTATTTACGCGGAGCGTATGATAGTTATAATAGTCCTGCAGCGGCTCTTCGTAGCCAATGATGTTCATGAAGTCGAGGCCAAGGATGTGGTCGATGCGCTTGCCATGTAGGCGATATGAGATGTTGAGCGAGAGGTCGTGCACAGCATCCGTACGCTCGGACATAGCGTGGAAATCGTCGTATGTCACGTAGGGAGAGCCTGCGGCATACATGGCAGCAGAGCCGGCCTCGTCGAATGGCGACTGGCGCATGCCGCCCATGATGCTGGCAGCCAGGTTGACACTGAGGATGCTACGCTTCCAGCTCCACTCCTTACCGCAAGCCACATTGACAGCCCAGCCACGGTCGAAGAGTGTGGGACGCCAGATGCCATCGACGGCACGATATTCGTTCTTAAATACAGAGCCATTGAAAAGCCAGTAGAGTCCATCTCGCATGTGCTGCTCTACACCGGCCGATATGCCATAGCCGCGACCTTCTCCTTCGTTCACCAGACGATCGGTGAGGAAGTAAAGCCGGCGGTTGATGCTCGAGAATGTGCCAGTAGGACTCACGGGCAGCGATGTCTGCCATTCGCCCCAAGCCTCGGCGCTGAAGTGGAGGTTGTCTTTTATCTGCCACTTATAGTTTAGCACCAGCTGATGGCTGCGCATCGGGTCGAGGTCTTGGTTGCCAGGCACAGAGAAGTAAGTGTCGAGTGTCTCGGTGCGAGTGGTCATGCCATATCCGGCAGACAGCGTGTGGGCCTCGGCTGGCTTCCATTCGGCCGAGATGCGAGGTTGCAATGTCCAGTCGTTAGAGAGCGACCATCCGCTCAGATGCAAACCTGCGTTCAATGTCCAGCGTCCCAGACGCAGGAAGTTGGAGGCATAGGCATCTACCTGTTCCAACGAACGATCCGCTTCAGCCACAGGCACCATTGTGCCAGTAAACAAACTGGGCGATATGCAGAGCGTCTGGTCGTAGATGATATGTCGCTCCGACGCTCCGAATTTCAACAGGTAAACAGGCGAGAAGCGCTTCTGAGCGGCCATCGAAGCCGTGAGCCACGTGGTATTGAATCGCAGGTTGGTAAAGGGAGTGGGCTCAGCCCATGTCTTTTCGTGGCGATTCTCGTTGGTGAGAAGTGTGCCGTCGTCGGCAAAGATAACATAGCGGTCCTCGGCGCGGAAGTTGCGGAGAGAGGCCGTCAGATTGGCTTTCAGTCGCCAGCCGTTACCCGGACTGGCATCGATTGTGGCACCTCCGGTCGTTGTATTCAGTCGGCTGTTGAAGTCGTTCTGGTCGTAGAGCGTGTGCCACTGGTTTTCGTAGCCCGACCATTCCATATATCCGTGGTCCCACGCGCCTAAGCCCCACACAGAAATCGTGGCACGACGTAGGGGGAAATTCAGCTTGAAGGCCAAGTCTTGATAGTCGCCTTGGTCGCCATCGAGGATGCCCAATCCGATATCGTTGGCCAGTTTGGTAAGGCCATAACGATAGGCAATGAGATACGAGAAGCCTTTCTCCTTCGAGATCGGGCCCTCGCTATTGAGGTCGAGTCCCATGGTGGAGAGTTTGACGCTGTGTTCGTACTTCGAGAGATTACCATTGCGCAGTTGCAAGTCCATCACACCGCCCAGCGTATTGCCGAACTCGGCGGGCGCTGCTGCTGTGTAATAGTCGCTGTTGGCTATCAGGTTGGTATGAAGAGCCGAGATGTCTCCCACGCCATGTGCCATGTTGTCGAAGTGAGCAGGCGCCGGCACCTCTACGCCCTCCAGACGATACATGGTCATCGAGGGAGCGTTGCCGTGGGTGGAGATGCCCGAATTGCTTTCGGAACCGGTGGTACCCACATATCGACGAACCACGCGGCCTATGTCGTCCATCGTGCCACCGAAACGCTGGGCCTCTTCCACACTAATCATCTGTGCACCGGCCAAAGCGGTGGGGTTTAGCGGACGCGACTTATTCACCACTGGCTTAACGGTGACTTCGGTCATCTGCGATGTCTTTTCTCGTAGGTTGAAGGAGAGCACTATCTCGTGGCGACCAGCCACAAGCACCTCGACTTGTTGCTCCGTTTCGAAGCCCATGCAACGAGCCTCTACAGTGTATCGTCCAGTGGGGATGTTTTGCAAAAGAAAACGGCCGTCAATATCGGCAACAGCTGCGGCAGGCGTAGCGGTTCCTCCTTCGTTGACGACCGAAAGAACAGTTAGGTCGGAACCAAGCACTGCGACTGTGGCTCCTGTTAGGGGCTCACCAGTCAGAGCATCCTTCACTTCGCCGCGAATCGATTCGGCATGTAAAGGCATCGCTGCCATCAGAAGCCACAGCAGGGACAAAATAGATAATCTCTTCATATTTTTAATTTGTGTAAAGTGTGACACATAAATAAGAATGTGGTTGTAAATAATACCAAGTCGGTAAGCGGCTGTGCCATAAAGACACCGCGGGCCTGATTGTCGGGCAGCAAAGATGGCAACAGCCATACGAGCGGCACAAGCAGGAGCAACGTGCGAGATAACTCGAGCCAAAAGGTGACAGCCGGCTTTCCCAGCGCCTGAAGGGTACTCTGGCAGGCGAACTGCAAAGTGGCGACAAAGAAGAAGGCAAACGAAATCCGAACCATCGGCACAGCCCATGCGGCCATCTCGCCATCGCCCACCACCAGACGCACCACTGGACCAGTGACAAGTTCCATAACTGCCCAAACGGCCAACGACCAAACAAGCGTGGCTCGGAGCAGCAAACGAACGTTCTCTCGCACCCGACTGGTCTGTCCAGCTCCCAAATTGTAGCTCGTAATGGCCTGCGCACCGAATGCCATTCCATAGACCGGGAAATACAGAAAGTCGTGCAGCAAGATTACAAGTGCCATGGTGCCAATGGCCACCTCGCCTCCCAAGTGAGCAAGACGCGCGTTGAAGATTCCAATCTGTGCTGTCTCGGCCAACATCATTGCCATGGGTGTAACGCCCAGTGCCAAGCAAGGCAGCAGTAGTTCGGGCGTCAGTCGCAGATTTGCCTTGCGCAGTTTAAGATCGCTTTGTGAAATGATGAAGTAAAGTGCCACTATGGTAGCTGCCACTTCAGCAATGGTGGTGGCCCAAGCAGCACCTGCAATGCCCCATCCGAAGGCGAAAATAAACAGTGGGTCGAGCAGCATGTTCAGTCCGATGCCTATGCCCAGTATCGAGGCGGCCTGTCGCGAACGTCCCTGTGCCAGCAGGAAAGGAGCCAACCCAGATGCAACAATGCTCAGCGCATAGCCGGGTGTGGAGATGCGCAGATAGGTGACAGCTAGCGGCAATGTCAGTTCGTCGCCACCGAAGAGGCTTACCAGTCCGTAAGAGAATGATTCGAGGACGAGGCAAACCAAGAGTGCCAACACGATGTCCAAGAGAATGAAATTGCCCAGTGTGCTCTCTGCCTTGTCTCGGTTGCCAACTCCCAGTAGCCATCCTACTCGCGGCACGATGCCGGTGCTCACCAGTTCGGAGATAGCAAAGACGATGTATATAATAGGCACACAGATGCCCGAGGCTGTGAATGCCAATTCGCCCGTATCTGGGATATGAGCAATCCAGATACGGTCTACAAGACTATTCAGCAGCAGAACGAACTGTTGCAGCACCACCGGCAAAGTCATTGAGACGAACAGCCGCGGTATCCTTTCTGTACCCAATGTGTTACTCAAAGTAGCTAATTACGTTTCTTTTAAATTCTTCGATGTCGAACGGGTGTTCCTCGCGGTGGAAGCTCAGACCTATCTGCTGCAGCAAGGCATCAATCTGAGTAGGCATGATTTGCGAGAGCTCTGTCATGGTGTGCGGATGGTCGGGCCGTACGGACGAGAGCAACCGGTAAGCAATCCACGCTCCAGTGGCCGTTTGCCAGCATACGGCATTCACTCCGTATCGAAGCCATGTCGCCTGATTCTGCGTGGTATTCTTAACCCAGTAGAACTGGTCGGCCGTGTCCCAGAAGAGCATTCCCACGTGGTCCTCTCCCTGCAGGTTCTGCGGCACGGGAATGGCAAATATCTGATAGGTGGTCAGCGCCTTACCCTTTCGCAGACAATACTTCTGCAAGGCTGTGGGAGCCTGGAACAGGTAGGCAGTGCCCAGCAAATCGGGATTCGACATTATCATCGAGGCCAGTTCTTCGTGGTGGATGGGCAAGTAGTGGCGTGTGAAGCCATGATAGGTCAGTTTTATCGTGTCGCCATTGGCTGCCAGTTGCTTGTCCACTACGCGTGTACCCTGTGGTGTCACCACCACCTTCTCGGCGAAGACAGCTTCCTCGGCATACATGTAGGGCGACCACGTGCCGAACACCTGATGCTCGCGGCTGTGGGCATTGTCGTGCTCGAGTTCGAAGGCGTAGTGCGGTCCCTGTGGTTTATATTTCTGATATACGTGTTCGAGTATGCCGGGGTTAATGCCAAAGCCAAACATCACTCTGGAGCGGGTCTTCCAGCCACACATCTCGCGCATCAGCCCCGTATAGTTGCTTGGTGTGGAGGCTATGTTTCCGATGCCGTCTTCGATGCCAACGTCTATGTAATCCAGTCCAAGCCGGATGCAAAGTTTCGACAGCTCGATGCTATTGGCCAGGCTTGTGTTCACCACCACATCGAACTCGTCGGCATGCATGGGTAAATATTCCATCACGTCATTGCCATCGGCTAAGTCGCAGGGCGTCAGCGTGTAGCAACCCTGCGGCTCCTGCTCTAGGAGAATCTTCTCGAAGGCATGTGCAATGTTACCGTAACCGGCCAATAGTACTCGCTTCATTCTCAGTTTTTGCTATTTTCTGTGCATACTCGCCCGTCAGTCGAGCCAGTTCGGCCAGCTGCTGCTCCGTATAGAGAGCGCTGCTGCCATCCACAGCTATTTCGTATCCGTCCTCACGCAGGATGATGATGGTCATTGCGTGTTCCAACGTCTTGTCGGGCTCAATGTGGTAGCTCTCGTAGGAGATGCCGTCCACAAGGAGGTATTCGTAGATGAAGGGACCCTGCACACTGAGCTCTGTGCCGTCGTCGTCCAAATCTACGTCGAGATCGCGAAGCAGGTGCCGCACGGGATATATGCGATGACGCATGGAACAGAAGAGGGCCGACTTGGTTTGCTGTATCAGTTCCGCGACGCTCTGCTCGGGACAGATGTCTATCGCCACGGGAAGGCTCGTAAGGAAGTTACCATACACGCGGTCCGTGAGCCGACGGTCTGTGCGTCCGTGATGAGTGGTGAAGAACACCACTTGCCGGCGGCCGCTCATGTGTCCCAACGCCAATGCATAGGCGGCATTGAAGATGATGGCAAAATTCACGCCCAATCGTTTGCAACCTTCGTCTATTGGGCCGCAGTCGATATGTGGCCGCACGCAGATGCAGTGGCCGAAGGGGTCGTCCGTCTGGTGACAGAAGTCGGCAAACACCAAATCGTCTCCACCGAACTTCTGCATGTACACTTCCTTCGAATGCTGGTAGGCTTCGCTTGCGTAGGAGGCCACTTCGGCTTCGTTGAACTCGGCTGCAAGGTCACCTTGGTCGAACACGGGACGGCCGTGTAATGCATCCTCTATGTTGTTGAAGGCAGCTTTGACCGAAAGGCCGTCGAAGAACATATGATGAAGCTGCACGCCAACAATCGTCTTTGTGGGAGTGGACACCACATGCAGGCGGCCGCAGGGTTCGCTGAAAAGGTCGAAGGGACGAATCAGGGAATCTTTACCCTGCTCCCACTCCTCGTCGCTCATCTGGCAGAAGTGCACCGTGGCAGGCATTGCAGTGTCTTCGCAGACCTGCGGCACACCGTCAGGCCCCATCAGAAGGTGAATATGTAAGTAACGTTGTGCATCGAGAACAGCTTGGCAAGCACTGCGCATACGCTCGCTGCTGCACTTGTCGCGTGGCACGTCCACACATACCGTAAGGTTGTACTGAGTCATAGCTGGGTCTTCGCTCCACTCCTCGTACATCTCCCACTGCATCGCATTCATCGGGTAAATGCGAGTGCACGTGCCATTTGCCATCAGATTCTCTCTTTGCATGTTTTCAAGATGCAAAGATAAGCAATTATTTTCAATAATTGCAAGAATTCAATAGATTTGTTATAACCATTTCGTCCATTGGTACGTATTGAGGCTCGGTGAGCAACGTGTCCACCAGGCAGGGGAAGCAGGCGGCCAACCGATGACTTCAACGAAGCACAAATTGAAGTCTATGAACCGCAACAGTTTCTCGAAATGCTGATACAGAAATAAAGTGTAAGCATAAAAGCAACCGACGCTCCGAAGGAGATTCCTCCATTCGGGGCGTCGGTATAATTATATGTTGCCTATGGATGCGTCACGCGGGGACTACATCTCGTCGGCAAAGTCGAGGACTGTCTTTCGGCTGGCCAGCACGCGGTCGAAGTCGTCGCGGCTACCCACGACAATCTTGTCGAACTCGCGCAGGCCGGTACCGGCAGGAATGAGGTGACCGCAGATGACGTTCTCCTTCATACCCTCGAGACGGTCGGTCTTGCCATTGATGGCAGCCTCGTTGAGCACCTTGGTGGTCTCCTGGAAGGAGGCGGCGGACATGAAACTGCTGGTCTGGAGTGCGGCACGCGTGATACCCTGCAGGATCTGGATGGAGGTGGCAGGCACGGCGTCGCGCACCTGGACGAGGCGCAGGTCCTTGCGCTTGAGGACGGAGTTCTCGTCGCGCAGGCGGCGGGCAGTGATGATCATACCCTTCTGCATGGTCTCAGAGTCGCCGGCATCGGTGACCACCTTCTTGCCCCAGATGCGGTCGTTCTCCTCGGCAAACTCCTGCTTATCGACCACCTGCTGCTCGAGGAAGCGGGTATCGCCGGGTTCGTCGATCTGTACTTTACGCATCATCTGGCGCACGATGACCTCGAAGTGCTTGTCGTTGATCTTCACACCCTGGAGGCGATATACGTCCTGAATCTCATTGACGATGTATTCCTGCACAGCCGTGGGGCCCTTGATGGCCAGGATGTCGGCCGGAGTGATGGCACCGTCGGAGAGAGGCGTACCGGCACGCACGTAGTCGTTTTCCTGTACGAGGATCTGCTTGGACAGGGGTACAAGGTACTTGCGCACATCGCCCACCTTCGAGGTGATGATGATCTCGCGGTTGCCGCGCTTGAGCTTGCCGAAGGTGATCTCGCCATCGATCTCGGCCACCACAGCGGGATTGCTCGGGTTGCGGGCCTCGAAGAGCTCGGTCACACGGGGCAGACCACCGGTGATATCGCCGGCACCTCCCACCACACGCGGAATCTTCACGAGCACGTCGCCGGCCTTGACCATCTGGCCATCCTCGACGGCGATGTGTCCTCCGATGGGGAAGTTATAGGTACGGATGAGCTCGCCATTCTCGTCGAGAATGTGTGCGGCAGGAATCTTACCCTTGTCACGCGACTCGATGATGATGAGCTCGCGCAGACCCGTGGTCTCGTCAGCCTCGACACGATAGGTGACACCCTCGATGACATCCTCGTACTGGATGCGACCGGGATTCTCGGTGACGATAACGGCATTGAAGGGGTCCCACTTGGCCACCACGTCGCCCTTGGCTACGGATTCGCCTTCCTTCTTGTAGAGGGTGCTACCGTAGGGCAGGTTCTGGGTGAGCAGGACGATACCCGTATGTACATCCACGAAGCGCACCTCGGCCAGACGTCCCACGACGATCATGGCGGGCTTGCCCTCCTCGTCGATGACATCGACCGTACGGAGCTCCTCGAACTCGACACGTGCATCATATTTGGCACGAATCATGGCGTTGGCGGCTGCATTACCGGCCACACCACCGGCGTGGAACGTACGGAGCGTAAGCTGTGTACCAGGCTCACCGATGGACTGTGCAGCGATGACACCGACGGCCTCGCCCTTCTGCACCATGCGGCTGGTGGCCAGGTTGCGGCCATAGCACTTCATGCAGACGCCCTTCTTGCTCTCGCAGGTGAGCACGGAACGGATCTCGACGCTCTCCACGGGGCTGTCCTCAATCTCCTGTGCCTTGGCTTCGGTAATCTCCTCGCCGGCTGCGCAGATGAGCTTGCCCGTGGTGGGATGGATGATATCGTGTACGGAAACGCGACCCAGGATGCGCTCGGAGAGGCTGCTGACCACCTCGTCGCCATTCTTCTGTGCCGTACAGATGAGGCCACGCAGGGTGCCGCAGTCCTCCTCGGTGATGATGACGTCGTGGCTGACATCGACAAGACGACGGGTGAGGTAACCGGCATCGGCTGTCTTCAGGGCCGTATCGGCCAGACCCTTACGGGCACCGTGGGTGGAGATGAAGTACTCGAGCACGCTCATGCCTTCCTTAAAGTTGGAGAGGATGGGGTTCTCGATGGTGAGTGGTTCGGCACCGGCCTTCTGGGGCTTGGCCATCAGACCACGCATACCGGAGAGCTGGCTGATCTGTCCGGCACTACCACGAGCACCCGAGTCGAGCATCATATAGACGGCATTGAAGCCCTGGTCGGCCTCCTTCATGGTCTTCAGCAGGATGGCCGAGAGGTCGTTGTTGACGTGAGTCCAGGTGTCGATGACCTGATTGTAGCGCTCCTTGTCGGTAATGAAGCCCATTCCGTATTCGCCGGCAATGCGCTCTACCTCCTCGTTACCCTTGCGGATGAGCTCTTCCTTCTCCTTGGGGATGATGATGTCGCCCAGGTTGAAGGACAGTCCGCCCTCGTAGGCCAGACGATAGCCCAGGTTCTTGATACCGTCCAGGAACTCGCAGGCACGGGCCACACCGACGGTCTTGATCACATCGGTGATGATACCGCGCAGGGTCTTCTTGGAGATGACATCATTGAAGAAGCCCACCTCGACGGGGATAATCTCATTGGCGATGACGCGACCTACGGAGGTCTCGACCATACGCTTGCCGATGGTGCCGTCCTCAAGGAGATCATCGACAATCACCTGCACGGGGGCATGGACATCGACGCGCTTCTCATTGTAGGCAATGATGGCCTCCTCGGGACCATAGAACTTGAGGCCCGAGCCCTTGGCTCCGGGACGAAGCTTGGTGATATAGTACAGTCCGAGCACCATGTCCTGGGAGGGCACCGTGATGGGGGCGCCGTTGGCAGGGTTCAGGATGTTATGCGACTGGAGCATGAGTATCTGTGCCTCGAGGATGGCCTCGTTGCTCAGCGGCAGATGGACTGCCATCTGGTCGCCGTCGAAGTCGGCATTGAAAGCCGTACATGCCAGCGGGTGGAGCTGGATAGCCTTGCCCTCGATCATCTTGGGCTGGAAGGCCTGGATACTGAGGCGGTGAAGTGTCGGGGCACGGTTGAGGAGGACGGGGTGTCCCTTCATCACGTACTCGAGGATGTCCCAGATGATGGGCTCGCGACGATCGACAATCTTCTTGGCGCTCTTGACCGTCTTCACGATACCGCGCTCGATGAGCTTGCGGATGACGAAGGGCTTGTACAGCTCGGCTGCCATCAGCTTGGGCAGACCGCACTCGCCCATCTTCAGCTCGGGACCTACAACGATTACGGAACGTGCCGAATAGTCCACACGCTTACCGAGGAGGTTCTGACGGAAACGACCCTGCTTGCCCTTGAGCGAATCAGAGAGGGACTTCAGGGGACGGTTGCTGTCTGTCTTGACTGCACTGCTGCGACGGCTGTTGTCGAAGAGGCTGTCCACAGCCTCCTGCAGCATACGCTTCTCGTTGCGGAGAATCACATCGGGAGCCTTAATCTCGATGAGGCGCTTCAGACGATTGTTACGGATGATGACCCGGCGATAGAGGTCGTTGAGGTCGCTGGTAGCAAAACGTCCGCCATCCAGGGGAACGAGTGGACGCAGCTCGGGCGGGATGACTGGCAGGATGCGCATAATCATCCACTCGGGCCTGTTGCGGCCACGGCTGGCACGGAAGCTCTCGACCACCTGAAGGCGCTTCAGGGCTTCGTTCTTGCGCTGCTGGGCCGAGTCCTGGCTGGCAGCATCGCGAAGCTCATAGGAGAGTGAATCGAGGTCGAGCTTGACGAGCAGGTCGTAGATAGCCTCGGCACCCATCTTGGCGATGAACTTAGTGGGGTCGCTGTCATCGAGATAAGCATTGTTCTGCGGCAGTCGCTCCAGAACGGCCTGATACTCCTCCTCGGAAAGCAGGTCGCACTTGGCCAGAGGCATCTCGGCATCATCGGCCATCACGCCCGGCTGTATGACGATGTAGCGCTCATAGTAAATGATGGAGTCGAGCTTCTTGGTGGAGAGATTGAGCAGATAACCAATCTTGTTGGGCAACGAGCGGAAGTACCAGATGTGGGCTACGGGTACGACGAGTTCGATGTGTCCGCTGCGCTCACGACGCACTTTCTTTTCGGTCACCTCGACGCCGCAGCGGTCGCAGACGATACCTTTGTAGCGAATGCGCTTGTACTTGCCGCAGTGGCATTCATAGTCCTTGGTGGGACCAAAGATGCGCTCGCAGAAGAGGCCGTCGCGCTCAGGCTTATAGGTACGGTAGTTTATCGTCTCGGGCTTGAGCACCTCACCGTGAGAGTTTTCCAGAATCTCCTCGGGGGAAGCCAGACCGATGGTTATCTTGGTAAAATTATTCTTTACCTTTGTTTCTTTCTTGAAAGCCATATCTATTTATCCTTTCTGTGTCTTGTGTGAAGAGTGTTCATTAATCCAATGTGACGCTGAGGCCCAGTCCGCTCAGCTCGTGCAGCAGCACGTTCAGGGACTCGGGAATGCCGGGAGTGGGCATAGGCTCGCCCTTGACAATGGCCTCGTAGGCCTTGCTGCGGCCGACAACGTCATCACTCTTGATGGTCAATATTTCCTGCAACACATGCGAAGCACCGAATGCCTCGACGGCCCAGACCTCCATCTCTCCGAAACGCTGGCCTCCAAACTGGGCTTTACCACCCAGAGGCTGCTGCGTGATGAGCGAGTACGGACCAATGCTGCGGGCATGCATCTTGTCCTCGACCATGTGGCCCAGCTTCAGCATGTATGCCACACCGACAGTGGCCAGCTGGTCGAAGGGCTCGCCCGTGGCGCCGTCGTAAAGCTGCGTGGAGCAGTATCGCGGCAGTCCGGCCTTGTCTGTCCATTCGCAGAGGTCGTCCAGTGTGGCGCCATCAAAGATGGGAGTGGCAAACTTGACACCCAGTTTCTTTCCGGCAGCACCGAGCACGGTCTCGAAGATCTGACCGATGTTCATACGCGAAGGCACACCCAGCGGGTTGAGCACTACATCGACCGGTGTACCGTCGGCCAGGAAGGGCATATCCTCCTGACGGACAATCTTGCTGATGATACCCTTGTTTCCGTGGCGGCCGGCCATCTTGTCGCCCACGCTCATCTTGCGCTTCTTGGCCACATAGACCTTGGCAATCTGGACGATGCCGCTGGGCAGGTCGTCGCCCATGGTGATGGCGAACTTACGACGCCAGAGCTCTACCTCGAGCTCCTTATACTTCTTCAGGAAGTTTACAATCAACTTGCCTATCAGGGTATTGATACGCTCGTCATTGGTCCAGCCGCTGAGCTGAACGGCGGTGAAGTCGAAGTTCTTCAGCACATTGGCCGTAATGTTGCCGCCCTTGGCAATCAGGTCAACGCCCATGTAATCCTTGATGCCCTGGCTGCGCTTGCCCTTGGTAAGCTCGAGCAGCTTGTCAATGAGAATTGACTTCAGGTCGTTCATCTTGGTGTTGATCTCCTCTTCGATGGCAGCTATACGGGGCTTATCCTGTATCTTGGCCGCACGTGTCTTCACGGCACGCGAGAAGAGTTTCTTGTCGATAACAACACCGCTCAGCGAGGGAGAGGCCTTCATGGATGCATCCTTCACGTCGCCGGCCTTGTCGCCGAAGATGGCACGCAACAGCTTCTCCTCGGGGCTGGGATCGCTCTCGCCCTTCGGCGTGATCTTACCGATCATGATATCACCGGGAGCCAGACGGGCTCCGATACGGATAATACCGTTCTCGTCCAGATCCTTGGTAGCCTCCTCGCTGACGTTGGGAATATCGGCTGTCAGTTCCTCCATACCACGTTTGGTCTCACGCACCTCGAGGCTGAACTCCTCCACATGAACGCTGGTAAGGATGTCTTCACGCACGAGGCGCTCGTTCAGCACGATAGCATCCTCGTAGTTATATCCCTTCCAGGGCATGTATGCCACAAGAAGGTTGCGGCCAAGGGCAAGCTCACCGTTCTCGGTAGAATAGCCCTCTGTCAGAATCTGGCCTGCCGTTACGCGGTCGCCCTTGTCGCAGATAGGACGCAGGTCGATGGTCATACTCTGATTCGTGCGACGGAACTTGGGAATGCGATATTCGCGTAAGGCTGGTTCGAAGCTGACAAATTCCTCGTCCTCGGTGCGGTCATAGAGGATGCGGATGGTGGTGGCATCTACATATTCAACCACGCCATCGCCTTCGGCAACAATCATCGTGCGGGAATCCTCGCAGAGCTGACGTTCTATACCGGTTCCGACAATGGGAGCCTCGGTGCGCATCAGAGGTACTGCCTGGCGCATCATGTTCGAACCCATCAGCGCACGATGGGCATCATCGTGCTCGAGGAACGGAATCAATGCGGCAGCGATAGAGGCAATCTGCTGGGGCGCCACGTCCATGAGGTTAACCTCAGAGGGGGGGACCACAGGATAGTCGTCATCCTGACGGCACTTTACCTTGGCGCGAATGAATGTTCCGTCGTCGTTCAGCGGAGCATTACCCTGGCCTATAATCTGGTTCTCTTCTTCCTCGGCAGTCAGGTAGTGGATACCCTCGTCCGAGAGGTCAACCACGCCATTGGTCACCTTACGATAAGGTGTTTCTATGAAGCCCAGGTCGTTAATCTTGGCAAAGACGCACAATGAAGAAATCAGACCGATGTTGGGACCTTCAGGGGACTCAATCGGGCAGAGACGACCATAGTGTGTATAGTGTACGTCGCGCACCTCAAATCCGGCACGCTCACGAGACAGACCGCCAGGGCCCAGTGCGGAGAGGCGACGCTTGTGGGTAACCTCGGCCAGCGGGTTGGTCTGGTCCATAAACTGAGACAGGGCATTTGTGCCAAAGAAGGAATTGATAACGCTGCTGATGGTCTTGGCGTTGATCAGGTCCGTCGGGGTGAACACCTCATTATCGCGAACGTTCATGCGCTCACGGATGGTGCGGCTCATTCGTGCCAGACCTATGGCAAACTGATTGGCGAGCTGTTCGCCAACAGTTCTTACACGACGATTGCTCAGGTGGTCAATATCGTCCACATTGGCCTTGGAATTCACCAGTTCAATCAGGTACTTGATGATCTCGATGATGTCTTCCTTGGTCAGGGCGCGTACGCTGATGTCTGTGTCCAGATTCAACTTGTGGTTGATACGATAACGACCCACCTCACCCAGGTCATAGCGCTTCTCACTGAAGAAGAGGTTGTAGATGACTTCTCGGGCAGTGGCGTCATCGGCAGGATCAGCATTACGCAGCTGATGGTAGATATACTTGATGGCTTCAATCTCACTGTTGGAAGTATCCTTCTGCAGGGTGTTGAAGATGATGGAATAGTCTGACGTCTGGCCGTCCTCCTTATGAATAAGGATCGAGGGTACGTTGCTGTCGAGAATAATCTCGATGTTTTCCTCATTCAGTTCCGACTCGCGCTCGAGCAGTACCTCGAAACGTTCCATGGTAACCACCTCGCCGGTATCTTCGTCAGCAAAGTCCTCCACCCAGCTCTTCAGCACACGGGCAGCCAGTTTCTTGCCTATGTTCTTCTCAAGATTCTCTCTTGTGACCTGAACCTCCTCGGCAAGATTGAAAATCTGAAGGATATCCTTGTCCTTCTCAAAACCGATGGCTCGCAAAAGTGTCGTTACGGGCAACTTCTTCTTGCGGTCGATGTAAGCGTACATCACATTGTTAATGTCTGTGGCGAACTCGATCCAGCTACCCTTGAACGGAATGATACGGGCAGAGTATAACTGTGTGCCGTTGGAATGCACACTGCTTCCGAAGAATACACCAGGAGAACGATGCAGCTGGGACACTACGACACGCTCGGCACCGTTGATGACGAAAGTGCCATTGTGGGTCATATAGGGAATGGGGCCCAGGAATACGTCTTGAATTACAGTGTCGAAGTCCTCATGGTCGGGGTCGGTGCAATAGAGTTTCAGCTTTGCCTTGAGGGGCACGCTGTATGTCAGTCCACGTTCCAGACACTCTTCGACGGTATAGCGAGGCGGGTCGATATAATAGTCCAAGAATTCCAACACGAAATTGTTACGCGTATCCGCGATAGGGAAGTTCTCAGAGAAGACCTTGTACAGGCCGTCGTTCTTGCGAAGCTCGGGAGGAGTATCCAACTGGAGGAAATCCTTGAAAGACTTCAACTGCACTTCCAAGAAATCGGGATAGGGCATCGGATTCTTTACGGAAGCAAAATTAACTCTTTGATCAATAGTATTTGAAGCCATCTAAACTTGTTTTATTGACTTGGGAAAGTATATAGACACAAAAAGGCAAAGAACCCTCTACCAGAGGATCCTTTACCATAATACCTGTGAAACAGGAGTCAGCTTACTTCAGTTCGATTTCGGCACCAGCCTCCTCGAGAGTCTTCTTCAGAGTCTCAGCGTCAGCCTTGGGAAGGCCTTCCTTCAGTGTGCTGGGAGCACCGTCAACGAGCTCCTTAGCTTCCTTCAAGCCGAGACCGCATGCTTCCTTCACTGCCTTCACTACCTGCAGCTTAGCTGCACCGGCGCTCTTCAGGACAACATCAAAGTTGGTCTTCTCTTCTTCGGCGGGAGCACCTGCGGCTGCAGGACCAGCAGCAACTGCCACAGCTGCGGCTGCGGGCTCAATTCCATACTCATCCTTCAGGATTGTTGCCAACTCATTTACTTCTTTAACTGTCAAGTTTACCAACTCTTCAGCAATAGCTTTCAAATCTGCCATTTTATTCAAATTTTAATTGTTTGTAACTTTGTTTAAATAAAGCGATACGCAGGCATTTTATTCGCCTTTCTCGCCTAGAGTCTTCAGAACTCCATGAATAGTATTCTGTCCCGACTGGAGAGCCGACAGAACATTCTTGGCCGGAGACTGCAGCAAAGCAACAATCTCAGCAATAACCTCATTCTTGCTCTTGATGGAGCAGAGAACATCAAGCTGCTCTGCACCGACGTAGATACCTTCTTCTGCATATGCAGCCTTCAGCGCAGGTTTGGTAACCTTCTTGCTGAGAAGATCCTTCAGCATCTTTGCAGGTGCATTGGCCACCTCCGTAAAGAGAATAGCCGTCGTACCCTTCAATGCTGTGAACATCGGTTCGAATTCTTCGCTCTTTGCTTCCAGGGCCTTACGCAAGAGTGTGTTCTTAACAACCACCATCTTAAGACCTGTCTGGAAACACTTGCGACGAAGAGCACTCGTCGAAGAAGCATTCATGCCCTCGACGTCTACCAAATAGAAGTGGGGGTACTGCGCCAGCAGTTCACCAAGTTGTGCAACAATTACACTTTTATCTTCCTTTCTCATGATTCTTCTCTAATTTAGATTTCTTCAGTAGCCTTAGGATCAACCTTGATACCACGACTCATAGTACTGGAAAGATAAATACTCTTGATATACGTGCCTTTGGCAGCAGCGGGCTTCAACTTGATAATCGTTGAAAGGAATTCGCGAGCGTTCTGAGCAATCTGTTCGGCAGTGAACGATATCTTTCCGATCGATGTATGCACGATACCGGTCTTGTCCACCTTGAAATCAATCTTGCCCTGCTTCACTTCACGGATAGCCTTAGCCACGTCCATTGTCACAGTTCCACTCTTCGGGTTGGGCATCAAGCCACGGGGACCGAGGATACGGCCCAGTGCACCGATTTTACCCATGATGGCAGGCATGGTGATGATTACATCCACGTCTGTCCATCCACCCTTGATTTTCTCGATATACTCATCGAGACCTACATAGTCAGCGCCTGCTTCTTTTGCAGCAGTTTCGGCATCAGGTGTACACAGGCACAGCACTCGCGTGACCTTTCCGGTTCCGTTGGGCAGTGATACCACGCCACGAACCATCTGATTAGCCTTACGAGGGTCTACACCCAGACGTACATCAATATCCACAGATGCATCAAACTTGGTGGTGGTTATTTCCTTTACCAAGGATGAAGCCTCCTTCAGCGTGTATGCTTTCCCTGCTTCAATCTTATCAGCTACCAACTTCTGGTTCTTTGTCAGTTTACTCATTGTAATTGAAGTTTTAATTATTTGCCAGGGAATTCGCCCTTCACTGTGATGCCCATGCTACGTGCAGTACCGGCAACCAGTAACATTGCCGACTCAATGGTGAAACAATTGAGGTCGGGCATCTTGTCCTGGGCGATAGCGCGCACCTGCTCCCAAGTGATTTCTGCCACCTTCTTACGATTCGGTTCGGCAGAGCCACCCTTTACTTTGGCTGCCTCCATCAACTGTATTGCCACGGGGGGAGTCTTGACCACAAAGTCGTACGACTTGTCCGTGTAATACGTGATAACTACAGGCAGGACCTTGCCGGCCTTGTCCTGAGTTCTGGCGTTGAATGCCTTGCAGAAATCCATGATGTTAATACCCTTGGAACCAAGAGCAGGACCCACTGGGGGAGATGGATTTGCAGCGCCTCCTTTAATCTGTAATTTGATTAATCCAGCAACTTCTTTAGCCATTTGATTGATTATTTATAATTGTACACATGGAAGAGGCAAAGTGCACGTAACAGAATACACTATTGCTTCTCGACTTGCATAAAACCAAGCTCCAAGGGGGTCTTACGCCCAAAGATCTTGACCATCACTTTCAGCTTCTTCTTCTCGTTATTCACTTCCTCAATGACTGCCACAAAACCGCTGAAGGGGCCTTCGGTGACTTTCACACTCTCGCCCACTTCGAATGGAATGATGATATCATCGGGAATCTCTGCAATCTCGTCGATGGTGCCTAACATCTGGTTTACCTCGATCGGACGCAGTGGCATTGGCTTGGTATTGGTCTTAGTGTCACTAAGGAATCCAAGCACATTAGGTACATTGCGCAGCATGGGCTGAATCTCGCCCACCAGCTCTGCCTCTACAAAGACATAGCCGGCGAAGCGATTCTTCTCCTTCACCACACGCTTGCCGTTGCGCACGGTAACGACTTTCTCCGTAGGAATTAGTACTTGGGACACATGCTGTGCAAACTCACCGCCTTGGTGAATCATGGCATCGATGTATTCCTTTACTTTGCCTTCCTTTCCACTGATGGCACGCATGACGTACCACTTCATTTCGGTCTCAGCCATTTCCTAAGAATCGTTTAACGCAAGATACCGTAAATACCCTCCATACCCACTCGGAATACAGAGTCCATAACGAAAACTACCAGCGCGATGCATAGGGAAGCGGTTAAAACTACAACAGCGCTGTTCATAAGCTCTGAACGTGTCGGCCACGTGGTCTTATGCACAAGTTCTACGTATGATTCCTTACAATAGTTCTTTATACTCTCAAACATATAACTTTTATTTTTATGCACGGGAAGAGAGGCTCGAACTCCCGACACCTGGTTTTGGAGACCAGTGCTCTACCAACTGAGCTATTCCCGTAGAAAAGTTGAGAGTGGCTTGTTTCATGCATCGCGATGCCTGAATCCAACGCGCTCTCAACTTATTTGTTTCTTGCTTTCAGAACCGGACGTGCTTCGAGAAGCTTGTCCGGTTATCCTTCACAAGCAATTAGTCGAACACCTCGGTGATCTGGCCCGAGCCTACCGTACGGCCACCCTCGCGGATAGCGAAACGCAGACCTACGTTCAGAGCCACCTTGTAAATCAGGTTCACAGTGATCTCTACGTTATCGCCGGGCATTACCATCTCTACGCCTTCGGGCAGGTGAATCTCACCCGTGCAGTCCATGGTGCGCAGATAGAACTGGGGACGATACTTGTTGCCGAACGGAGTGTGGCGACCGCCTTCTTCCTTCTTCAGCACGTAGATAGATGCCTTGAAGCCAGAGTGAGGAGTGATGGCACCCGGATGGGTGATAACCATACCACGCTTCACTTCGTTCTTGTCGATACCACGGAGGAGCAGACCTACATTATCGCCAGCTTCACCTTCGTCAAGAATCTTGCGGAACATCTCAACACCAGTGATGACAGACTTTTTGTCTTCGCCGAGACCGAGAATCTGAACTTCGTCACCTACCTTAACAACACCTGTCTCGATACGACCGGTGGCAACGGTGCCACGACCTGTGATGGAGAATACATCCTCGACGGGCATGAGGAAGGGCTTATCGATGGCGCGAACGGGTTCCTGAATCCAGTTGTCGCAAGCATCCATCAGCTCCATAACCTTGTCTTCCCATTTGGGTACACCGTTCAGGGCACCGAGAGCAGAGCCACGGATGAAGGGAGTATCCTCCTCGAAGTCATACTGAGCCAGCAGCTCCTGCATTTCCATCTCAACGAGTTCGAGCATTTCCTCATCCTCGACCATGTCACACTTGTTCAGGAACACGACGAGACGGGGAACGTTCACCTGGCGAGCCAGCAGGATGTGTTCACGAGTCTGAGGCATAGGACCGTCAGTTGCAGCAACTACGATGATAGCGCCGTCCATCTGAGCAGCACCAGTTACCATGTTCTTCACATAGTCGGCGTGACCCGGGCAGTCAACGTGAGCGTAGTGACGCTTAGCGGTCTCATACTCAATGTGTGCAGTATTAATAGTAATACCACGCTCCTTCTCCTCGGGTGCATTGTCAATCTGATCGAAAGACTTAACCTCCTCGCCTGTACCCAGACGCTCGTGGAGAACCTTAGAAATTGCAGCGGTCAAAGTAGTCTTACCGTGGTCCACATGACCGATGGTACCAATATTCACATGGGGTTTGGTACGCTCGAATTTTTCTTTTGCCATAGCTTTACTCTATATTATTAATTAATGTATGTCTTCCACATGAATCTTTGAGCTGCTTCCGAGAGTTGAACTCGGGACCTCATCCTTACCAAGGATGCGCTCTACCACTGAGCTAAAGCAGCAACGTCTTTTTTTCTTTGGAGCGGAAGACGGGGCTCAAACCCGCGACCCCCAGCTTGGAAGGCTAGTGCTCTATCGACTGAGCTACTTCCGCATTTTTTTATTTGGCAGGGATGCGACCTGCCGTTCTTCGACGTTGTGGGTGGTGATGGATTCGAACCACCGAAGGCGTAAGCCAGCAGATTTACAGTCTGCCCCATTTGGCCACTCTGGTAACCACCCTTTAAATATCGAGCCTGGCTTTCATCCGTGCCCGTCGTCACGCTTGACTTTTGAGCCTCTTGTCGGATTCGAACCAACGACCCCGAGATTACAAATCACGTGCTCTGGCCAACTGAGCTAAAGAGGCGAAGCAGCCACCTGAGACCTGCAATTCCGTCCAATCGGCTGCAAAATTAGAGTATATTTTTCAAACCGCCAAAAATTTCACCCGTTTTTTTAGCGATTCTTTTGTTTTTCCTTGTATTTGGAGAGCTGACGGGTCAGCGAGTCCATAATTTTATCGATTGCTTCTTCAAAAGTGTTGCAAACCTCCTGCGCATACAACTCCTTGCCGGGCATGGCGCCTCTGATGGCAACTTCCTTGTTCATGGCGGTCTCGGGCTTGACTACTTTTAGTGACACCTCTACCTTTCCTATTTCGTCACTGAACTTGCCCAGCTTCGATACTTTCTTCTCGATGAAGTCCACCAGCTTTTCGGTGGGTTCGAAATGCACTGCTTGAATTCTAATGTCCATAGTTACCTCCTTTTTCTTTGGCTCGTGGATGAGCCTGGTTATACAATCGTCTCAGTTCTTCGAAGGATGTGTGGGTGTAGATTTCCGTCGTTGACAGGCTCTCGTGACCCAGCAGCTCCTTGACCGACTGAAGGTCTGCTTCGTTGTTCAGCATCGATGTGGCAAATGTGTGGCGCAGCACGTGGGGCGAGCGCCGTTTCTGCATGGTCACCATCGAAAGATACTTTTTCACGCGTGCTTCCACTTTGTGGCGTGAGATTCTGCTTCCCGTTCGTTCGTCCAGAAAGAGGGCCTCGGCATCTGTGGCGTGCCTGTCGGCGAATAGCTGGCGTGCCGCCATGTAGTCGGCGATGGACTCCATCATTTCGCGTCCGATGGGAATGAAACGTTGTTTGTTGCGTTTCCCCGTCACTTTCAGCTGTCGCAGTCCCATGTCGGCATCGGCAACGTTCAGTCCGACAAGTTCTGACAGGCGCATTCCCGTGGAATAGAACGTGAGCAGAATCATTCTGTCGCGCTTGCCGGCATAGTCGGGGGTGAATACCCCTTCCTCATCCAGCAGACGGTTCATCTCGCTTTCCTTCACATAGGCAGGCAGCGGTTTCTCCTTCTTCGGTCCGACCACCATTCGGGCCGGATCTTTGTCCACCATTCCCCGCCGTAGCAGGAAGCGGTAGTATGAGCGAAGGGAGCTCAACCGTCGGCACACGCTGGCTGGCGAATTATTGTTGTCGGCCATCAGATGTAGCATCCACTGCCGGATAATGTCGCCGTCCACAGACGTCCAGGTAAGTTCGCAATCCAGGGTTTTATAGTACCGCTCGAACGCTTCCAAGTCGGCCTGATACTCTTCGATGGTCCTTGCAGAGTAGTTCCGCTCGTACCTCAGATAATCGATAAAACTCTGAATCCACATCTTCATCACGCTTTCACGTGGCGAAGTTAGACATTTTTATTGGCAGTTGCAAGAGCAAGGTCCAATTTTTAAGTTTCTTTAATCTTCTACTCGTCTCAGCTTCTGCACGTAGATGGCACGTTCCTTAGCAAGACGCTTCTTCACGGAGGGTTTGTCGAACTGCTGACGGGCACGGAGTTCCTTCACGGCACCGGTCTTCTCGAACTTGCGCTTGAACTTCTTCAGAGCCCTTTCGATGTTCTCCCCTTCTTTCACAGGTACTACAATCATCTTGTCTGTCTGTTGGTTTTGGGTTAAATAATCTGTTATTTATATGCACTATTGCTCTTTGAGCGGCGCAAAATTACACATACTTTTTGAGTTGGCAAAGTTTTTTTCACACTTTTTGTGAAAAAGCGGCGTTTTCGGCGCCCGTATGCCTCATTTCGCGCTTCCTTTTCGTGCTTTGGGCGGCGTTGAATGCCTTCGATGGGGGCGGCATTGCACATTACACGAGGAATATGCGCCACGCGGCCCTTCTCTCATGTCATTCGAGCGGATCCGGTATATAGAAGGGGAGTTTTGTCGCGCAACTGTGGAAATTCTGTTGCTGTGCTTTCTGACAATTGTTCTGAGACTGTGGCGCAATTTTTCTGCGGTCAGCGGCTAACGCCTCAATCTGCGTCACGCGGCTGCTATAATAATATAAGGTACGCGCGCGTGAGGCGGCTGCGAGTTGCGTGTTGATGCATTCACGTTCGAGGGACACTCTGCGTCGAATTTGGCGGCAGTCTATGGACGTCATGATGGAGCTCCGCCTTTTTTTCTGAAGTGATCAGGGGGCGGCGGTCAGAAGGTGACCTTGAAGATACCTCGGATGCCCCACTTGTGTGTGTCGTCGTAGATATAGTTCATACGGCGCACGTATTCGATGTGGAAGATCTTGAAGATGTTGTGGAGACCAAAGATCAGTTCTACATAGGGCGTGTGGGGATCCATCACGTGGGAGGCATAGGAGAAGGTGCCGTCCGAGCGGAAGGAGCCGGGATAGTAGAAGAGGGTGGCGTCGCCCCGGTTCTGCATCAGGAAGGGGTTGTTCTTGTCCGTGAGCTGGCCCCAGAGGCAGTTCACTCCGATGTATTCGCGCCACTTCAGTCCGCGAATGAGGGGGATGCGGTTCAGTATCTTGCCGTTCATGTCCCACGACATCATGAGCGAGGCGTAGCGGTCGTTGGGGAATTCCATGTTGCGGACGAGGCTGAAGGTGTATCCCTCCATGATGTAGCTCATGTTGGCGGCCGGCATGATGAGGAAGGGGTAGGGCACCTTGTTCCACTGTATGCCTCCCTTGAGCATGAAGTCCATCTTACCCCATGAGCGCAGCCAGAAGCGCTTGTAGAGGGTGGCCTCGGTGAAGTTGTAATCGTACTGTCCTCCCAGCAGCCCCTTGAAGCCTGTGGTGTGGCTGAGTCCCATGATGGGGGAGTCGAAGTTGGTGGTCAGGCGGCGCTGTTTGGTGTTGATGTACGTAGCGCCTGGCTGGTATTCGAGTCCGACGCTGGCTTCGGTGAAGCGTATCTTGTGGATGTTCTGTGCGGGGTCATAGGTCTCGGAGCCTGGAGCCGGTTGTGCGAGCGTGCGGTAGAAGAGGTCGCCGGCCCCTTCGTTCCACTCGCGTCGTCCCTGGGCATAGACACGCAGTCCGTTCTCCCACTCCCAGTCGAGCTTCAGGTTGTAGCGCTCGAAGTAGTTCATGTGTCGCACGGGTGCCCACTTCAGGGCGACGAAGACGTTGTCCTTGTCCGTGGGTACGAACTTGTCGCTGGGCGAGCTGATGTCGTTCTCGTAGGTGAAGGTGAGGTTGTGGCAGGGGTATTCGCGTGGGAGATAGTCTTTCTTGTTGAACGAGTAAGTCACCTCGCCCATGCCCTTCCATCGCTGGTCGCCGAATCCGTACTTGGTGTTTCCGCGGAAGAACCAGTGCTTGCTGAGGTTGGCAGTCGTCTGTGCGCTCGCACGGAGACGGAATCCCTCGACAAAGTTGCTGCCTATCATGGCATTGATGGGGCCTATGTCCACCTTGCTGGGGTGTTCGGGATTGACGCTTGTCTCCACGTAGTTCTCGATGAAAGCCTTGCCCAACCAGATAATTTCCTTGAAGCCCTTGATGTTGTACAGTCGGTCCATGAAGACGTCCATCTCGCTCTCTCCCTTGGTGAGCGGTGTGGGTCGCTGCTCTTCCCAGAACATGTCGTCGCGCATCTGTGCCGAGGCTTCGAGCTTGGTGTCACCCTTGAAGTTGAACGTGCGGTCGGGGATGGGGGTGAAGTCCCACCCGCTGTACTTGACCACGCGCTCCACCTGTACCTTCTGTATCCACGAGGCCAGCTCCATCTGCACCCACATCTTGTTGTTCACCACCACCTGTTCGCCGGTGGGCAGGGGTTCAAAGTCCTGTACGATCTTCATTTCATCGACGAAGTTCACGTCGCTGCGCGATGGAATGCCTATCTCGGCCCGCTTGACGCGCCATGTGGAGTCGGCCAGGATGAAGAGGGAGCCGGAGAAACCGAAGTCTTGCGGGTTGTTGGGCGTGAAGTCCACCTGGAAGCACTGTTGCTTGCCCACCTGAAGCGTATCGACGATGAAGTAGCGATAGAACGAGATGGCACTGGCCGTGCTGATGGGGCTTGTGAATGGGTATTGCAGCAGGCGTACCTGGTCCTGGTATATGTCGATGTCGGTGAAGCAGTCTGAGAGCATGCCGGTCATAATCTCGCCCGTGTTGATGAGATTGGTCACTCCCTCGTTCCTCTCACCCACGATGATGGACTTCTCCGTCTTTGGGCTCTTGCGATAGATGATCTGGCTCACCTTCTCCTCCATCGTGAGCGGCAGGATGAGCTTGCCGGTCTCGGGATAGGTCTCCACATGGTCTTTCAGGAAGGGCATGTGCTTGAAGTGATCGTCCTCGAACACCTTGTCGGTGAACTCATTGAGGGCGAAAGTCATCTTCTCGTACTTCATGTAGGAGAGGTAGTCGTTGGCACGCAGGTCGCTGTTCTTCTTGGCGGCTATCACCTTGCGCATCATCTCGACGGCGGGGTTGTTCTTGCGGCTGTATTTCTTGCGCTTGGTGACCACCTCCACCTCCTTGAGCGACGAGGCCGTCTCCTGCAGCTTGACGTTGAGCTTCTGGGGTTCCTTCACCTCGAGTGCCTTCATGTCGAATCCCATCATGGAGAAGACCAGTGTGCCGCGTCGGAAGGCTATCTTGTATCGGCCGTTGATGTCGGTCTGGACCAGCGTGCTCTTGTCGTCCATATAATACACGTGCACCGCAGGCAGGGTCTCGCCTGTGGCAGCATCCGTCACCTCACCCGTCACCATCTGAGCGGCTATGCGCAGGACGCACAGGCACATCATAAGGGCGAAAATATAGCAGCGTTTCAGCACGTGGATTGATCTGTTTTCTCTTTCAGCCTGCAAAGGTACGAATAAACGAGGGCAATGCAAAGGAAAATGGTGAAAACTTTTCCCTTGCACTGCCGAGTGCCAGTACCTTCTTCAATACCCGTGAACGGGCAGAAGCGACCAAAGGTCGAGCGCGATGCAGTCAAAGGTACGCGCTCGGCTCTGCCGCTTTGCCTTTAGTGCAAAGAATAAGTGAGCGAAAAACATTATTTCCCATGACGTGTTCCTGGGGACTTTATCACGTGTGATAAACTCTTTTATCACGCGTGATAAAGCGCTGCGCTGCACGTTATGTAACTCGACAATTGCTGTGATTGCCGACAGCCATGAATAAATCAGGGAGGGGATACACCGTATGTGCTCCCCTCCCTGCTATGGATTCTCCCGTGTGGGTGTATGTCTTACAGATTGTCTTTCTCCATGTCGATGAAGTACTTGTAGGTACCGTGCTTCAGTTCGTCGGTAGCCGCTTCGTCGCATACGATGATGGCGTGGGGGTGCATCTGCAGGGCGCTGATGGTCCACTCCTGGCTCACGGCTCCCTCGATGGCATGCTGCAGGGCACGTGCTTTGCCGTGACCGTTACATACGATGAGCACCTCGCGGGCATCCATCACGGTACCCACACCCACGGTCATGGCCGTGCGGGGCACCTTGGTCACATCGTTCTCGAAGAAACGGCTGTTGGCAATGATGGTGTCCGTGGTGAGGCTCTTGACGCGTGTGCGACTGCAGAGCGAGGAGAAGGGCTCATTGAAGGCGATGTGGCCGTCAGGACCGATACCACCCATGAAGAGGTCGATGCCTCCAGCTGCCTTGATGGCTTCCTCGTAGGCTGCACATTCGGCATTCAGGTCGGCAGCGTTTCCGTTGAGGATATGCACGTTCTCCTTCTTGATGTCGATGTGGTTGAAGAAGTTGTTCCACATGAAGCTGTGGTAGCTCTCGGGGTGCTCCTCGGGCAGACCCACGTATTCGTCCATGTTGAATGTCACCACGTTCTTGAAGCTAACCTTCCCTGCCTTGTAAAGCTCAATCAGGTGCATGTAGAGTCCCAGGGGTGAACTTCCCGTGGGGCATCCCAGCACGAAGGGCTTCTCGGCAGTGGGCTTGGCTGCATTGATTTTTCCGGCTACATACTCGGCAGCCCAACGGCTGAGCTGAGCATAATCGGGTTCGATGATAACTCGCATTTTTTTGTTTCCCTCTCATTACCTTGCTCCCCTCTTGTGGGAGGCCGGCCGCCATCAGGGTCTCGGGCGTCATGTTACACTGTTCTTTTTTCTTTTTACCTTATACTTATCCTGAACTTAATGTCGGTGCATAGTTCATTGTCATGTGCAGGGAGGGACACCACCGGGTGCACAGCGGCTGTCCATTATCTGCTTTTCGCTCCCCGGCTGTCAGTTTCCCACTCCCTTTCCCGGCAGGTATTTTGCCAGGTCTCCGTCGGTGTTGTAGATGCAGTCGCGCAGTGCCTCGGGGCTTATCTTCACTTCTTCGCGAGTGAGCTCGGGCACATTGTAGCTCTTGAGCAGAAGCTGGTTGTACTCGGGGTCGCGCTGTGGCATGGCGAATGCCTTGTGGGCCTGTCCGTTCTTGTCGAAATAGGCGATAAAGGGGCGTGTGTAGTTCTTGTCCATGCGGCGACTGCTGAAGGCAATCCAGCGTCCGTTGCTGCTCCAGGAGTGGAAACTGTCGGGATCGGGACTGTTGGCTGCGGACAGCGCATAGCAGGTGTCACGCTCGAGGTCTTTTACCCAAAGGTCGGCACTGATGTGCCAGATGTGGAACTGTCCGTAGTTGCCCTGTGTATAGAGCACGTATCGGCCGTCGGGGCTCACGCGTGGTACGCTGAGGCTCTTGCGGTGCACAGCGGCATCTACCTCCATCCGTGGCGTGCCGAAGCGACGTGTGGCGGGGTCGAAATCTACGCTGTACAGGTCGTAGTACAGACTGTCGTGCTTGCCTACGACGGCCATCAGCAGCACGCTGTCGCTGACATTCGTGTCCATGCGGCGACGCAGGTCGGCACAGCAATAATAGAGCCTCCGGCCGTCGGGCGCCCAGCAGGGGAAGGTCTCCAGCTGGTCGCGGGTGCGCAGGATGTGGCTCACCTCATTCTTCTCTGCATCATAGAGCAACAGGTCGCTGGTCTCGTCGAGCACTTCTACCTTCTCTGCATGGTAGAGGTGGAACGTCTGTCCCGTCTTGTTGGTGCTGAATGCTACGAGTCGCTCCGTGGGATGCCACGATGGATACACGCCGCTGGTGATGATGGTACTGTCCTTGATGAGTACCTTTCGTGCCTCGCCATTGTGTACGATGATGGTGCCTCCGTGGCCGGCTCGCACGTGGAAGAGCATGTTGTCTGTCCCGTAGTTCTGGTAGTTGTGGCAGTTGATACAGTGGTTGTCCTTGTCGCTGTACTTGCGGTTGTTCTCGTAGATGATGCGTTCGTTCCAGTTCGTCAGGTTGCGCTGATAGAGTCCAAGCTGCCGGTACAGTTCATAGCCAGGCTCGATGAGACGGTAGCTCAGGTAGCCATCGATGTCTTCCTCGGCCACGGTAAGCGTATAGTCGGGATAGTGCAGCCAGCGGTCTCCCTGTCGGGCATAGAGGCTCACGCGGATGTCGCCTCCCCGGTTCTCCTGCAGGAGCGAGCGCCAGCACGTGGTGTCAATCTCCACTTTGGCATCCTCGCCGCCACCCACTACCAGTGGCTCGCCCTTCCCTTGGAAACTGGCTACAACGGCTGTGAGGGCGGTGTCCTTCAGCATGAAGTTCAGTGGGGCGATGTTGGGTGGAATCACCACATTGGTATAGTCGGGGAAGATGGATGCCGGGCGGCCTGCTTCCTCAAAGGTTTCCGGCACCATCGCCGTCGGGCGGGAACAGGCGACGGTCAGTATGGCCACGAGGGCCATGGGGGCCATGAAGGCCGTGAGGGTATTTCGTAGGGTTCTCATTGTGTGCATTTCTTGGATTCTTTCGTTTAGTTCACGCCAGAGCTGGACGATACGTAGCCTGTTTGCTTGGAACTGGTGGCTCGCAGGTTGCCGAAGAAATAATAGTAGGGGTAATAGCCCCGGTAGCGTGGGAACAGCTCTTCGGCATGCTCGGCACGTGACTTCATATAGGGCTGTATCACGCTCATGAAGGCTTGGATGCGTGGCGTGCGCAGGTTCATGTTCTGGAACTTCTGGTCCAGGCCGGGATAATTGTTCGAGGCCAGCAGGATGCCGTCGGCTATGTTCTCGGACGGCGTGGAGCCTCGCAGTACGTCCAGTCTCACGACAAAGTCATTGAGTAGTTTCGTGTAGAGGCATACGGCCAGGCTGTTGTACAGGGCGTTCAGGCTGCGCCCCTCCGTGAGCATCAGGTTGTAGCCGAGGAATGTGGGTTGCTGGTACATGCTCTCATAGCTGTCCCGCATGGGTTCGGTCAGGCGTATCTTGGCCATCTCGGGGTCGGCGTTGACTCGGTCGGGATGGCGTACCATGCGGGCATACTTGTCACAGAACTGTTTCTCGAAGGGGATGTCCTTCAGGATGCGCAGGTACTTTTCCGTCACCTCCCATTCGCCTCGCATCAGCGAGCTCTTCACCAGGAGGTGGAGCAGGCGCACGGTGGGCCCCGTCATCACCATCTGCTCCATGCATTGGTGGATGCAGGTGAGCATGAAGCCGCCATGATAGCTGCCCTCTGGGATATAGAGGCTTACGGCCGCGTTCTGTCCGCCGTCCATGCCGTGGATGTGCAGGGTGTCAAACTCGAAACGTATGTCATACAGGCGGTCGCATATCTGATCTGTGTGCACCAATGCGATGGCATAGTAGGCTGCCATGGGCCGATTGCTCATCGTGGCGTGCTCGCGAGCCAGTTTCTGTATGCGGTTCCAGTCCTGGTCGTACTGGGCTATCATCATCTGGGAGATGACGCGTGTATAGGGACGTTGCCATTGGTTGTATCCGATAACGGCTGCAAACCCCACCACCAGCACTGCCAGCTCCACCCACGACGGGCCGTTGAGCCGCCATCCTGCGTTTGCGGGACGGGACTCCTCTGGGTTCCATGCGTTGCGACGATGCAGTGCGCGGACGATACATAACGTTCCGCCACACAGGAGCACGGCCAGCGCCACGAGCATCAGCGGGCCCAGGATGCGTCCGGTCTCGGCTTCGAAGAAGAGGTCCAGCCCCTCGTAGCTTGCCCATCCCAGATAGAGAAAGGCCGGGAGATACTGTGCCCACCGCCAGCGTGGACTCAGGCGGAGTGCTGCCCCCAGCACCCATGTGCTGCTGGTGATGGCTGCTGCCAGCAGCAGACCGCCCAGCCACGGATGGCAGAACAGCTGGAGCAGCATACGCCCCACATACCAGAGCCATCCGCCCTGAAGGTCGAGCACGAACTTCATCTGTTCGGGATTGGCCACCCAGAAGCTGTATTCGCGACAGATGCGCCACACGGGTGCATAATAGATGGCGCTCCATGCCCATATACCCAAGAATAGCAGGGCCATCATTGCGGGTTGTGCTATTTGGCGGCGTGCGGTTTTCTTGGGTGCGGACGCGTTGGGGGTCGCCTGCTGTGCCGCACGCTGCGGCTTATTCTTTGGTTTACTCATAACACCAATACCATTTTCGCGCACAAAGGTACGAATAAACGAGTGCAACGCAAAGGAAAATGATGAAAACTTTTCCTTTGCACTGCCGAGTGTCAGTACCTTCGACGCAGTCAAAGGTACGAATAAACGAGTGCAACGCAAAGGAAAATGGTGAAAACTTTTCCTTTGCACTGCCGAGTGCCAGTACCTTAGACGCAGTCAGAGGTACGCGCTCGGCTCTGCCGCTTTGCCTTTAGTGCAAAGAATAATTGAGAAAAGAGCAAAGGAAAATGGCTTTTTTTCATTTCTTTGCTTCGGTGTTCGGATGTTCGTCAGTCCACGGGGCGCAGGACGATGTGTCGCTTCACCGGGCGGTTTATCTGGTAGATACGCTTGACGAGCAGCTTCATTTGTCGTTCGTCCATCTGTCGCGACTCGGCATGTCTCAGGCGGGCATACATGCCGCGATAGCCCTTCAGCCACGCGTTGTCTGCACCGGCCTCCCACATCGCTTGCTCGGCCTCGGCATCGTTCTGGTGGAGCATGCCTTTGCCCAGGAAAAAGTTATACTGCACCCAGGCGTATTCCCTCAGCCCGCGTTCTATCTCCCAGCGCCGCTCGTTCAGTGCCATCACGGTGAGTGCCTGCTGATATTGCGGGGTGTGGGTGTAGGTGGCCAGGTTCACTCCCTGGGTTAGCTGCATGGCCGTGAGGGTGTCTATCAGCGTGTCGTCGATGCGCAGCTCATATCGTCCCTGCAGTCCGCGCACGGTGAGCCGTTCGTTACTCAGATCGTCCATCAGTGTGGGAATGACCTTCACGGCATCGGCCTGCGGACGGCTGAATCCCCAGCCGCGTGCCACGGGGTCCATCGGGTAGGGAAGCGAGCGGGCCAGGTAATCGAAGCTGACAGTTCCGTCGCGGCTGCGCAAAGTCGTGATTTTGCAGTTTTCGCTGCGTAGCACCTTACGTTTGGCGGCGTCAATCTCTACGTCGGCCACCTTCTGGCCCGCCATGCCCTGTGCCTTTAGGAAGAGATAGGCCATCACCATGTGGCCGTCGTTGTCCGGGTGGATACGGTCGGTGCCGCAGAGGGTGAAGGTGGAGTCCGTCTGCTGCCGTTCCTCGTTGATGCGCGTCATGGGTGCGTTGAAGTCCAGAAACTCCCATTTCTCCGCCTGCGCGGTTGCTTGCTGATAGGCCACGATGCGACGCATTGCGTCGTTCTTGCCGTGGAAGATGTCTTGGTTGAAACGTGATGTCTGGTCGTAGGGCGAGGTGCCCAGCATGATGATGCGTGTGTCCTGCAGCGTTGTCAGACGGCGGCGTATGGAGTCGAAGTTCGTGATGGACTGGGCCACCTGGCGGTCGGCAAATCCCTGCGGATCGGTACCGTTGTACTCGTAGTAACCGCTGTCGTTCATCCCGAAGGTGAGTGTGAGCACTGTGGGCTGCCGTGAGAGTACGTCGTCATCCAGGCGGGCCCAGATGGAGTGGGCCGTGTCGCCTCCCACACCACAGTTGGACATCCACAGCCGCATCGTGGGGAAGTGGGTCATGTAATAGAGCCAGATGTAGGAATGATAGTGCCCTCCGTCGGTGATGCTGTTGCCGACGAAGGTCACACGGTCGCCTTTCCGGAACGGGGCGATGTCCTGTGCCCTCAGGCTCGTTGAGATGCCTGCAAGCAGCAGGACGATGAGAATGTTTCTTGTCATAATAGAGTCATTGCTTGAGCGTTATTCGATATGTCCGAATGCCGAAGGCAGGCAGGCTGACGGTGGCCTCCCGCTCCTCTCCGTGGACCGTCAGTGGAAGGTGCTGCCCCGGCTGTCCCTGAAGGTCCACTTCTGTGAGTCCCGTTGCGGGCATGCCGATGTGGAGGCGGCTGCTCACAGGCTCGCGGCTGGCATTGTAGAGGCGGAAGTGAAATGCCCCGTCGCTGCACCATGCAGCGGAGAGCACGAGACGCCTGTCATCGGCTTGCAGGAAGCTTCGGTCGCGGAACGCCACTTTGTGGTAGAAGGCACTGGACGTCGGTGGGGCGTTCCACGCCTCGCTCTGCTGGGGCACGCCTGCCCGCTCCCAGTCTCCCTCGTGGGGATAGAGGGCAAAGTTCAGGTTTGTGGTGCCATGTGTGGGGTACTGGCGCCCCCATAAGCCCGGCCCGGCATATTGCACGGTGAGTGCCAGCGGATAGTCGGGTCCGTAGGAATAGGAGGTGGTGTGGTCGGACAGCAGGGTCATGCCTGTGCTTCCGTCCTCCGCACTCAGGTCCACCCAGTGCAGGATGACGTTATGGCGTATGGAGTCCCATCGGTTGTAGAAAGTGGAGGCCTGCCGGCTTTCGCAGACGTCGAAAGGCGCATCCTTGCTGAGGCGGGGACGCGAGATGGCTGCGGGGAACAGGGCACTGAGCATGTAGCGCGTGTCGTAGAAGGCGCGTCGCGACTGTAGCCAATCACCCTCGTAGGGTTCGCCGATTCGTACATCGTGCGGCCACTGAATCTCGAGGCTGATACGGATGAGGGGGCATCCCTCGCGCAGGAGTATGTGCATCGTGTAGGGGGTGCCTGCAATTTCGCCCTGCAGCGCGAGCTGCTGCATGAAGTCATTCTGAATGCGCCACGTCTCCCGCACGCCATTTTCTGTCGAGGAGCAGAAGCGGCCCTTGGCGGGGAAGTAGCCTCGCAGTTCGCCAAAGCGATACTCAGAGCTGGAGTCCACCAGGTCGCGACCGCCTTGTTGCTTCAGAATCAGGTGGCGCAGCGTACCTCCCCGTTGCATGTCAACCTCCAGGCGGTAGAGGCTGTTTTCCAGTACCGTGAGCGTCGCCTCCTGGCGGAGCGTGCTCCTCTGCCCGGCGGGGCGTGCTTCATCGGCCGACGCAACACGCCCTTCCTTCTGTGCGGTGCTGTTGCGTTTTCCTTGGCGGCATTGGTAGGTGGCATAGCCGAAGGCCGGTAGCTGCGCCACGAAGTAGAGCCGGCCGTTCTCCGCTGCCGTCGTCACCTGTTGGCCGGAGGCGTCGGTCAGCGTCAGCTCTTTGCCCTGCATCTCGGTGGGGAGCGATAGGGTGATTACTTCGCTCCGGGGCTGTGCCGAGGTGTTGAAGACACGTATGTACCGGGTGCTTCTGCTCATGTCGTGTGTTGCCCCGGAGGCTCTCAGCGCTGTCTGGGTATGCCGCTGCAACGTCTCGTAGAATGTCTGTCTCCACTGCCCGGCAATCATGTCGGCCCACGTCTGCTCTCCCCGTAGCACGTTGTAGGGGACTATCCACGAGTCGTGATGCTGGCTGAGCATCAGCGCATGCCACATCAGGTCCAGCTCCTCCTGGCTGGCTGGGCAGTCATTTTCCAGCCCTGTCAGGGCATCCATCTTCTCTGTCTCCACCATGCGGTTCTCCATGTCCCTCACTTGGCGTGCGATGCGTTGCAGGACAGCGCTGCCCCACATCAGCGACACACGGAAATCGTCCTGCGAGAAACGACGTCGAGGCCATTCTCCTTCGGGGAAGTGGTGCCGGAAATAATCGCGCCAGAGCGTGTAGTGAGAGCCTTCGCCTCCCTGCTTTCCTGTGCCCATCCATGGTCCGCCCTTCCATCCGGCATCCTGCAGACACATCCCTACGGGGTGTCGGATATCCGCCTGTCGGCAGGCGTCGAGGTAGGCCTCCGAGTTCTTCCATGCCGTGGTCTGCCAGGTGGAGCCGGGCTGCAGCGTCTCGCAGTCGTAGCGCGGAACGCAGGGCAAAGCGCTTCCGTCTGCACCCACCCACCATACAAACTCGCCGCCGCCCGTGGCTGCATAGCCACCCCAGCATGTGTCGGGATTCTTGAGCACCACATAGCGGAATCCCAACTGGCTGAGCACCTGAGGCAGGCAACTGGTGAAGCAGGGTTCTTCGGACGAGTAGGTGTCGAAGGTCGCCTCGGGGAAGTGCTCGCGCAGCTTCCTCATGCCGTACTGAAAATGGCGGATGATGCTCTCCCCGCTGATGTTGTAGAGGTAGGGCTGGGCATACGTGGGATTCACCACTTCGATACGTTCTCCCCGCATCGCCTCGCAGAAGCGGACATAGGCCTCGGGCGTCTGTCGTCTGACGCTGTCCCATGTCTCGGGTTCCAGCTCCAGATTGATACACCACTCAGGATGCTCTTCCAGCTGATTCAGCATGAAGTCCGTGTACCAGGGAGTGGGGTAGTGGCCATAGATACCCCCATGAAAGCCGTCCACGAAATAGGTCGGCTGCCCCTGCACCGCCATGGTCAGACAGCATGCTATGCCTGTCAGCCAGCAGCGCAGAGTGTTTCTCGTGCGCGTGCGCACGTCATATATTATGCGCGTGCGCACGTCATATATTATATGTGTGGCTCGTTTCACGGTACAAAGGTACGGATAAACGAGAGCAGTGCAAAGGAAAATAGTGAAAACTTTTTCCTTTGCACTGCCGAGCGCAAGTACTTTAGACGCAGTCAGAGGTACGGATAAACGAGAGCAGTGCAAAGGAAAATAGTGAAAACTTTTTCCTTTACATTGCCGAGCGCCAGTACCTTCGACGCAGTCAGAGGTACGGATAAACGAGAGCAGTGCAAAGGAAAACAGTGAAAACTTTTTCCTTTTCACTGCCGAGTGCAAGTACCTTCTTCAATACCCGTGAACGGGCAGAAGCGACCAAAGGTCGAGCGCGACGCAGTCAGAGGTACGCGCTCGGCTCCGCCGTTTCTTCCGTTCGGCTTCGCCTTTGGTGCGAAGAATACCTGCTATGCAGGCAGACGCGACCAAAGGTCGAGCGTGCCTTTAGTGCGACGGATAAGCAGGGAGAACAGAAGGCCGTCGAGCGTTTTTTTTGTGCGTAATACTTGCAGGAAATGTCAAGAAACATTAACTTTGTACTCTGAAATGCAAGTATTGACTAATCCTCTGGTATGGCTCCGCCGCTTCCGTCATCGTTGCGGATATGGTGTACATTCGCCCTTCGCTTTCGGCTTCCTGACGCAGGTGGTCTATGAACGCAATGCGTTTTATGCCTTTCGGGAACTGGACGGCCGGCTGGCATGGTGGCAGCGTTTTCGCGTGCGCCGTTCGTTGCACATGCTCTTCCGACTGGCCAACTATGTACGTCCACGGCAGATCGTCGCTCCCGCCTCTTCGCTCGCTGTCCTGTACATGCAGACTGCCTGCCCGAATGCCCGGCCGGTTGCCGCTGGGGATGCACTTTCGTCCACTCTTATATATCTGCAATCACCGTGGAATGAACATGATACGGCTAACCATCCATTCGGGCCGGACGACGTGCTTGTGTTGGACAATCTGCACCGCTACCGGGCTTGGTTTGCCTCTCTGCCTGCCATTGTCACCTTCGATCTTTATGACATCGGCATCGCGTTCTTCAATCCGAAACTCAACAGGCAGCACTACATCATAAATTTCTGAAAGTATCTCACGGTGATCACCCGCTATCGGTCTCGAGGGAATAAAAAATGTGTTTTTGTTCCCTTTTTATGTATTTTTTAGGATAAATGCATACGACATATTGAAATAATGTGTATCTTTGCCGGCCAAAAGCTGAGAATATGAGGATAATGTAAAATTTTATATAAAATAGCACAAGATGTACTGGACATTGGAAATGGCCTCGAAGCTCGAAGATGCACCCTGGCCCGCAACAAAAGAAGAACTCATCGATTATGCCGTTCGCAGCGGTGCTCCGCTCGAAGTCATCGAGAATCTGAACGAGATCGAAGACGAAGGTGATGTGTATGAGAACATCGAAGATCTCTGGCCTGACTATCCCACCAAGGAAGACTTCCTGTTCAACGAGGATGAGTATTAAGGCTTACATCTAAGCCTAAACCATTTAACACCAGCGAGACGAACAAGAATCGTTTGTTCGTCTCGCTGGTGTTTTTATAGTCTTGATAAGCTGTTCCTTTACCAGAATCTTTTGCCTTCGAAGTTGCGAAATTAAAAGCTTTTTTTGACTCATTGAAGTCAATTTGATAAAAACTTTCGTAAAATCAGCAGCACTATCCATGACCGTCACCATGCCGAAGACAGAACCGAAGCCGTTTTTATGTGGCGAAAGTTGCTGAAATGATTTTCTTTTTGTGTCATTTGAGCAATTTTCGCCTTTTATATTTGCTGAAATGGATACTTTTTACTACCTTTGCAGCAGATTTCAGTAAAGAATTGATTATAATATGAAGCAGACATTGATAGGCCGAGAGCAGGAAGTAAAGCTTTTGCGAGAATATCTGAATACGGACAAGTCAGAGTTTGTTGTCGTATATGGTAGGCGACGCGTGGGAAAGACATACCTCATTCGTCAAGTTCTTGGAGACCAAGCCTGCTTCTCGATGACAGGTATGGAGAATGCCGATATGGGCGACCAACTTTCAAACTTTTATTTTTCTCTGCTCCGAGTTTGGCCATCTGCTACGCACCCTAAGTCATGGATAGAAGCGTTCTATCAACTTCAGAGTTTTCTTGAGAGTTTGCCTGAAGGGAGGAAAATTGTTTTCATAGACGAACTGCCTTGGATGGATACAACTCGCTCGAAATTCTTGGCTGCTCTTGAACGATTTTGGAATGGATGGGCTGACGGACGTAGCGATATTAAGTTAATTGTTTGCGGTTCTGCCACCTCGTGGATGATAGATAATATCATCAATAATAGAGGGGAACTACATAATCGGAGAACTCACCAAATCTATATCGCTCCATTCACGTTGGAAGAAAGCCGTCGCTATTTCAAGGCCTACGGATTCGGATATCGAGAGAAGGAAATAGCTGAGTGTTATATGGTGATGGGCGGTGTTGCCTATTATTATTCGCTGATGAATCCTAAGGAGAGCGTCGCCCAAAATATTGACCGACTGTTTTTCTTAAATAATGGTGAGTTGGTTAACGAGTTCGAAAACTTATATCGTTCCCTTTTTAAAAAGGCTGGCGATCATATTACTATCGTCACTGTGTTGGCAAAAAAAGGCAAAGGGCTTTCCCGCAAGCAGATTATTGAGCAAAGCAGATTAAACAACAACAAGAAGTTCACCAAGACACTGGAAGAACTTGAGAAGTGCGGCTTCATCCGTAGTTACATCCCCTTCGGTGAAACCAAGCGTGATATCCTTTTCCAGCTGACAGATGCATTTACGCTGTTCCACTTTCATTACATCAAAGAAAACAAATATCAGGATGAAACCTTTTGGACGAATTCCCTTAATAGTGGGAAGTATCGCGCCTGGAGCGGTTATGCTTTCGAAATTTTATGCTTGAATCATATCCGACAGATTAAACAGGCTCTTGGCATCTCTGGCATTCAGAGCCGGGCTTGTTGTTGGAGCAGTAAAGGTGATGATAGTCATAGGGGGGCACAAATTGACTTGATTATCGATCGCGCTGATCAGACTGTCAATATCTGCGAGATGAAATTTTCACGCTCGGATTACGAAATCACAAAATCCGAAGCAGAGGATTTGGATAACAAATTGGACATATTTCTTAGACAGACCAACACGCGGAAGTCTCTGATGCTGACAATGATTACCAGTTTTGGCATTAAGCCAGGAATTTATAGTGGACGCGTACAAGTTCAAGTCACGCTTGAAGATTTGTTCAAATAACATGTGCTAATAATATAGATGGCGGAAATAAAGAAGTTAAATTCGAAGCGTAAGAACGATAATTCTCAAGAGGATTTCTCGTTTGATGACTTTCTGACTATGTTACAACAGAAGTTAGGCATTGATGTTGACAGTTTGATGGAAGATGAGCCTGAAGAGGCGGACAATGAAGATGACAATTATTCAGAAGAAGACTATATGTATGGTCTTAAACTGCCCAAGCACAAATTCATTGGGACTTCCAAGCGCGAATATCATATCCGCATTAAGCTGAACGACGCGCCCGTTAGAATTTGGCGTGAACTCGTTGTCCCGTCCAATATCACATTGGAGCTACTTGCTTTCGTGCTGATTGATGCAATGGGATGGGCACATGAACACCTATATCAGTTTAGGGGAAAGAACGATGTGATTTATATGAATTCTCATGAGATAAGGGAACATAAGAATTCATTTTTCGGTTTCCTCTCTCGTGTTCAATATGTGAACACTGAAACAACTTCCTTAGATATGGTTTTACAACCTAAGGGAGGAAGATTTAAGTTTGAATACGATATGGGTGATTCTTGGATACACGATGTATGGGTTAAGGGTGCCCGTGATTATGCGAAGAACGAGGAGCCTGTTATCAAACTTTTGAAAGCCGAAGGTGCATGTCCGCCAGAGGATTGCGGAGGTATATGGGGTTATGCCGAACTTATAGAGCTTAAGAATAAAAAACGTAAGACAGCCGAAGATAAAGAACGACTGGAGTGGTATGACATTTCTAAGGATTATAATCCTAAGGACTGTGATCTGGAGTCATTGCAAGATGATGTTGAGGCTTTGTGGCTTGAGATTAAAGACGAAATGGATGAATAAAAAGAGTAAGTTCGTCCAACCCACCGGCGAATCGCCTCTGATGGTCTTAGACCGTGCGGTTTGTTTGGCTAAAAATAGTTAATTATGATGCAAGTAATTGATAATCAATATAAATCTGTTGGGATAAAGTTTTCAACGAGGATGAGTATTAAGGCTTACATCTAAGCCTAAACCATTTAACACCAGCGAGACGAACAAGAATCGTTTGTTTGTCTCGCTGGTGTTTTTATTATCTTGCATCATATGTGCTAAATCTTGGATAGTTAGAGCCAATTTGAAACGAACTTTTGAGAAATTAGCATCTCTGGAGCCTTTTTGTGAAAGATTCTCAACGAAAAATTGTAATTTTGCAGCGTCAAACAGAATTAATGATGACACCAGAAAAGCTAAAAGCGATTATATCCCAAGGCGAGGGAACAGAAGTCGAGCTAAAAGAGTCGAAAGACAGCTTGGCTCGTAAGGTATATGAATCCATCTGTGCATTTTTGAATCGCAGAGGTGGTCATGTGGTCTTGGGAGTTGATAATGATAGAAATGTTGTCGGTATCAACCCCTCGAAAGTTCAGGAGCAGTTAGACCAGTTGGCAAAGGATATGAACAACCCTCAGTTGTTCAAACCTACTTACTATCTGAACTTTGAGCCAATGGATTTAGATGGCAAGAAGGTTATTTACTTCTATGTACCTGAAAGCACTCAGGGGCACAGCTACAAAGGTGTCTTCTATGACCGCAATCAAGATGGTGATTTTGAGCTACGCAGTACTGAACAGATTGCGAACTTGTTTATACGCAAGAGCAAGTTGAAGACTGAGGATAGGGTATATCCTATGTTGGGAATGAAGGATTTGGATGAGGAGGCATTCGATGAATTAAGACGTGGCATCCGTATTGAGAACTCACAACATCCTTGGCTCAATCTGTCAAACGAGGAAATCATTCGATCGGCAGAATTACTAGCTGTTGACCCAGAAACAGGTAAAGAAGGATTGACGCTGGCTGCCATTCTTCTGTTTGGTAATAGCCATGCCATCACCACAGCCCTTCCAGCTTACCGCATAGATTTGCTTTGCCGCGTAAACAATACAGAACTCTATGATGACCGGGAACTGTTGAGTTGTAATCTGCTGAAGGCATATCCCATTATGATGGCTTTCATCAAGAAGCATCTGCCAGAGCAACCCTATATTGAAGGCATACAGCGTTTCAGCCTTCGCGATACAATCTTACGAGAGGTGGTACTGAACATGATTATTCATCGTGAATATAGCAGTGCTTATCCAACGACGTTTACCATCTATCGTGATACTATCGTTACTGAAAACTGGAACATTCCGTATGTCTATGGTCACATCGACCTTCAGACCATGCGTCCGCATCGTAAGAATCCAAAGATTGCCAAAGTATTCTCTCAGATGGGTATAGTAGAAGAGCTTGGTAGTGGTATGCGGAAGATGTTCAAGTACACACCTCTATATGCTAATGGCAAAGAGCCTGTCATTGAGGAGCAGGACGTTTACCGCATAGAAATCCCTTATGTTCCCACTTTACAGTCCACTGAGGGCGGAAGTGGACAGAAAAGTGGACCAGAAAGTGGACCAGAAAGTGGACCAGAAACTACCCAGAAAAGAATAATAAAACTTTTGAGAGATTGAGAGATAATCCGGATATAACATCAAGACAGATAGCTGAGAGGCTGAAAATGGCCAGAAGTGGAATCAGCAAGCACCTTCATTTACTACAAGAGTCTGGTAAAATAAAGCATATAGGCCCAAATAAGGGGGGGCATTGGGAGGTAATAGATTGAGAGGAAAGAAGTCTTATAGATATCATTGCTGAAGCATTCAAGTATGGTCTTGACCCATCCGACGAAAAGCAACGCAGGATGGCTACCGCTTATCTGTTAGAGAAAGTGTCGCGGACGAGTATTAAGGCTTTCGTTTCGGTCTATATCACATGTCACCAGTGTGATGAACTGGGGCGGTTCCTTTAGGCCGGCACGGACTTCGTGCGCCGGGACTGGTGGATGTGGATAAGGCTCGTCCTGAGGGTTCGTAGCCTGCATGTACCGATGTTGCGGGACAGCAGGCTTTGCGAGAGGTCTCTTTCAGGAGTCGCTTTCGCAGACATTAAAAAAAGCTAAATCTTGCGGGAAAAGTGAAATGGTCAGGGCGGAATTTATTATCTTTGCACTGCAAAAGCAAAGTCTATCAAGACATCAGTATTTTAAAACATCATATTATGACACTCTTTGATCAAATTAGTGAGGACATCAAGGCCGCGATGAAGGCCCGCGACAAGGTGCGTCTGGAGACGCTGCGCAACATCAAGAAGGTATTCCTTGAGGTAAAGACGGCTCCCGGAGCCAACGACACACTGGAGGATGCCGATGCGTTGAAGATTATCACCAAACTGGCCAAGCAGGGCAAGGAGACCGCCGCTACCTACACACAGGCGGGACGTCAGGACCTGGCTGATGCCGAGTTGGCACAGGTGGAGGTCCTGGAGAGCTACCTGCCCAAACAGCTTTCTGCCGAGGAGATTGAGGCAGAGGTGAAGAAGATAATTGCCGAGGTGGGAGCCACCAGCATGAAGGAGATGGGCCGTGTGATGGGCACAGCCAGCAAGCTGCTGGCAGGCAAGGCCGATGGTCGCGTAATCTCCGAGATCGTGAAGAAACTCCTGGCATAGGGGCTGCTGTCTCCTGTCGCCAGAATGCAATACCGAAATAGTGTTTAACCCGAATCGATCAATAGCGTTATGATGATAATCCCGTTTAGCGCATAACAGTCTATCGACCGATTCGGGTTTAACCCGATCGGGTTTATCCTTGGCACGAGATGAAGAAATACGTATTACTCCTCCTCCTTGCTTGGCCCGTCCTCTATGCCGGCGCTCAGGAGACGACCCCCTTCACGGCCGACCGTCCCGGGGCCACCACCGGTGTGGACGTGATGCCGAAGGGGCGCGTGCAGTGGGAGACGGGCGTGGCATGGGAACACTCCAAGCTCGAAGGCCCCGCTGCCACCACCTGGACGCTGAACACCTCGCTGCTGCGCTGGGGCTTTTCCGATACTGCCGAGCTCCGCCTGCAGGGCGATTGGTTGCAGACATCGGCCGCCGGTGATCACTTCTCTGGTCTTGCCAATGTGGCCGTCGGCACGAAGGTCAGGCTCTTCGAGGGTTGGAAGGCAGTGCCTGCCATTTCCCTGCAGGGCCACGTGCTGGTGCCTGGCGGCAGCGAGGCGCATTATCTGCCAGCCCACTGGGGCGGACAGCTGGGGCTGCTCTTCCAGAACGAACTCACATCGTGGCTCTCGCTGGGCTATGAGGGCGATCTCGTCTGGAGCGACACCTCCCGCCCGACGGCTTTCTTCGGTCTCTGTCTCGGATTCGCACTCTCCTCCCGCCTCTCATTGGCAGTCGAGGAATATAATTACAACACCTCTGACGGCACCGACTGCTGGTCGGAGGTTGCTCTCAGCTACCAGCTTACGCCGCGCCTCCAGCTGGATCTCGGCACGGACATCAGCCTCAGCCATTTCCTGGATTATCACAATGTGATGGCGGGAGTGGCATGGCAGCTCACGAAGTGACTCCCCCCGTCGGTCCGTGCGTGAAAGCCCTGGGTAGGCGACCAACCTAGCACTTACTACTATACACTCACCACTTCCTACACTGACTTTACACTATACGCTCGGCTCTGCCGCTTCGCCTTTAGTGCAAAGAACTTTAATAGTAATCCGTGTAATCTGTGTTATCTGTGCGACAAAAAAAATAAAGAAAAACCTCTCCATCATACTCGGAATGCAAAAAAAAGTCGTACTTTTGCAGCAGAATATGAAAGGTCGCGACAATATATCACCCATTGGGCATGAGGCCATCCTTAGTAATGCGGGGAATTTCACCGCATTCAGTTTCGGAGGGTACAATATCCGTTTCCGGGCTCCATACAGCTTGGAGAGGTATATTGATGTAGTGAAGTGGGAAGACGGTTATCTGGTGGTTCTGGCTAAGTATCGTCACAATGCTCGGCCGGAGGAGGAATACATCGACTTGAAGCCTATTCTCGAAGGACTGTATATTGACCCGGCTACCTTTCTCAAACCAATCAAAAGCGTACGTATTGCTTATGCCTGACATCAAAACCATAGCTGACAAAGCCGACATCATCGTCAATGGATATGCCTTTACTCGTGATGGTGATAGATTCCATGTGCTTAATCTTAACTGTCCTGACAAGGCTGTGGTTTTCAGTTCTGATGGTGAAGTTCTCGAGACCACTATGGATGACATTGAGCTTTCCATCGCAAGCCGCTATCTACAGCAGAACCAGAAATATATGGAGGACTGAACGATGCCGAAATACTACGATTTCAAAGTGGCTGGCTATTACCTGTATTTTACCTCCTTCTGCGTAGTGGAGTGTATGCATGTTCACGCCAGCGACCGTAAGCTGACCGAGGCAGGTTCTGCCAAGTTCTTTGTCAAGAGCAACGGTGATTCGGTACTCCAGAATAGAGGAATCCTTACTGACCGTGATATCAGCAAGATTTCCGAATTTATAAAGGATCATTATCAGGAAATGTATCTTCGCTGGTCGCAATATAGTGACAAGGGCTACTATGATAGGTAATCCCGGTATCTGAGTTCGCCGAAGCTCACAGCCAGTCGCTCCACTTCCTACACTGACTATAAACTTTAAACTATACACTATACACTTTAAACAATACACTGCGCTCGGAGAGCGCCACTGACTATACACTATACGCTCGGCTCTGCCGCTTTGCCTTTAGTGCAAAGAATTTTAATAGTAATCCGTGCCATCTGTGCAATCTGTGTGACTTTAATAGTAAGCGGTCATTTTAGACCGTATTGCGTTGCTAATATAAAATGATTAAATTGCAGAAATACGGCATAATTCTTGCAGATATGTAATAGAATGCTTATTTTTGCAACCGATAAGTTAAAATGGGAGAAAAAGAGTGATGGCTAATACAGAATATATCACAATAAAGAATGCATCGCGCAAAGTCTTGAATCGCATGCGTCAAATAGGTATTGACAAAGCTCAGCGTCTCCATGAAGTTCAGGAACGTTGGGATGCAGGCGAGTACCGTAACACGGAAATCGTTCGGCTCTGAGAATGGAAGACTTCGTTCGGATTTTCCAATCATCGACTGGTGACCTATATCACATCACGTTGTCGGAAAACTGTAGTATTCTTTCGTCGGAACTAATTGATGCGTTGAAGGAGGTGAGTATCGTTGGTATTGAGCTCCGAAGATTGGCAGGTCGTAATGTGACAGGTCAGGAAGTCTTATCCGCGATAGAAAGTACAATAGCAGATTATTTTTTGAGTCACGAGGATTCCATTATCTGTTATTATTGCGATTTCATTAATCCTATTCCTCGCACAAAAAAGAACTCCATGCCGCCGCAACAATATCGTAGCCAGTTGTTCGACAGGATGTTCCAGCGGTACACAAAGTTGCATGGCATAACTGATGTTCGACTTTCTGTAGTCGAAGTCAATGGTATCAACGAGAAGTACTACTTCCACGTTATCTATCGGGAGGGCCACTCTTTGCTTGCCTCCGTGATTGGCCGAGACTTGAAAGAAGGCTTTGACAAGTAACGACCACCATTCTGACGAATCATAATGATAGCCTTCAAGGAAGAAAGTTACAGGATCGTGAGTACTGCATTCTCAGGTCTATAATTATCTTCAAGCCACAGGCTTCACCCTGGGGCTCTTGCTTCGCTCGGCTCTGCCGCTTTGCCTTTAGTGCGAAGAATCCGGAGCGCTAGCGCTCTTATCCGTGTAATCTGTGCCATCTGTGCGACCTAACACCCTCCGTTCGTCCAAGTAATCAGCTTGCCACTATACACTATTCAACTGACTATAAACTTTACGCTCGGCTCTGCCGCTTGGCTCGTCCAAGAACTATAAACTATACACTTTAAAAGTACACTGCGCTCGGAGAGCGCCACTGACTATAAACTATACACTTTAAACTATACACTTTAAAGTGCACTTTAAACTATGCACTTTAAAATAGCCATCTGACCGCCCTCTCTTTCCAGTCCCGGTAGGGCGGGTAGCGCAGGGGGATGTCGGGCCACGTGCCGCGTCGGACGATGGCCTTCCGGTGGCTGAAGGTCAGGAACGAGTCGTGTCCGTGATAGGCCCCCATGCCCGACTGACCCACACCGCCAAAGGGCAGGTTGTGGGGAACGATGTGCGAGATTACGTCGTTCACGCAGCCACCACCGAACTCCAGCCCCGTCATGAACCGCTTCTCCACCGCTTTGTCTGATGTGAACAGATACAGTGCCAGGGGGTGGGGACGTGCCTGAATGAAACGGAATGCCTCCTCGTCGTCCCGGACTGAGAGGACGGGCAGCAGCGGACCGAATATCTCCTCCTGCATCACGGCATCCGTGGGCACTACGCCTGTCAGGATGGTGGGGGCGATGCGCAGGCGCTCGGGCTGCGTCTCTCCTCCGGCCGCCACCTTTGCCTTGTCCATCAGCAGGCAGAGGCGGTCGAAGTGCCGGCGGTTGATAATCTTCCCGTAGTCGGGATTGTCCAGCGGCCTCGGACCGTACATCGCCGTGAGCTCCTCCCTGAGCATGCGGACAAACGGCTCGTGTACCGACTGCTCACACAGCACGTAGTCCGGGGCGATGCACGTCTGTCCGGCATTGAGAAACTTCCCGAACACGATGCGCCGGGCTGCCGTTCGCAGATTGGCACTCCTCGTGACCACGACCGGCGACTTCCCTCCCAGCTCCAGTGTGACGGGTGTCAGGTGCCGGGCTGCCTTCTCCATCACGATACGCCCCACGGCCGGGCTGCCCGTGTAAAAGATATAGTCAAAGTCCTGGTCGAGCAGGGCCTGGCTTTCCTCCACACCCCCGTTGACGATGGCCACGTATTCCCGGGGGAAGGTCTCCTCCATCATCCGAGTGACGGCGGCGGCCGTGGCTGGAGCCAGCTCCGAGGGCTTCAGCACACAGCAGTTGCCTGCTGCCAGCGCACCTATCAGCGGGGAGATCAGGAGCAGGAAGGGATAGTTCCATGGCGCGATGATGAGCACCACGCCGTATGGCTCGCATGTCACCTTGCTGCGGGCCGGGAAGTTGGTCAGCGGGCTGGCCTTCCGTTGCGGACGCATCCAGCGCTTCAGGTGGCGCTTCACGTATCTTATCTCGCTCAGTGCCAGCCCTATCTCCGTCATGTAGGCCTCGGTGGCCGACTTCCCCAGGTCTTCCTTCAATGCCTCCAGCAGCGCCTGCTCGTGCTGCTTGATGCCCCGTCGGAGGCTGTCGAGCGCCTCTCGTCGGGCTGATGCGGGCCGTGTCGCCCCCGTCTGAAAATGCTCACGCTGTATTTGTAATATCTTTTCCATCGTTCCGGTCTGTCATTTGTGGTCCGGCGAGGCGTTCCCTACGCTCCGTCGCGCGTCCTTTGCGGGACAAATATAGATAAAAATCGGGACTCTTCGTTGTGGCCTGCCTAAAAATTTTCGGGTTTACCTCCCGAACTTGCTGTTCTGACTCCTTGAGCGGGCTCAAAATCAGCCGTGATTGTAAGATTTATGAAAAAAACTTTCACCATATCAAAATAAATGCATATCTTTGCCCACGATTTCTCGCATGCGTCAGAAACAGCGGAAACGATGGACGTGTCCATGCTCCTCCAATGTCTGATGATAGCCTACGCCGGGCAGAAAGACGATGGCGTCTGATGCGGATGGGTGGGTAACGAGACTTCATGACATAGAAAGGCGTTTACTTGACGCTCTGTTCGCGACGAATCGTAATCTCGCAAATTACAAAATTGCAGTCGAGAGCATAGCAACGGTAGATGTCCGTGGGATGTGTTTATACGCATCCCCCTTTTCCCAGACGGCTCTTGGTTTGCTGTCCGTGCTCAAGGGGGGCTATATACATATCGGCGTGGGCTCTGACGTTGTCTGTTCAACTGCAATAGGCAATGCGAGAGCCTCGATTCGTGGAACGGACAACAGTGAAGGTTCCACGTCTTTTTTATGCCCCTTTGCCAAGGAGATGGCCCCATAGCAATTCACTCAGAACGCTGACCCTATTTCGGCGCAAGTATGACGATGAATGAAGCGGAGCAATACCGACAGCCAGTCTGTGCCATTGGGACGGACACTCCGAGCTATGCCCCGATCACATCTCTCAAGGAGGCTCTTTTCGACGGCAATGATGACTCTCTCCATCCCTATGCCAAGGAAGACGAAGCGGGTGACAGCCTCGTCTGTTGGTTTCCCCTGCGCATCCGGCATTCCAATTTCAAGAAAGCCTTCGCCACACGCGACGCACTGTTCGACATGGGTTTCACCACCTATCTCCGCCTGAACTATCATGAGGAGATCAAGAGCGACGAGCTCACCTGGATTGTCGAACCGGCCCTCAGCAACCTCATTTTCGTACGTTCCAAGAAGAAAATCATCCGCAGCCTGAAGCATCTCTACGCCCCCTTCCTCTCTCTGCAGTTCGTCACCTGTCCCCGCCGCGACAGCTACGGACGTTTCCTGAGGAACGATGTCATCACCGTGGGCGACACAGCCATGCAACGTTTCATCGACACCGAGACCCGCGACGACCCGCGCCAGCAGCGAGTCCAGCTTCGTTACGAGGACTACCTCGCCAAGCCAGGCCGCAAGGTACGCATCATCCGCGGACCCTTTGCCGGCATCTATGGCGAGATCAAGACCATCAAGAGCCACCGTGTAGTGGTCGTCAAGCTCCCGGAACTGAAAATCGCCAATGGTATCACCCATGTCTCCAAGTCCGACCTCGTCATCTTGGAGGACGACACGATGCCCATCCGCTCTACGAGCGCCATATAAAGTTTAAAGTTTATAGTGTATAGTTTAAAGTCAGTGGCGCTCTCCGAGCGCAGTGTATTGTTTAAAGTGTAAAGTGTATAGTGTATAGTCAGTGACGGGCTTTGCCCGAGAGTTTAAAGATTATAGAATTAGGGATTAGAGTCTAAAGTCAGTTTTCAAGTTGATAGTAGGGAGTTGAAAGATCTTGAATGCAATTTTCTTGAGATTTTGACCGAAAGGCGACCAACCTAGTACTTGCCACTATACACTCACTCCTGACTTTACACTATACACTTTACACTATAAACTTTAATAGTAATCCGTGTCTTCTGTGCAATCTGTGCGACAAAAAAATAAAGAAAAACCTCCCCACCATACGCGGAATGCAAAAAAAGTCGTACTTTTGCAGCAGATTATAAAAGATTCAGGCTATGTGCATGGTAAACATAAATATTGATGAGGCTGCACTTCGTGACATGCGTCCGGAGCTGAATACTACAGCAGCCATTCGTATTTGGGCGCAGGAACTTGTCGACGCCCGTATACGACAGATGCATGCGGAGCAAGGACAGAAAAGTCCTCAGGAAGACTTGTGGCATGCCATAGAACAAGATCCGGAACTCACACTAAATCCTTCGGCAATAGTGGCGGATGACGGAGGGGCAGTTGACTTAGAGACTTTTAGGACCGATCTGCATAGGATGGTGGAAAAGATTTATGCCGAGCCGTGATGGAGTACAGGTACAAGATTAGCCCTTTAGCGCAGCGTAAGATAACCTCCTTCTATTATAATGTCGCAAAGAAATACAGGCACACCTACTCCAGGGAGTTGATGCATAAAAATATCGATGAGGCTGTCGATGCGATGTTTCAGATTGAACGCACATTACTTCGTCGCAGGCCTACCATTTCACGTTGGGCAGGCTATAATATGGCACACACCGCCAAGTGGTACTTCGCCTATATCTTCGATGGAGAGTCTGTAACCGTTGTCGATGCCTGTCATGCTCAAAACATGAGGAGCAGCGAGGGCGGCACCAAATGAATTTGAATAACCCCATTCGTTCTACGAGCGTTGTATAAAGTGTATAGTGTATAGTTCTTCGCCTTTACTGCAAAGAATCTCTCGCTCGGCTCTGCCGCTTCGCCTTTAGTGCGAAGAATCTCTATAGTACTTGCCACTATACACTTACTACTGACTTTACACTATACACTATAAACTTTACACTTTAATAGTCATCCGTGCCATCCGTGCCATCTGTGCGACCTAAACCCTTCGCTTGTCCAAGTAATCGACTTGCCACTATACACTCACTACTGACTATAAACTATACACTTTACACTATAAACTTTAAAGTGCACTATACACTTTACACTATAAACTTTAATAATGAATCATACCCTCCTCATCACCGGCGGAGCCGGTTTCATCGGCAGCCATGTTGTACGGCTGTTCGTCAATAAGTACCCCGAGTATCGGATTATCAACTTGGACAAACTCACCTATGCCGGTAACCTGGCCAACCTGAAGGACATTGAAGACAAACCCAACTACAAGTTTGTCAAGATGGACATCTGCGACTTCGAGGGCGTCTTGAAGTTGATGCAGGAAGAACATGTGAACGGCATCATCCATCTGGCAGCTGAGAGCCACGTGGACCGCAGCATCAAGGACCCCTTCACCTTCGCCCAGACCAATGTGATGGGCACCCTCTCCCTGCTCCAGGCCGCCAAGACCTATTGGGAGAGCCTCCCCGAGCGGTACGAGGGCAAGCGCTTCTACCATATCTCCACCGACGAGGTGTATGGAGCCCTTCAGATGACCCATCCCGAGGGCATCCCCGCCCCCTTCACCACCAAGGCCTCCGCCGCCCCTGTGCGTGACGGTTCCCCCGTCCCATCCCATCCCGCCTACGGCGACACCTTCTTCACCGAGGACCTGAAATACCAGCCCCACAGCCCCTACAGCGCCTCCAAGGCCTCGAGCGACCACTTCG
>CADAJS010000009.1 GCA_902788315.1 uncultured Bacteroidales bacterium
ACGTTAGTCATAAATAGGGTTTACATCAATACTTCGAAACAAGTGAGTGGCTTGAACATACTTGTGGAATATACCAATGTAAAAAGGGGAGGAACTCCCTAAACTTAAATTACTCAAAAAAACAGCAAGGGGAGGGATGGTGGGCGGGAGGTCACTCTATCACCCGGAACTCATAGCCGTTGTCGCGCAGCCACTGCAGGGCTTCGGGCAGGGCATGCTTCAGCTTGTCGATGCTCTTGAGCGAATCGTGAAAGGTGATGATGCTGCCGGGACGTGTATATCGCTTTACGTTCTCGAGCACTTCCTCGGCCGTAAGGCGGTTGCTATAGTCTCGCGTGACCACGTCCCACATGATGATACGATAGCCGCAGTGGCGAAGCACCTTGTACTGCACTCGCGTCATCCACCCGTGGGGTGGCCGGAAGAGGTCTGTGTGGAAGATTTCGTTGGCCTTCTTGGCATTGGCCAGATAGTGCCACGTCTTCCATCGGAAGCCGCCGATGTGATTATACGTGTGGTTACCGATGCGATGGCCGCGGCGACGCACCTCCTCGAGCAGGTGGGGATACTTGTGGGCATTGTCTCCCACCATAAAGTAGGTGGCCTTGGCCCCAAAGCGGTCCAGCACATCGAGTGTAAACGGCGTAGCCTCCGGGATAGGGCCGTCGTCAAAAGTGAGATAGACGGCCCTGTCCTGGGGGTTTATTCGCCATAGCGCGTGGGGATATATCCAGCGCAGGAATCTCGTAGGTTGTTCGATGAACATCGTCCGTGACTACTCTTCCGTGGGGAGTTCCATAGGCTGTGGTGCCTGGGGGGTCTCCTCGGGGACGGGAGCATTGCCATAGAGTCGGGTGCGCAACGTGGTGTTATACTCGTTCAGCTTCATGGCCACGTCAATGGCCTTGTCGCTGCCGATGCGCTGCAGGATGTCTGCCACGGCATGCAGCTGATACATGTAGTACATGCACTCCTCGTCGTTGGTGATGAGCATCTTGGACGGCATGGCCAGATACCACTCGATGTACTCGCAAGCCGTCTTTCCGATGGGCGTGACTATCTCTTCCACCTTCGACTTCTGTCCGAGACGCTCCCAGACACGGGCAAGGTCCATCGACCCGCTGTTGTAAGAGTGAGGCAGCGTGGCGGGCGGAATCACCTTCTCCACACGCTGCACCACCTGGAAGGCGCTGTCCGCCTTGCCCTCGTCCATCAGTCGGGTGGCCAGCATGGAGAACATGCGCCGATGAGTGTAGCACATGCGGGTCACCGTCTCGTCGAGATATACATCAGGATTGTCCAGTCCGCCGAACCGGAAGCGGTTCATCATGTTGTCGTACATCTTCTCGGTGTCCAGGTTCTTGCCCGAGGCCTTTGTGTTGAAGGGAGTGATACGATAAGCCAGACCCTCCTGAACGAAGTTGTTGCCCAGGCTGCCATAGTTGTCCTTACCCACGGTGACGGCCACATAGAGCGGACGCTCCCAGTTACACTGGTCGAGCATCTCGTACATCATCATCTCGCTCTTATAGACGGCCCGCTTGCCCTTGAGGCTGATGTGCATCACGTCGGGGATGCTGTCGCCGGCTATCATCATGCCGCTGCGGCGCACAGCCTCCTTGTCCACGGTGATGACTACGCTGTCCGTGGGGAAGATCTGCAGGTCGGGGTTGGGATTGAGAATCCACTTGTCGATGATGTTCCGCAGCTCGTAAGGATTGTCGCCCAGCATCTCGCGCATGGTCGCAGGGTCGTTCTTGTAATAGTCGATTACCTGCTCCAGCGTGCCCGCACGCACGGGGATTCCCTCGCGGGTTCCGGCCACGTACTGGAGACGATTCCAGTGGATGGGCACGGCGGGGCTGTCATAGGCCGGACGTTTCATCTGGTCGATGTACCAGTCGGTCTGCAGGTAAGAGAGGTTGCAGACGCGTGCGTCGGTGCGGATTCCCTCGGTCTCGACACAGTACCACAGGGGGAAGGTGTCGTTGTCGCCGTTGGTGAAGATGATGGGATAGTGCGTCTGGTCGAGCGTCTGGAGATAGTTCTGTCCGAAGTCGCGGCATGTGTAGCGGCCGGAGCGGTCGTGGTCGTCCCATGTCTGTCCTGCCATCTGGATGGGGATGAGCAGGCAGAGACAGCTGAGAGCTGCACAGAGTGTCTCGTTACGGAGCAGGCGCTGGAGCAGCGTGGCAATGCCGGCCACGCCCAGTCCGCACCAGATGGCGTAGGCATAGAACGAGCCTGCATAGGCATAGTCGCGCTCACGCGGCTGCAAGGGCGTCTGGTTCAGATAGACCACGATGGCCAGTCCCGTCATGAAGAACAGGAAGAAGACCACCCAGAACTGCTTCTGACCCTCATTGTTGTTCTCCTTGTTGCTATACAGCTGCCAGAAGAATCCCAGCAGACCGAGCAGGAGCGGCAGGCAGTAGAAGACGTTGTGCCCCTTGTTCTCACGCAGCTCGGTGGGCAGCTTGCTCTGGTCGCCCAGGCGCATGTTGTCCAGGAAGGGGATGCCCGTGAGCCAGTTGCCGTGTTCCCATTCGCCGCTGCCCTGAATGTCGTTCTGCCGTCCGGCAAAGTTCCACATGAAATAGCGCCAGTACATGAAGTTCACCTGATAGCTGAAGAAGAAGCGCAGGTTCTCCAGCATCGTGGGCATCTTGACGGTGACCATCTCGCCGCAGCGGTCGAAGGTCACCTTGTGCCCCTTGATGCCGCCCATCCAGTTCTCGTAGGCCTTGGGATGCGGGTCGGAGGAACTGTACATTCGGGGGAAGAACATGTTCTGGGCATAGACATACTCGATGTCGTAGCGCTGTATCTCGTAGCGGTCGGGCTCGTCGGGGTTGGCCTTTTCCTTACGCTGATATACGGGTGCTCCCTGCTTGGAGACGGGCACACAGTACTGGCCGTCGGGCTTGAGGGCCACCTGGCTGGTGTAGGCCTGTCCGTAGAAGAGGGGACGGTCGCCATACTGCTCACGGCTCAGGTAACGACCCAGCGTGAAGATGTCCTCGGGCGAGTTCTGGTCCATGGGCGTATTGGCCGTGGAGCGTATCACGATGACGGCATACGATGAGTAGCCCACCATGATCATCAGCATGCAGAGCAGGCTGGTGTTCATCACACGAGCCTTGATCCAGTAGCCGCCATTTCGCTGCAGGCGCAGGAGCACCAGCAGGACAGCCAGCACGATGACGCCCACGACAATACTCGTCAGTCCGTAGCTATAGAAGGGGATGCCCAGCATGCCCACACTGACGAGGTACGAGACGTTCATACGGGTGCGGTTGCGCTGCACGGTGGTCTCCCAGATGCTCCACAGCACAACGGCGATGAGCAGGAAAATGTAGATGATTAGGCCGGTATTGAACGGGCAGTTCAGCTTGTTCACGAACAGCAGCTCGAACCATCCGCCCACCTTCACGATACCCGGCACGATGCCGTACAGCACGGCAGCCACCAGCACGGCACTTCCGGCCAGGGCGATAAGCGAGCCGCGAGCCGTGGCATTCGTTGTCTTGCGATAATAATATATAAGTACGAGCGCAGGCAGGCACAGCAGATTGAGCAGGTGGACGCCGATGCTCAGTCCCGTCAGATAGGCAATGAGGATGAGCCAGCGGTCCGAATAGGGTTCGTCGGCATGGTCTTCCCACTTCAGCATCAGCCAGAAGACCACCGCAGTGAAGAGGCTGCTATAGGCATACACCTCGCCCTCCACGGCCGAGAACCAGAAGGTGTCGCTAAAGGTGTATATCAACGCTCCCACCATGGCACTGGCCTCGACGATAATCAGCTGACCCAGTGTCTTCACCTGGCCCTTCTCCCCCACCAGCTTACGCGTCAAGTGGCTGATGGTCCAGAAGAGGAACATGATACAGGCTGCGCTGAAGAGCGCACTCATCACGTTCACCATCTTGGCAACCAACGTGGGGTCGCTCACAAACTGGGTGAATAGATTGGCCGTAAGCATGAAGAAGGGTGCCCCAGGCGGGTGACCCACCTCCAGTTTGTAGGCAGTGGTTATGAACTCGGGGCAGTCCCAGAAACTTGCCGTGGGCTCAATCGTGCAGCAATACACGACAGCCGCAATGGCAAAGGCAAGCCACCCCATCACGTTGTCAATCAAACGGAATTGTTTCATTTCTCTTGTCTTTTATGTCTTTCCCTTGCCTCGGCAAGGGTTGTCAGATACGGCATTTCTCTCTATTCCACTGCAAAGGTACGAATAAACGGGAGCTATGCAAAGGAAAAGGTGAAACTTTTAACTTAGCATTATTGTATTTTAACACTCCACACAGCAAGGCCAAGGAGGAGGAGGGAGACGAGGATGAAGCACCAATTGGTCCAGCGGCTGTGCGTGAGAGTGAAGAAGCGGGCCACAAGCGGTGAAGACACCACGAGGAACAAGCCCACGGTCGTGGCGTGCCATGCTGGCAGGCCCACCATGCCAGCCATGAGGCAGAGGCAGAGCACGATGAAAACGTTGAACAGCATGCGCACACGTATCTTTTCGCTAAAGCTGGTGGCCACATAATAAACAATGCCCACCCAGCAGAGCACGACCAGCAACACTGCAGATACGAGGTGAGACGCCGGGATGGCGAGATACTGCTCGGCCGACGGCAACAGGAGATACTCCTGGAAATGGGCGGCAAGGGGCTGGAAGTCATCGAACCACATGCACCACAAGCTCCACCCGGCATACGGCAACAGCAACCCGATCACGGCGGCCCACAGAGTACGCCACTTCTTCACGCTCATGTACACATGCAGACAGACATAGAGCGGCACGGCCAGCAGGAGCATGGGAGCAAAGAGCAGGCTGCCCAGGGAAAGGAAGAGGAAAGAGTGGAACACACTGCCCACGGGCATGAGATGCTGATAGCAGCGGAGCAGGAAGAAGCACGAGAGGGCCATACAGCAAGCCGGCAACTGCACCTCGAAGAGCGGGTGGACGTAGTTCAGGCAGGCAGATACGAAGAGCCAGAAGCAGGGAACAAGACGGGTGCGGAAGCGGATGAGCTGGAAGACATTGTCCAGCTCGGTGAGCACATAGGTGGTGAACAGACACACCATCCAGCTGGCGATGTTCAGAGGGTCGAGACCATCTATCCACCACAGTAGGGCGGAGAACACGATACAGGCAGGGAGCGTCATCACGCTCTCTGCCACTCGATTCTGAAAATAACTCTTTGCGATAGCCTATCTAATGATTTGATCTATCAATCTGGCAAATCACGCTTCCGGGAGAGAAGGCGTTCAATCCAGGTCCTTCCCGATGTCACGACGGAAATACTTCTTTGAGAAGCGGATTTTCGATGCCTCATGGAAGCTGGTCGCCAGCGCCTTTTCCTTATCCTCCCCATAGCTGCTCACAGCCAGCACACGTCCGCCATTGGTAACCACACGGCCATCCTTCTCGGCCGTTCCAGCATGGAAGACAATGCTCTCCTTCACGGCATCGAGGCCCGTGATGGGATAGCCTTTCTCGTAATGGCCGGGATAACCGCCGCTGACCAGCATCACACTGACAGCCGCGCGCGGGTCTATCTCGATATGCCGCTTGGCAAGCGTGCGTGTGGCCACCCCCTCAAGGAGGTCCACTAAGTCGCTCTTGATGCGCAACATCACGCTCTCGGTCTCGGGATCGCCCATACGCACATTGTATTCAATGACTTTCGGGTCGCCACCGACATTGATGAGCCCGAAGAAGATGAAGCCACGATAGTCGATGCCTTCCTGGGCCAGTCCCTCGATGGTGGGACGTATGATACGCTGCTCGACACGACGCATCCACTCAGCATCGGCAAACGGAACCGGGCTCACGCTGCCCATGCCACCGGTGTTCAGCCCGGTATCACCCTCGCCAATGCGCTTATAGTCCTTGGCCTCGGGCAGGATGACATAATCGCGCCCATCGGTGAGCACAAAGACGGAACACTCCACTCCGCTCAGGAACTCCTCGATCACCACACGGTCGCTGGCCGAGCCGAACATACCGCCCAGCATCTCCTCCAACTCGTGCTGAGCTTCCTTTAGAGTGGGCAGGATGAGTACGCCCTTGCCGGCACAGAGGCCATCGGCCTTCAGCACATAGGGGGGGCGCAGGGTGGCCAGATGAGCCTTGCCCTCGGAGAGTGTCTCTCGGGTGAAAGTGCGATGGGAGGCTGTGGGGATGCCGTGGCGCTGCATGAACTCCTTTGCAAAATCCTTGCTCCCTTCGAGGCGAGCGCCCTCACTGCTCGGACCGATAACGGGAATCTTGCACAGCTCCGCATCGGCCTGAAAGTAATTGGCGATGCCCTTCACAAGCGGATCCTCGGGCCCCACGACTACCATCGTCACCTCGTTGCGAAGCACAAAGTCGCGAATGGCATCGAAATCGTCAGCCCGCAGCGGGACATTCTCGCCCACCAGAGACGTACCGGCATTGCCGGGCGCAATGAAGAGACGCAGAACACGCGGCGACTGGGCAATCTTCCATGCCAGTGCGTGCTCGCGGCCGCCGCTGCCCAGCAAGAGGATGGTGTGCATGCCGAGCTTGTCCCGATGGGCATTGGCCTCATCGGTGTACAGGAACTGGTTCACTCGTACTAAACAGCCTGCCTTTTCCTGCAGCTTGCGGAAACGCTCCACACGCTCTGGCAGCATCTCGCCCCGGCGAAGAAGTTTACGGTTATGCTTGAACCACTCCACCATGGCCCGTTCTTCGGCATAATACTTTGACGGCCGACGTGCGTTACGCGTCAAGAATATCATCATTTCGGCATAATGCCTTTCCCAGCGTTCTTCTTTTGTCATATCCTTATTATTTATTTCAAATAGTCCTCGAAATATCTGGTGATGCGTTCATGGAGATGAATCTGGTCACGCCCGAACATGTTGTGCCCATCGCCAGGATAGGTAAACAGATCGGGCTGCGTACCGGCATCGATGCATGCTCGTATGAAAGAAAGCGTGTGTTGGGGCACACACGTGGGGTCGTTGTATCCGTAGATAATCTGGAGGCGTCCCTTGAGGTTGGCTGCCTTGCCCAGCAGACTGGTAGAAGCATAGCCGTCGGGGTTCTCCTGCGGCGTGCTCATGTAGCGCTCGCCATACATCACCTCATAGTACTTCCAGTCGATGACCGGGCCGCCGGCCACACCCACCTTGAAGACATCGGGATACGTGCACATGAGGCTCGTGGTCATGAACCCACCGAAGCTCCAGCCATGTACTCCAAGGCGGGAGGCATCCACATAGGGCAGACTCTTGAGGAACTTGACTCCCTCGAGCTGGTCCTGCATCTCCACCTCGCCCAGATGCTTGTAGGTGGCCTGCTCGAAGGAGAGTCCACGCCATTCGCTGCCACGGTTATCAAGCACAAAGACGAGATATCCCAGCTGGGCCATGTAGGCCTCCCAACCTCGCAGCCCCCAGTGCCATCGGGCATCTACATTGTGAGCATGCGGCCCGCCATAGACATAGACCACGGCGGGATAGCGCTTGCTGCTGTCGAAGCCCACAGGCTTCACCATGCGATAGTAGAGGTCGGTCTTTCCGTCGGCAGCCTTGATGCTGCCACTTGTTATCTCGGGAATATTGTAGCCCTTCTCTTTCCACGGATCGGCAGCCGTCAGGATATTGTGTCCCTTACCGGTAGCGGTGTTGAAGACGGAGATGCTGCGTGGAACTGTAGGCGACGTGTAGCGGTCGATGAGCTGTGTGCCGTCGCTGCTCAGTACAGCCTGATGCACACCGTCCTCACTGCCTATCATCGTTTTCTTGCCCGACTTCACGTTCAGGCGATACAGACAGCTGCGGCGCGGATCGCTCTCGTTGCTGCGGAAGATGATACTACGTGTCTTCACGTCGAAGCCCACAAACTCCTGCACCTCAAAGCGGCCAGGCGTCAGACACACGACCTTCACGCCGTCGGCCACCTGACCGCCTCCCTCTGCCTCGTGAAGCTCGGGGTACATATGTGTCGAGAAGTCCACGAGGTACAGGTGGTTCCAGTTGTCACGCCGCGACTGCATGATGGCTTTCCTCTTGTCCCACGGCAGGAAGGCCAGCCCATGCAGCGGCTCCACGTACTTGGGATGTCGCTCCTCCAAGATGGGCATATTCTGCCGCTTCCCCGTCGCAGCGTCATAGGCGAAGAGTCGCATGTGGCGCTGTGCGCGGTCGAGCTCGAAGATGTAGAGTGTCTTGCCATCGGGCGACCAGGAAAGGTTGGTGTGATAGTCCTCTGCCTCCCCTGCCAAATCGAGATAGACGGTTTGCTGGCTCCTGACATCATAGATGCCCACCCGCACCTGATGGCTGGTTTCGCCTGCCATGGGATAATGGTCGGTGTAGGCTTGAGCGATGCGCTGCGTGAGGTCCACCTGCGGGTAGCTGGGCACCATGCTCTGGTCCATGCGATAGAAGGCCAGCTGCTGTCCGTCGGGGCTCCAGAAGGTACCCTTTTCGATACCAAACTCGTTGCGGTGCACACTCTGTCCGTAAACGATGTTCTCCGAGCCGTCGGTGCTGCCATCCGTAGTCAGCTGGCGCTGTTCGCCGCTGGAGGTCACAACATAGAGGTTGCCCTGGATGGTGAAGGCCAGATTGCGGCTCAGAGGGTTCCAGTCCTGATTCTTTGCCTCGGCAGGCACCGACTGACTCCATGCCGACACATGTTTCTGGAAGTCGATGAGCACGCGCTTCTGCGGCGTGCGGCAGAGCACAAGCGATTCTGCGGGGTAAGGGAACGAGAGGTTGTGCCCGCTGTGCACGACTTTGTCACCGGCCCACGTGTTGAGCTGCTCCACGGTGAAGAGTGTATCGCCCGTGAGCAGGTCCTTCACCGCCTCGGGTGTAGTCTCGATGGCTGTGTTGCCCCACCACTGGGTGTAGCGGTTCTCGGGCTGCAGCTGCCAGAAGGTGCTGCCACCGGAGAGCAGGTCGTCCAGCGTAAAGTTCTTCTGCGCCTGCATGGTTGCAGTGGCCATTATCATAGCTGCAGCCATTAACTTAATCCTCTTCATCGCCATACGTTCTTCCTTTATTGCCACGGCCAAAGTCCTTGCGCCCTCCGCCTTTGCCATAGTTCTTGTGTCCGAAGTCCTTACCGCCCTTGAAGCCACGCTTCTCACGGAAGCCTTCGTTGCGGCCCTCCCTGCGTTCTTCACGCCATTCGTTGCGGCCGCCACGCTCGCCCTCCTCGGCATGCGGAGCAAAGGGGTTTCGGCTCGAGGGCCGACGTGCAGGACGTTCGCCTCGATTGGCAAAGCGCGACCGGCGGTCGTTATCCTCGCCGCCACGACGCGAGAAGGCATTGCGTCGCTCCTCGCGACGGTCTCGCATGCGCTCTTCGGGATCATCATCCAGACGCTCCCGGAACTCGCGATGTTGCTTGAAGCGCTTGTGGTCGGCCATGAGGCGACGCTCCTGCGGTGTCTTGATGTCTTGCCCGTCTGCCCGCATATCGTTAAATCGTCCGCTAAACATCTGGTACTTGCGCAGCTCACATTCGAGCGAGCCGTTGAAGAGCGGTGTGCGCAGCGATGGCTTCAGGCCTATCTTGTCAAAGCACTCCTCACGATAGCTGAGCACCCAGGCATCGTTGCCCACGAACTGATGCTTCAGCCTTTCGCCGATGGTCTTGTAGAGGCCCAGCAGGTCGGGCGAGGAGATGCGTTCGCCGTAAGGGGGATTGGTGACGAGGATGGCTCGCTGCTCCGGCTGAGTGAAGTCGGCAATATCGCGCTGGTCGATAGTTATCTCCTTGCTGAGTCCGGCAGCCTTGACATTGCGTGTGGCGATGGCCACAGCGTTGCGATTGACGTCGTAGCCGTAGATGTGATGTTCGAATGGACGTTCCCGCGAGTCATCCTCATAGATGCGGTCGAAGAGTTCGCGGTCAAAGTCGGGCCACTTCTCGAAAGCATACTCCTTGCGATAGACACCGGGAGCGATGCCACGTGCGATAAGAGCCGCCTCGATGGGGATGGTGCCGCTGCCGCACATGGGGTCGATGAAATCACATTCGCCCCTCCAGCCCGTCATCAGCACGATGCCTGCGGCCAGCACCTCGTTCAGAGGCGCCTCGACACTCTCCTGCCGATAGCCTCGGCGATGCAGGCTCTCGCCGCTGCTGTCAAGGCTGAGCGTGCAGTCATACTCTGCCACATGAATATGCAGCTGGATGTCCGGGTTCGTGATATGGATATTGGGACGCTCGCCCTGGCGCTCACGGAACTGATCGACAATGGCGTCCTTCACCTTGTATGCCACAAACTTGCTGTGCCGGAATTCGCTGCTATAGACGACGCTGTCCACGGCAAACGACGTGTTGAGGGACAGGTATTCACTCCAGTCGATGGCCTTCACGGCATCGTACACCTCGTCGGCCGTCGTAGCACGGAAGTGCTTGATAGGCTTCAGGATGCGGATGGCCGTGCGCAGATTGAAGTTCGCACGGTAAAGCATCTCTTTGTCTCCTGTGAAGGACACCATCCGGTGACCCATCTGTACATTGTCTGCGCCCAGTTCCGTCAGTTCCTGTGCCAGCACGCTCTCCAAGCCCTGAAAGGTCTTGGCAATCATCTCAAAGTCCGCCATAATCTTCTGGTTTTACTACTGTTTCTTTTGCGTAGCTTCGTATTTTCTTTCCTTGTACTATTTGTTCGCCAGGCTTGGTACTCTCGGTCACCCAGACGTTTCCGCCAATGACCGAGCCGCGTCCTATCGTGATGCGTCCCAGCACGGTAGCGTTACTATATACGATGACATTATCCTCCAGGATGGGATGGCGTGGGATACCCTTGATAGGGTTCCCCTCATCGTCGAGCGGAAAGCTCTTTGCTCCAAGCGTCACACCCTGGTAGAGTTTCACGTTGTTTCCGATAATGCATGTGGCACCAATGACCACTCCGGTGCCATGGTCGATGGTGAAATGAGAACCGATGGTGGCCGCCGGATGGATATCGATGCCCGTCTCGCTATGAGCCATCTCGGTAATGATGCGGGGGATAAGGGGTACGCCCAGGAGAAGCAGCTCGTGAGCGATGCGGTAGTTGGTGACAGCCTTTATCACGGGATAGCAGCTGATTATCTCCCCGATGGACTCGGCAGCAGGGTCGCCCTTGTAGGCAGCTTCGACGTCCGTAGCCAGCACCGCACGCAGGGCAGGCAGGCGCCCGATAAAGGCGGCGGCAATCTCGGTCGCACTCTTCTGCTCCACATCGCTGCCCGAAGGCAGGCAGCGGGCGGCCTCTATCTGGCCTGCCAGCAATGTGTGCAGGCGTTCGACACACACACCGATGTGATAGACGAGTGTCTGAATGCTGATGTTCGACTTCCCGTAAAAACCAGGGAAGAGTATCTCACGACAGAGTTCCACAATCTCTGTCAAAATCGGGCCCGAAGGCAGGGGGGCACCGTCGTCACACTCATGGCAGAGACCATATAAAGATGAGGTCTGGGACAACTCCGAGACGGTCTGCTGCAACAAGCGGTTCAGTTTCTTAGACTCCATTGCAAGAAAAGCGGGTCAAATTCGCGGCAAAGGTAATAACTTTTTCTCATATATGCAACTCCGCGCCGCACTCTATTTCGTTACGGCACATTCTTTGCCGTTCAGGAAGAGTACCTGCAGATAGTCCTTCAGGCGCCACGGGCCACGGGCATAGCCTCCCTGAGAGTCGGCGAGGAGCAGCAAGGTCTGCCGCCCGTCGGCGAGCCGAGGGCCGAGGCACATGCCTTCGTAGTTGGCAAAACGTGTGTTCACCACCGTGAAGCGAGTCTGCCACGCGCTGAGTTGCTGCTTCTCGCCCGTAGCGGGGAAGAAGCGGAACAGGCGGTTCCAGCAACGGCTTCCGTTGTAGTGGCGGGCGATGCGAGCCTCGCGTTCCAGGACGAGCAGGCTGCCGTCGGCCATCGCAGTCATGGCCACCACTCCATGATAATGGTCGCGGCCCTGGTTGCGCGAGCGGCGTGCAGACAAGGTATAGTGATGCGTAACGCGAGGCTTCATGTCGAGACCGAAGCCGACAAGCCGAAGCGCAAGGGCAGAGTCGCTGCGAAGAGCCGACTCGGTACATGTCCAGAAGAGTTGCCCCACGGGGTCATAGCACAGTGCCTCGAACCCACGGTTGGGCTGGATGTGTGCTAAGCCCAATGCCTCGGGTACCTGTAACTCATTTCCCGAGAGCGTCCCGTCGAGCCGGTGCTCCAGGATGCGCTGGTCCGCCTCGCCGCTGACGAAGATTGTCTGGCGGTCGGAGCAATAGGCCACTCCCTCGGCATCCCGCTGCGTGGGGAAGGGCACTCCGCAGAGTCCTTCATCCCGCACATCGGTCACCCGGCCTGACAACGAGTCGATGTCCACCAACCAGACATGGAATCCGGCCAGGGAATCCTTGTCCGACACCACGGCATAGCGCCCGCCACCCAGCGGCGTAATACCGCTGTAGTGGCCAGGAGCAATGTGCCATCGGTGCAGGCGATAGGTGCGGGCAGAGAGCGACATGATGCCGCACAACATGCCCAGCAGCATCCACCATCGCCCGCCCTCTGCTGCGAGCAGAGGTTTAGCGAATGCCATATTTCTTGAGAATCTTCACAAGCGGCTTGCGGAGCGACTCTGCCCAGAGCGTATAGCCATAGTCGCCGGGATGCGTACCGTCCACGCTGGTTTCGTGGGTGGGCGATGTAGCGTTCGTTACCGTCACATAATATACGTCCTTGTAGCGCTTGCAGGCCTCCTTCATCAGTTCCCCGACACGCTCCTGACGGGCACGTTCGAACTTCTCCACAGCCGTGTTGAAGTTGCGACGCTCGCGGTAGATGGTGCGCTGGAAGATGAGGGGCACGCCGGGATGGGCCTTCTGCAACTTCTCGATGAAGGGGAAGAGGCGCTGCTCAATCTCGGGGATGCTGGGGTTCGAGAAGGTGTCGAAGACGAAGGCATCGGCCTGTGCGGCACAGAGCACGTCGCAGAAATACGGCTGCAGCTTGCAGTTGCCCGAGCAGCCCAGGCTTACGACGTGCAGTCCCGTGGCACGCTCCAGCTGCAAGGGGTAGCTCATGCCGGTGCGCGAGGTGCTCACTCCGTGAGTGAAGCTGCTGCCAAAGAAGACGATACGATGACGGAATGGATTGTCCATAGGCTCTATGGAAGCCCCCTCCTGCACACCGATTTTCAGGCCCTTCACCTCGCTGTACATGGGCAGGTAAATCATACATTCCTTTTCCGTATTGTCCATGTCGCGGTTCAGTATGACGTTGCTGTCCAGGTTCTTGTCGCCAGCCACAGCGCTATTGGCATAGAGCCAGCGTCCGTCCTTGCGGATGTAGAGGTCGTAGCCGCGTGCAGCGAGTCCCATCGTATTGGCGGGGAAGCTCAGCTGGCCATACTGCGTCTGCACGGAGATAACAGTGGAGTTCGTGCGGAAGACACATGCGATGCCGGCACTCTGGCGCACCTGGAAGTTCTCGCCAGACGTGAAGCCATGGAAGCGACTGGTGTCCACACGATGGTACGGGATGGGGTTGTCGCTGAAGAGCCGCCCGATGAGCGTGAGGTCAGCAGCCTCGGTAAACGTGTACTTTACGTCTTTCGGTGTCTGAGCCGATGCTACCACGGCCCACACCATCAACACTAAGAAAGAAAGTCCTTTGGTTTTCATTGCGGTTTATTGGTTAAGTTTGGTTAGTTATTCTCTTTCCTTTTCCCTACGCTTCTGAATCGCCATATAGCCAATCTCCGGCAGCGAGGGATGACGATTATCTTGATTCTGTAATTCCATCAAGGCATCGCTGATAGCATCCAGCTGAGCGCGAGTGAAAGCAAGTGGCGGATACTTGCTGTGCTGACCTCGACCGTTTTTCTTTAAGATCACATTTTGTGATGTTAAAATAGAAGTATGCTGGCTGTTTGCTTTCAAGGATTCCCATTCTTCTCTTGTTAAAGGGAACATGAAATCATCAGTGAAACGTTCGATGTTTCTCTTGACAGCCTGATTAAGTGCACGGGTTTCTACACAGTATAGTTCAGCAAGGTCGGCGTCCAACATGATTTTCCGGCCACGGATCTCGTAAATCCTGCGCTTTATCGGTTCTAAGTCATTCATCTGTTCTTTCTGCCACAAATAGTCATGTCACATTATCCTCACTCCGCCTTCACCAGTTTGAACAGCTTGTCGCTGGGGCGTATCTTTTTCGGCAAGGGGATGCTGATGTGCTGGCCCTGGACGGCGGTCTGGACAGGACGAAGATCGAAGCGTATCTCCTCGACGGTGGACTCCAGGGCGCCGGTGGTAGGACCGGTGACGAGGATGCGGTCGCCCACGCTCAGGGGCGAGGCTTCTATCTTGAATTCGGCCACGGAGAGACGGTTGTAGTACTTCACGCCTCGGCCCACATAGACCTTGCGTTCGGTGGCCATCGACCCGTGCACCTCGCTCCATTCGCCCATCGTCTGCCCCAGGTAGTAGCCATCCCAGAAGCCGCGGTTGAAGACACGGGCCAGGCGGCGGTCCCATTCGTCCTTCCGCTCCTCGGTGAACGTGCCGTCCTGTACGGCCTGGATGGCCTCGCGATAGCAGCGCACGACGGTATCTACATATTCGGGCCCTCGTGCACGTCCTTCTATCTTGAACACCCTCACGCCGGCCTGCATCATGCGGTCCAGGAAGCGGATGGTCTTCAGGTCGCGCGGCGACATGATGTACTTGCGGTCGATGTCCAGCTCGGTTCCCGTCTCGCGGTCGCGCACGGTGTATGTGCGCCGACAGAGTTGCATGCACTCGCCGCGGTTGGCGCTTCGCCCGGTGTTGTCCAGGCTGAGATAGCACTTACCGCTCACGGCCATGCAGAGGGCACCATGGCAGAACATCTCGATGCGCACGGGCTGACCGGAGGGGCCGCAGACGTTCCGGCGTGCTATCTCCCGGTGTATCTCGCCCACCTGGTCGAGGTTCAGCTCGCGGGCCAGTACCACCACATCGGCAAACTGGGCATAGAACTCGAGCGCCTCGATGTTGCTGATGTTGAGCTGCGTGGAGAGGTGTACCTCCTGCCCTATCTGGCGACAGTAGAGCATGACGGCGATGTCCGAGGCGATGACTGCCGATATCCGGGCCTCGCGGGCTGCGTCCAGGATGCGGCGCATGAGCGGGAGGTCTTCGCCGTAGATGATGGTGTTCACCGTCAGATAGCTTTTCACTCCGCAACGCCGGCATTCCTCGGCGATATACCGCAGGTCGTCAATGGTAAAGGTGGAGGCGGAGTGGGCACGCATGTTCAGGTTCTCGATGCCGAAGTAGATGCTGTCGGCACCGGCGCGCAATGCAGCAGCCAGCGAATCAGGCGAGCCCACGGGGGCCATTATTTCGTAGTTCATAGTTCAGAGTGCGTAGTGCATAGTTCACAGTTCATAGTTATTTTGTTCTGCATGAGGGGGGATAGAGTTTGGGCTGCTGTGCAGGATGTCTCGTATCTCCTCCATGATGCCGAAGAGGTCGGCCACCGTCTCGGCACGCAGCATGCGGATGCGGGTCTCGCGGAAATTGGGGATGCCCTTGAAGAGGGGCGAAGCAGCCAGGTGGCGCCGCACATGTAGGATGCCTCGGTATTCGTCGATGCGCTCCACGCTGGTGAGCACCTGCTGCCGGAGCACGTCGAGTTTCCAGTCGATGCCCTCGGTGGAGGCCGGCTTGCCGTCCAGATAGTCGCGTATCTCGCGGAAGATCCACGGGCGGCCAAAGGTGGCCCGGCCCACCATGATGGCATCCACGCCATAGCGATCGAAACATTCGCGGGCGCGCTCTGGCGTGGCGATGTCGCCGTTGCCGATGATGGGGATGTGGATGCGCGGGTTACGCTTCACACGTCCGATGGGCTCCCAGTCGGCTTCGCCGGTGTACATCTGGGAGCGCGTGCGCCCGTGGATGGTGAGTGCCTGGATGCCACAGTCCTGCAGCTGCTCGGCCAGGTCCTCGATGATGAGGTGGTTCATGTCCCATCCCAGGCGGGTCTTCGCCGTGACGGGTGTGCCGGGCACGGCATCGACTACGGCACGTGCGATGGAGAGCATCTGCGGCACGTTCTGCAAAAGTCCGGCGCCGGCGCCCTTTCCGGCCACCTTCTTCACCGGGCAGCCGAAGTTGAGGTCGAGCACGTCGGGCCGCGCATGGTCCACGACGATGCGGGCTGCCTCGCGCATGGCATCCACGTCCTTGCCATATATCTGCACGGCCACGGGACGCTCGTCGTCGCAGACGCGAAGTTTCTCCAGGCTCTTGTTCACCAGCCGGATGAGGGCGTCGCTGGACACGAATTCGGAATAGACCATAGCGGCTCCCATCTGCCGGCACAGCAGGCGGAAACCGATATCCGTGACATCCTCCATCGGTGCCAGCAGCACGGGGCGCTCGCCCAGGTCGATGTTTCCTATCTTCATCGCACAGGGTCGGGGGATTATTTCTGTATAGCCTTGAAGGCCAGGGCGTACATCTTCATCTGCTTGAGCATGGCCAGGAGGCCGTTGCTACGCGTGGGAGAGAGGTGCTCGCGCAGGCCGATGCGGTCGATGAAATAGAGGTCGGCATCGAGAATCTCCTGCGGCGTGTGGTCGCTGAGCACGCGCAGCAGCAGGGTCACGATGCCCTTGACGATGAGTGCGTCGCTCTCGGCCTGGAAGTGGACAAGTCCGTCCACGAGGTCGGCCTGCAGCCACACACGGCTCTGACAGCCATCGATGAGATTCTGCGGTGTCTTGTATTGTTCGGCCAAAGGGGGCTGGTCGGAGCCCATATCGATGAGCAGCTGGTAGCGGTCCATCCAGTCATCGAATCCGGTAAACTCTTCGATGACTTCGTCTTGCAGTTCGTTAATTGTCATACGTCTGTGCTTCGTTGTATAGGAGTTGTGTCAGTGTCTGCCCCACTGCGGCAAGCACGTGGGGGTCGATGTTCTCGGGTGTGTCGTCGACGGTGTGCCATGTGGGGCCGAAGCTGCTGGGCCCGGCCTCAAAGTAGGGCACGATGTCGATACACGGCACGCGGGCCGTCTGGTTCACGTTCACGTGGTCGTCGGTGAGGAAACCGCCGTCGCGCAGGGGGAAGTAGTGCCCGTAGCCCAGCTGATGTGCCAGGCGCCACACCATGTCCACCACGGGGTCGGCATAGCGACGGCTGACCATCTCGCGGGAGAAGGTGCTGCCACGGCCGCCCACCATATCGAGCAGGATGCCATAGCGAGCACGATAGCCGTCGGACTTCGCCTTACGGGCCCAGAAGAGCGAACCCTGGCACCAGCCGCTTTCCTCGTCGTCCTCGGGACGTGCCCACTGGGGCGCGCCTACGTCCTCGGCATCGAAGCATACGAAGTCGATGCCCACGGGAATGGGTTTCTGCTGAAGCAGGCGGCACAGCTCGAGCAGGACGGCCACGCCGCTGGCGCCGTCATTGGCGGCCGGTACGGGTTTCTGCCAGTTGCGCTCCAGAGGGTCGCTGTCGGCCCAGGGGCGGGAATCCCAGTGGGCACAGAGCAGCAGACGGTCGGGGTTGGCTGTGTTCAGGCGGGCGATGATGTTGGTGGCCGCATACTTCGTGCCGTGAGGCCGTGCTACCATCTCGCGTCCCTGGTGGAGGTAGCCGTCGTAGAGCGAGGCTTCGAAGCTCTGTGTCCCCACCTCGGCACCGTATTGCTCGAAGGCGGCCTTAATGTATTCGACACAGCGTTCGGCAGCCTGGCTCGCCGGAATGCGTGGTCCGAAGTCGCACTGCCGCACGATGTGATTCATGGCGCTGTCAGCATCAAAGCGCGGACAGGGAGCCAGGGCGATGGTGTCGGGCGTGCGGGCCGTGCGGGCTGTGCGCCCGCCACAGGAAGCCAGCCCCATCAGCAGGCCGGCACCCAGCATATATATCAGTCGTTCTATCATATCATTTTTCTTTACATAGTAAATTGTACGAAAAAGTGGTCTATACCTCACCGTCCGGAGGAACGTGCTTCGGGAGCCGATGGAACGTGTTCCGTAGCCCGATGGAACACTCTCCTCCGAGGGGTGAGGCCTATGGCGTCTGCACCTGCCGCATGACACGCATGAAATTTTCAGACCAAATGAGACGCAGGTCGGCCTCGGAGAAGTGTTCGCGCAGCAGGCGACGGGTCAGGTTGATCAGTTCCGATGCATCGGCCACGCCGGGCACACCGCCGTCGCCGTCAAAGTCGGTCCCGATGCCCACGTGTTCCACGCCCATCACATCGACCATGTGGCGCAGGTGGGCCACTGCGTCGAGGATGGAGGCTCCGCCGCCCAGGCGCAGGAAACCATCGTAGAACGTCACCTGGGCCACTCCGCCGCTGCGTGCCAGGGCGCGCATCTGGTCGTCGGTCAGATTGCGGGGATGGTCACAGAGCGCACGGGCGCTGCTGTGGCTGCATACGATGGGGCGGGCACTCACCTCCAGCGCATCGTAGAAGCTCTTCTCGCTGGCGTGGCTCAGATCGACCATCATCCCGAGGCGGTTCATCTCGCCCACCACCTCGCGGCCGAAGTTGCTCAGCCCGCCATGCTCGCTGTTGCCGCGTGCCGAGTCGCACACGTCGTTGTCGCCATTATGGCACAGGGTCATATATACCACGCCGCGGCGGCGGAAGTGCTCTACGAGACCGAGGTCGTGTCCCACGGCATATCCGTTCTCGATGCCGAGCATGATGGCGCGTCGGCCTTCCCGTTTGAGACGGTAGAGGTCGTCGGGCGTGCGGGCCAGGCCCACGTATTCGGCGTTCCCCTCCACCATCTGCTCGATCTGAGAGAGCAGGCGGTCGGCCGTAGCGGTGGCCTGGGCATGTGCCTCGGGCGTGCGCTCCCCCTGGGGCAGATAGGCCACCATGATGCTGGCGTCGAGCCCGCCCTCGGCCATCTTGTGCAGGTCCACGAGGACGCGGTCGCTGCGCCGGCGGAAGAGGGCTGCATTGTCGCCCTCCTGGAAGTGCATGGGGGTATCCTCATGGCTGTCGAGCGTCAGGATGCGGCGATGTACGTCGCGGGCCTCACGATAGTTCGCGGCCTCGGCTGTCAGCCAACGGAAGATGGGCAGCATGGTCTCGTCGCCTCGCAGGATGAAGCACTCGGGGTGCCACTGAACGCCCAGCAGGCTCTTATGCTCCGTGCTTTCCACCGCCTCGATGACTCCGTCCGGTGCCTGGGCACATACGCGGAAGCGGGGACCGACGGTGCGTACGGCCTGATGGTGGAACGAGTTCACGGGCAGCGACGCTACCCCCGACATGATGCGGGAGAGCAGGCTGTCGGGCACGATGTCCACGGTGTGGGAGGCATATTCGCGCGGCATCTCCTGGTCGTGCTTGATGAGGGGAGCTTCTTTATACTGGCTCCCCAGGTCCTGATACACCTCGCCGCCCAGTGCGGCAACCAGCATCTGGATGCCGCGGCAGATGCCCAGCATCGGGATCTGTCGGTAGTAGGCCATGCGGATGAGACGCAGCTCGGCCTCATCGCGCTGCGGGCAGACGCCGTGGAGGCCGGGCACTGGCTCGGCTCCCGCGAAGAGCGGGTTGAGGTCGGCCCCGCCGCTGAGCACGATGCCGTCGAGGCGGTCGAGCAGGCTGTCGAGCATAGCCACATCGCCATACGGCGGGATGACCACGGGCACGCCGCCCGCACGCAGCACCGACGTGTAATATCCCTCGGCCAGCTCGCAACCTTTGGCGCCGAAGTTGCCCGTAATTCCAATGACGGGCCTGCGCTCCCCGGGCGAGGGAGGCGTGCCGAGGGCGGCGTCGAGGCGGGTTTCCCAGTCGAACGATGATGCTTTCATGCCTCGTCTAAACGTGAGGGGATGTGCTCCACGGCCTGTGCACCGATGGGCACTTCCTTCTTAATACTCTGGCGGAGCGAGATAAGGGTCTCGGTAGCCGTCACGCCGGGAATCTCCTGGAGGCGGTTGTTGAGGAGCTCCATCAAATGGGCATTGTCGCGGGCAAACAGCTTGATGAGCATCGTGTACGGGCCCGTCGTGTAGTGGCACTCCACGATCTCGGGAATCTTCTCCAACTCGGACACCACATGCTTGTACATCGATCCGCGCTCGAGCGTGATACCTACGTAGGTACACGTGGCATAACCCAGGCTGACGGGATTCACATGATACCCCGACCCGACGATCACTCCCATGTCGATCAGGCGCTGCACACGCTGATGGATGGCTGCCCGACTCACTCCGCACTCTGCCGCTACGTCCTTGAACGGAATACGTGCGTTGCAGGAGATAATCTCGAGTATCTTTTTGTCAAGATTGTCTATCTTTTCCATGCCGAAACACATTTTATAGTTACTAATTGTCAGCAAAGATAATAAAAAAAATGTTTCGCATCGCATTTTATCGCGAAAAGTAGGCAAAAAGACTGGAGAATTTGTCCCGAAGAGCACTGTTTGTCGGCCAGAAGGGGCAAAAGCCACGCATCGGGATAACATAAATGTCCTCACAGGGGGCATTACGCACAGAAGGCACCTCGAGGGGAGGTGCCTTCCGGAATAGGATGCCTGTCATCGGCTTACTGGACGATTTCCAGCAGTTCGACCGTAAAGATGAGGCAGGAGAAGGGAGGTATCTTTCCCTGGTCCCTCTCAGCATAGGCCAGCTCCTGCGGTACATAGATTTCCCACTTGCTGCCCACGGGCATCATCGTGAGTGCCTGTATCCATCCCTGGATGACCTGGTTCACGGCAAACGTAGCAGGGCGCTTGCGCTGGTAGCTGCTGTCGAAGACGGTTCCGTCCACGAGGCGGCCCTCATAGTGCACCGAGACCTTGTCCGTAGGCTTAGGAATGGCTCCCGTGCCCTTGCTGAGTACCTTGTACTGCAGACCGCTGGAGGTGACCACCACGCCCTCCTTCATCGAGTTGGCTACGAGGAAGTCCTCGCCAGCCTTCTTGTTGGCGGCAAACTTGCGCTCGTTGTTCACTCGGGTGTAGTAGTCCAGCTGCTTCTTAATGAGCATCTGTGTGCTGTCCATGCTGATGGACCACGGCTCGCGGCTGATGCCACGGCGGAAGCCTTCGATGAAGAGTTCCTTGTTCAGCATGTCCACCGAGTCGTTCACCTGCTTGTTCGAGCTGGGCAAGATCTGCTCCTCGAGCTGCTTGCGTATCTCGATACCTGCCAGACGAGCCTTCTCGCGCATGTCCTTCTTGCTGAACTCGGACGTCTTGAAGCCCTTGAGGAAATCCTCGATGTAGGCGGTGTCCACGCCCAGACGCTGCACCAGATACTCGCGCAGGCCATGGGTGTTTGCACGACCATAGTAGTAGCTGAACGTGTCGATGTCCAGCACGTCGCCCTTCGCAGCGGCGGCGGCCGTCGGGGCCTGGGCCTTCTTCTTGCTCTCGGCATGCAGCCCGAGGCTGACCGAGAACAGGAGGATAAGGAGAATCCTGAGCGTCTTCATGCGGCGTTATTTCTCAATCTCGAGCAGGTCGATGGTGAAGATAAGGCACGAGAACGGCTTGATCTGGCCCATCTCACGGTCGGCGTAAGCCTGATCCTGCGGGATGTAAACCTTCCACTTGGAGCCTACGGGCATGTGGGTCAGTGCGTTGGTCCATCCGGGGATAACCATGTTGGCACGGAAGGTCGTGGGCTGATTGCGCTTGTAGCTGCTGTCGAAGATGGTGTCGTTGATGAGACGGCCCTCATAGTGCACCTTCACACGGCTGGTGTCGGAGGGAATCTCGCCCTTACCCTCGGTCAGCACTTCATAATACACGCCGTTATCCAGAGCCTTGATTCCTTCCTTCTTGGCGATGTTGGCCATGAATTCCTCACACTGCTTCTTGTTGTCGCCATAGACCTCTTCCATGTGGCGGGCCTTCACCTGCTGCATCTTGGTCTGTGCCACGGTCGAAGCTGAATCCACGGTCATCAGGCCGCCCTTGCCGGTAGTGCCGGCCACGAAGCCTGCCATGAAGTTGTCGAGGCTGATGGTCTTCGTGCTGTCGCTGCCGAAGAGGTCGTCATTGATGCTCTTCAGCATCTGCTGGCTCACCTGCTGGCCGATCTGCAGACCTGCATAGTAGGCGTTCTGCTTCTTGTCTTCGCCCGACTTTGCGCTCTCATTGAAGCCCTTGATGAAGGCGTCCATGTAGGCGGTGTCCACGCCCATGCGCATCGAGAGATAGTCCTTCAGACCCTGCGACTGTGCCATACCGATAGCGTAGCTCAGGGTGTCAATGTCACTTGTCAGATTGGCCTTGGGAGTCCCGCTGGTGCAGGCGGCCATCATGCCAGCCACGAGGGCGGACAGGATAATACTTGTCTTTTTCATCTTCTTTTGTTATTTATGGTTATAAAACTTTTATCAGTTCCACATCGAACACGAGGGTGCTGTAGGGAGGAATGCTCGACCCCGCGCCACGCTCGCCATAGCCCAACAGGTAGGGGATGAAGAAGCGATACTTGGCGCCCTCTTTCATGAGCTGCACGCCCTCGGTCCATCCGGCGATAACCTGGTTCAGCCCGAAGTCGGCCGGCTCGCCACGCTGGTAGCTGCTGTCGAAGACCGAGCCGTCGAGCAGGCGTCCTTCGTAATGGCAGCGCACGGTGTCCGTGGCCTTGGGGCTGCGACCGCTGCCCTCGCTGAGCACTTCGTATTGCAGGCCGCTCTTGGTCTGAGTCACCTCGGGGCGGCGTGCATTCTCTTCCAGGAACACTTTCCCTTCGGCAATGGCCTGCTGGGCCTGCTCCTTGGCTTGCTTTTCAAAATACTCGTTCAGCATCTGCTGAGCTTCGCGGCTCGACATTGCCGTGGGGTTGCCTTCGATGATGTCGCGGATGCTCTGCGAGAAGTCTTCGATGCTGAAGCCTTCGATATGCATGTTCTTTATCTGTTGCCCGATTCCCAGACCCAGTGCATAACTTATTTTATCCATTCTTACAGTGCTTATTATGATTTGCAGCGCAAAATTACGACATTTTATTCATCTAAAGGACAAACGTACCGTTTTTTTTAGTATTTTTGCAGATAATTCGATAAATTGTGGGTTATGAAAGTAGTTGTACTGACGGGCGCCGGCATGAGCGCCGAGAGTGGAATCAGCACGTTTCGAGACAACGGAGGCCTCTGGGACCAATATAATGTGGAGGATGTGGCCACCCCCGAGGGATGGGCACGCAATCCACAGTTAGTGACCGAATTCTACAACGAACGCCGCCGCCAGCTGATGGACGTGGAGCCCTGCCTGGGCCATCGGCTCGTGGCACGCCTGGAGGAGATGTTCGACGAGGTGACGGTCATCACACAGAACGTGGACAACCTGCACGAACGCGCCGGCAGCAGCCGGGTCATCCATCTGCATGGAGAACTGATGAAGGTGACCAGCAGCTTCTCGCCCAACGATACGCGTTACATCCAGACACTGCCACCCGACCACCTGGAGGTTCACATGGGCGACACGGCAGCCGACGGCAGCCAGCTGAGGCCCTTCATCGTGTGGTTCGGCGAGCCGGTACCGCAAATCGAGACCGCCGTCACGCTCTGTGAGCAAGCAGACATCCTCATCGTCATCGGCACCAGCCTGAACGTATATCCCGCTGCCGGACTGACATACTACGTGCCCCAGGAATCACCCATCTACCTGATCGACCCCAAGCCAGTGCAGTGGAACAGCAGCCACCCCTTCCACCACATCATGAAAGGTGCCTCGGAGGGCATGCAAGAGCTGATTGACACCCTTAAACTATAAACTATACACTATAAACTATACACTAAATCCCTCATGGCAAGCGAACTGAAACTACGATGCACGAATAACAAGAAGCGAATCAATCTGCCCTTCGGTGCTACCCTTCACGATGCCTACCGCCTCTCGGGGCTGGAACTCCCCTACCCGCCCGTGTGCGCGCGCGTTAATAATAAGGTAGAGGGGATGAACTATCGCTTCTATAACAACAAGGACGTAGAGTTCCTGACGCTGCAGAGCGACACGGGCATGCGCACCTACAGCCGCACACTCTTCTTCATCCTGGCCAAGGCGGTGGAAGACCTCTTCCCCGGCTCGCAGCTCATTATCGGCGCACCGGTGAGCCGAGGCTATTACTGCGACCTGCGCATCGGCCGCCCCATCGAGGCAGAGGACGTACACCGCATCAAGAGACGCATGGAGGAGATCATCCAGGCCGACATGCCCATACGCTACATACAGTGTCCCATCGAGGAGGCCATCGAGCTGTTTCAGCAACACGGGATGACCAGCAAGGTGCAGCTCCTCGAGAGCCAGGACAACCTGTACACAAACTACTACCAGCTGGGCGACACCATCGATTATTTCTATGGCTGTCTGCTCACGCGCACGAGCCAGATCAGCCTCTTCGACCTGATACACTTCTACGACGGACTGCTCCTGCGCATCCCCAAGGAGAGCGACCCCACACAACTGGAGGAAATGGTGGAGCAGACGAAGATGCTCGACGTGATCCGCGAACACCATCGCTGGCAGGACATCCTGGGCGTACGCACGGTGGGCGAGCTGAACGCTGCCATCCTGGCCGGACACGCCACCGACCTCATCAATGTGAGCGAGGCACTGCAGGAGAAGAAACTCTCGAACATTGCCGACGAAATCGCCTCGCGCCAGGCACGCCTCGTGCTTATCGCCGGCCCCAGCAGCAGCGGAAAGACCACCACCGCCAAGCGACTGGCCACGCTGCTCATGGCCTGCGGACTGAGACCCCACACGCTGAGCACGGACGACTACTTCGTAAACCGTGTGGACACACCGAAGGACGAGAACGGCGAATATGACTTCGAGTGTATCGAGGCAGTGGATACCGCCTTCTTCAACCAGCAGATGAATGCGCTGCTGCGGGGCGAGGAGGTGGAACTGCCACGCTACGACTTCCCCACCGGAGAGCGTGTCTTCGAGGGACGACGCCTGCGCATCGGAGCCGAGGACGTCATCATCCTGGAGGGCAACCACGCCCTGAACCCCATCCTCACGCGTCAGATCCCCGACCATCAGAAATTCCGCATCTACGTCTCGGCGCTGACCACCGTCCAGCTGGACGACCACAACCACATCCCCACCGTGGACATCCGACTGCTGCGCCGTATCATACGCGACTACAAGTACCGCGGATTCACGGCACTGGAGACCATCAAACGCTGCCCCAGCGTGAAGGCCGGCGAGGAAAAGTGGATATTCCCTTTCCAGGAGCAGGCCGACGCCACCTTTAACAGCGCACTGCTCTACGAGCTGGGAGTATTCCGCACACAGGTGCTTCCCATTCTGGAACAGGTGCCCGAACGCGTGCCGGAGTATGCCGAAGCCAAGCGCTTACGCAAGTTCCTCCACTACTTCCGTCCCGTGCCAGGCGACCAGGTGCCCCCCACCAGCCTGCTACGCGAATTCGCGGGAGGCAGTTCGTTTAAGTATTGAAGCCTCACCCCCGACCCCTCTCCGGGGAGAGGGGAGAAGAAAGACTCAGCACCGGAAGCCTCACCCCCGACCCCTCTCCGGGGAGAGGGGAGAAGAAAGACTCACCCCCAAAAGCCTCACCCCCGGCCCCTCTCCGAGGAGAGGGGAGAAGAAAGGCTCAGCACCGGAAGCCTCACCGAGGAGAAGATAAAATAAAAGATAGAATGTCGAAGATAGAGATCACCAAGAATAATCCCCCCTCTCCTCTCTCCCCTCTCCCCGGAGAGGGGCCGGGGGTGAGGCTTTCCGTGGGTGAAACCTCCCTCGCCTCTCACGGTATCAAACCCACCGCCATGCGGCTCTTGGTCTATGACGAACTGGAACGGGCACGCAGGCCGCTCTCTCTGCGCGAACTGGAAGAACGTATGGTGACGGCCGACCGCAGCACCATCTTCCGTACACTCACGCTCTTTCTCGACCGCCACATCGTCCACGGCATCGAGGACGGCAGCGGAACGCTGCTCTATGAGTTGTGCCGCGGCGAGGAAGAGTGTACACCGGAAGACCATCATCCACACTTCTATTGCGAACGCTGCCAGCGAACCTTCTGCCTCGACGACGTGCACATCCCGCAAGTGCCGCTCCCCGAGGGTTTCACCCCCCTGTCCATCAACTACATGATCCACGGGCTCTGTCCCGACTGCCTACGCCGCAGTTGAGAAAAGATGAAACCGTAGGACGGCAAGCGTTGCCACGAACTTCAGCAAACATAATCGCTCCTGACTTCGGCGGTTTTAACATCTCCAAGAGAATAACCATCTTGAAACTCCGATAAACAGAGCATTTTGCTCGGTGACTTGGGTGACTCTGGAGGTTTGCAGTTTTTTTCGCCTCCGTTTTTTAGTGATGCTACACAAGGGCTATGACGAGAGTACTTTTGCCCTTGACAGCATGGAGGGTGATGGTGTCAGGCCAAGGATTTGTTTGATTTTTACCATAGCTGATATATGATTTGTTTCTACGATATTTAATTATTCCCAACAGACTTCTTCCTTCGCTCTACCCATACCCTATCCTGACCTTGGCTACACCTTGGCTACACCTTGGGTACACCTTGGGTAGAGTATGTGATATCCGCGACAAAGGTATAAAAAATCCATGAAATAGGAAAGAAAGGGTGATAATTTTACTGACAAGTACCTCTTTATTTCCAGAATTGCCAACTGGTACGCGTCAACTGGGTGACGCATCGCCGAAGTCAGGAAAAGATAAAACCGTAGGAGAGCAAGCATTGCCACAAACTTCAGCAAACGTTGCCACAAACTTCAGCAAACGTTGCCACAAACTTCAGCAAATGTCGCCACGAACTTCAGCAAGTGTCGCCACGATCTTCAGCAAACATAATCGCTTTATGGAATGCCATCCCCCGGAAAGTGAGGGGATGGGAATAGAAAGCCGGTTCTTCGGGCTCAGTCTTTCAGCTCGGCACGGATACGGATGCGGGTGTAGTCCATGCGGGAGGATCCCCGCGGACTGTCGCTGCGATAGAACAGCGTGATGACGTTGCCCACCACGCCGCGATCGTCCAGTTCCTTGGCATGGAAGGTGACGCGAATCTTCACCTTCTTGCCAGGCTTTACGGCTTTCTTGGGCAACTGCACCTCGGCACATGGGCATCGCGTCTCGGCATGGTCGAAGACGAGCGGTTCGGTACCCGCGTTGCGCCCCTCGAACACCACCTTGCGGCTCTCCTCACGGCTCACACTGAGCACTCCGGCATCGCCCAGCTGCTCGCTAAACACAAGACGAGGCTGTGCCGCAGCCCGCAGGCTGCAGCACAGCAAGAGAAGTATCATGTTTCGGAATTGCTTCATTCCACACTCAATCTAATGAAATAATCAACCTTAATCCCACATCCTCACTTAATAGATATAGCCTGCTCATTGCCATGGTTGGTATCCGTCTCCCAGTCGTCCATGTCGCTGGTCAAGCGGAGAGTCTCCTTGTTCACATCACGCATGTGGACGAAGTGTTCTTTACCTTCCTTGTCGATGTAATACACGAGAGCAGTTACCTCTATGTCCTCGTCGCCGGGCGTCTTCATATTATAGGACAGGAGGATGTTGTTCTTCTGAACCTGCTTCTTCACAGGGAACTTCGTGCGCTCGAGCAATGTCTCACGCCAATCTCCTTTCTTGTGGCCATCATAAGATTCGCGGAAATAGCCCTTCACCTCAAGTTCCACGCCCCACTCCTGCCAGTTCGCCTGTTTCTCGAGGTTATTCATGAGCACGCGCAGCCTCACACCATAGTGCTCGTAGTCCCCTGCGTCCTTTTCAAAGCTGATCTGGTAGAATTTCTGGAATGTGAGTATGGGATACTCGGAATCTTCTCCCACCAACTTGCATATCACATCGCTATTTTCGTCTCCGACTACATCGCCAGTCTTCTTATACCTCACAAACGGGCGGGCTGTATAATAGCATCCTGCTTTGTAATCGGCATCCTCGAAAGTGAAGCTATACGTCTGCTTATTCTTCGCGATAAGCTGCTTTGGAAGTGCATCTCCCACCCATTCGGGATCCTTTCCCTTCTGCTCGCGGAAGATGCGGCAGATTACCTCATAATCGCTTATCAGTACATACTTCAGAGCGTTTAAGTCGGCAATACGGAAACTGGCCTTGATCTCAGCAGAAGGTTCTCCACCTTGTTCATTCAGCGTAAAACTACCCTTCGGTTGGTCGAACGTGGGACTCATAGGCACCGTCACCGGTCCCAACAGATTTATCTCAGCTGGAACGCCAGGAATCTTAGTTTCTACGCGCGCCCATTCTTTTCCTCCCGGCGACTGGGCAAAGGCCCTTATCTTCGGCTTCAGATACACGCTGAAAGAGCCTCCGTCTTGTGGCTGAATGGGCAGATGAAGCCCTATTGTGTACTTCACGCCAACCTCCGCACCGATGCCCAACCCGAAGTTGCCGCCCGTCGTGGCAAAACCGGCCAAGGCTTCCACGGATGCTTCTATACCGAAAGAACCATATAAGTCGAACTTGGGAACCTTGAAACCGTTGTTTTCCTCTTTTGCTGTCCTATATATTTTTTTTGTCAGTTTACCATCCTGATACTCTACCTCCTTGTGTACCTTAGCAAGTTCTTTGGTCGTCTTCAATTCGCCAACCAAGTCTACGGTGACTTTCACATTCGGCTGGATGCGGACGAAGAACTCCACTGCCGTGATGACCGGGAGCGGCACATGAATCATGAAGTTGGAACAGGAGAGCGCCTTCTTGTTATTCTTGACTCTCTCGTACCACCCTTCATTTATCTTGTCGTAGATTTTCGAATAGGCACTCTTGAGTGTCTTCGTCTCATTGGCCGACCAGAGAGATTTCTCCCAGCCGACGCTGAGGGTCGTCGTTATGCTGGCCGACTCGTCATAGCAATCGTAGAGATAGTCCTGCCCGCCCGATACTTTCTGGATATGGTGTACGGTGGTCTCTTCGTGATAGGTTACTTCCAGACTTCCCTTCCAATCTCCAGTACCTCGTTTGATGTCGAAGAGTTCTCGCAGTCGTTTCGTAGTAATCTTGAAAATCTTAATATTCTTCGATGTCTTGTCTGTCTTATCGACATCCGAGGGCTTATAGTCCTTGTCGCCTTCGTCGCCTTCCTCCACCTCCTCATCATCTCCAAAAAAGCTCCAGCGAGTCTCAGCCTCTGACTGCCGCCACTCCAGCATCTTGCGTGCCTGGATGCGGCGACGAATCTCGGCCTCCTTGCGCTCCACGATGTCCTGTCCCATCATGGACCAGTCGGTGAAGATGCTGTCCGTGTCGCCATTCTCGTTGATCATGCCCTGCTCCTCGAGATACTCCTGAGCGTCGAAGTCCATTCCCTGGACATAATTGAAATTGATATCCACATCCAGCTGCTTGAACACGGCACTGTTGGGCCGGCGCGAGGTGACCATGCGGTACATGCCGTTCTCCCGCGTCAGGGAGATGACCTGCGAACAGAGACCGCGACGCAGATGCTCGTTACATCCCATGGAGATGTACTGACCCTCGGGGACGAGCAGCTCACGGGGAATATTGTCGGTAAAGTAGAGGATGCTGTCGCCCTCCACTTTCACTAAGAAGTTCATAGCCTCCTGATGCAGCACACGGGTGCTGTCGCCGTACTGGAAGGTGACGTCGCCAAACTCGGTCTTCTGCGTATAGGGCTCGTCGAAACCGACTTCTTCGAGATTGACCTTTTCTTCCTCTTCTGTGTCGATGTCCTCCATCATGAGGGTACAGCTCCCAAGCAGGAGGGAGAGGAGCATGGGGAGATAAGCAAGGCGTTTCATATTACAGTTCATTGTTCAAAGTTCATAGTTCATAGTTATCTCACGTGAAAGGCATGTGCTGGCTATTCGAATCGCAGCTCGATGGGCTTGCTGGGCGTGCCGTGGCTCTCGCCGTCGAAGGGGATGCTGAAGGGTGTCATCGTCTCCTGCACCTGCAGCGTGCGAGGATTATAGGCACGGAAGGTGATTTCCTCGCCGGGACTGTCTCTCGAGACATAGAAGTCGTCGCTCCAGATGCGGAACCGATAGAGCGTGCGCTCCTCGTTCATCGGGACGGCCAAGCCGCGCGGCTCGCCGTCGCTGAAAGCGCTGAAGAGCATCTTGCCGGCCGGAGCCAGACCGCCAGAGAGGATGTGGGCATAGACCACCATGTCGTTGACGTACTGATGGTCCATCACATCATCCCACCGAGGCATGACGACCACCACACAGCTGTCCGAAATGGCATGGCTCACGGAGACGGCTACCACCATCGTCTCGCCCTCGTCGGCAGCAAAGATGGTGTCGTTCTGCACGCCCACCACCTCGTCGTTCGCGCTGTACATGTACAGCGTGGCGTTACTCACCGTGTCGGGATAGATATAGGGAGCCAGGAAGAACGTGTCGCCCTTCATCACATAGACGGTGTCGTAATTGAACTGCATGCTGATTACCTGCTGCGTGATGGGGTCGAACTCCATGTCGATAAGCCCGCAGCTGGTCACCATGCCCACGAGGCAGAAGCAGATTAGCTTGGAAAGTCGGTATTTCATATCATTCCGTATTATCGCGTTCAATGTTCATAGTTCTATATCCTTTTCGGCAGGCAAGGCATCGGTGCCCGCCTCCGTCCACGGCTCACTCTCCGTTCGCAGGCTTGGGCCGCGAGACGCTCACCTTGTTGGAGACCAGACTCTCGCGTCCGTCCTTAAACTGCAGCTTGATATAGTATTCCTCGCTCTGGCCGGGAGCCAGCATGGAGGAGCGGCGCTCCTTCGTGTTGGCAGGCACGGAGATGTGGAACTGGAAGCTGTCGTCGCGCGGACCCTTGCGGTAGATACAGATGTACCAGTCGCCCTCCACGGCCTGGCCCTCGTTGATTTCCCATGTGAGGCGCGTCTCGTGGCTCTCGCTCAGATAAGCACCTTCGAGACGGACGGGTATCTGCTGGATGCGGGGACCCTGGTAGGTGATGGTGAAGAGGAGGCTCAGACCGCTGGAAATGTCGAAGCAGGAGAAGGACTCCACGCAGTACTGATAGTCCTGCTTGCGGTTGTAGGCTGGGTGATCGTGGTACTCGAGCACATTATCGGCGGCCCGGATGGAGTCGGCCGAGAAGATGCCCAGGGTGTCCCATTTCTCCTCGCCGCGCAGACGGCGCATGAGCACGTGGCGATCCATAATCTGCTCGTTGCTGCACGCCCACTTCATGTGGATGCCTGCCGAGTCGGCGCTCGACTCCAGCAGGTGGGCCACCTGGGGCTTCAGCCGTGTGGGACGCAGCACCTGGAGCTGGACGTCTGGGCTCTGGTTGGTCGAGTAGTCTATCGCGCGTACCTTATAATATATATACTTCTGGTTGACGTCCATGGCCACGGTATCGACATAGCGCGGCTCCTTCAGCTTGCCCTCGTTGAGGACAACGAAGCTGTGGGTGGTATCGTTGGCAAAGAGCACTTCATAGTACTCGATGTCGTCGTCAAGCGTGTCCGGTTCCCACGTCAGCGTGATGGTGCCGTCCTCGATGCTGGCCTCGGCCTTGAAGTTACGCATGGGCGAGGGAGCCTTCACGTCCTTGATCTGCACCATGCGAGGGATGGAGTAGGAGACGTTCTGTGCCGTGTCATAGGCAGCCACGAGCACCATACCCGTGCTGTAGCCCGTCACGTCGCAGGTGTAGGTGGTGTCGGTGGGGGGAATCAGCTCCTTGTTGAGCGTCTTCCACTCCTTGCCGGTATGGCGTTCGTTGTAGTAAAGCAGGTTGAATCCCGTGAAGTCAGCCTCGATGGTATCCTTCTCGAAGTGGAAGGTGGCCATCACCTGCTTGGAGAGGTCGGTGCTGTCCTGGCGGTCGATCTCCACCAGCACCAGCTCGGGTGCCCGCGGTGCATCCATATCGGGTACGCGGACGCTCAGCACGGGCGAGGGCTTGGTGAGGTCGCCGAAGGGGTCGTGTCCCATGATGCGGTACTCATAGTCTCCCGGCTCGGGCACCAGGTCGCCATAGAAGCAGTCGAGCGAGTCGGGCAGTTCCTGTCCGTCCGTGATGGGCTGCATGTTCCAGTAGGGCAGGTCGTTCACGCGCGTCCACTCCGTCTCGCCCTTGCGGCGGCGGTCAATCTCGTAGCTGGAGATGCCACGGTCTTCCCACCAGAGGCGCACCTGGCAGTGGGAGACGATCGAGTCGCCCATCTCAATGTCGTATTCGGGGCGCAGGTAGCGCTCGTTCTTCACCGAGAGCACCGCCGGGGCGATGATGAGCTGCATCGTGGTGTCGTACTCGACGGGGCGCACGATGTACTCATACTCATGTCCCGGGCGGACGTTGGTGTCCACCCATCGCATGGCCATGTTCTGTGCCAGGTCGCGGCGCCACTCTGCCACCAACATACGGAAGGCCTGATTGGTCTGCTGGTCCTGATAGATGTCATAGAACGAACCTAAGGTGCCCGGAGCAGCTTTCGTCTGGTCGGGGCGCAGGCCGCTCTTGCTGTACATGATACCCATGGCCATGCGTGCCATGCTGTCTTCCTTGGCGTATGCGGCCTCGAACTGCTCCAGTGTCCAGGGGCGCAGGTTGGTGACCAGCGTGTCGCAGAAGGGGTCGCCCCCCTCCGGGCTGTAGTCGTAGCGCACCACCATCACGCCCACGTCGTCCAGCGTGCGCTGGGTCACGTAGTCCTCGGCACCCCATCGCAGCACGATGCTGTCGCCGTAGGAGCGGGCCAGCAGGTGGATACCCGCCTGGATGAGGCCGTACTGTTTCGGCTCGGACAGGGAGTCCGTGTCGGCCGGCGCCGCCGGCGGATTGTCATCCGGCCGGGCGTGCATGGCATATCCCATGCCCCTCGAGGGGACAAAAAGCAAGAACAAACTCAGAGAAAAGATGGTGGCCAATGCCTTATTGATTCGTTTCATATCTTCGTATTATTTTAGAGACTTATCTTCTAAATGCCTTCGAGCCTATATTGCGGTTCTCCGATGTAGCCTTCGACTTCATATCGTTGGCTTCCTGTCCATACTGTATCACACTCCGCCGCCGCGACTCCAGGGTAGGCCTCTTCGACGACATCTTCTCTACCGTCTTCCTCATCCCGTCGGAGTAGGAGCTGGCGCTCGAATAGCCACGCGGGCTGACACTGGCATTCTGGCGCACGTAGTTCAGTTCCTGCCTTACGATGTCGAAGGATTTCATTTCACCATCTATCAGTTTCTCCCCAGCATCGCAATCCGTCAACAACCTCGTAGACAATGTAAGCATCTTGTCGGCCTCGGCAATACAGTTGGCAAGTGTAGTCCTCAGAGTGCTTGACGTTAGCTTCCTCGCCTTCTGATCCTGATACGTCAGCCAGTATTTATGCATCTTGTTGCGCGCCGTCATGAAGGCCTCGTAGTCCGTCTGCGACACCCTATCGTACCGATTTACCGCCGTGCTGTTGATCCCAGCGTCTGCCGAACGCTTCTTGATGTCCGAGACGTAGCCCGGTACCACAATCTCAGGCACGAGCTGCGGCTTGTGGTACGTACGGAGATAGTTGTAGGCCTGCTCTACCTTAGCTCTGAACGGCCATACTTCCTTTGTGTAGCGCTTAGGCAGCGTCTCCTCGTAGGCCACCTTCATGGCACTGGCAGCATCCATATACCTCGCACAGTTGTCTATGACTTTCTTTTGGGTCTCCTGAGCTCTCTTGACGCTCGCCTGGAGATTCGGGTTGGAAGCGAAATCCGCAGGAATCATCTCCATATACCTGTTTGCCTTTGCCGTGTCCTCCTGAGCCTGCTCTTCAATGACGCTGAATTGAGTGTCATACTCCGTCTTCAAATCACCAGCAAGGCGGGCGAGATGATTGCAATTGTCCCTGCAGGAACTCAGTTCGTCGAGGTAGGCACGCTCCGGGGTTTCAAAGACGGGAAGCAGGGACTCATACTTGCTCCAGTAGTTCTTGGCTTCCGAGTAGAGACGGTCAAATTCTGAAAGAGAACGTTCCGTCTCGTCGTTGCACCATTTTGCATGACCACTATACACATGCGTATGTCTTTCTATCTCGTCCATTTTGCTGACCACGAAGTCACCCAACTTCTCTAACAACTCGGGGCTCGGGTTCTCCAGATCCTTCTTGGCCTGAGCCAGGATGCTCTCGATGCTGTCGTCGCCATCGTTGGCCAAAGACTGCACCTGTGACAGCCACTTTGCCACCTCGGCGAGTACGGCTGTGGCATCGTCGTAACGGTTCTCGTCGGCCCAGAGCTTGCGAGCCTTCTGCACCACCTCGTGGCTGTCGTCGTATCCGGCAGCATGGAAGTCCTCCCATACGTCATCGGCAGCCGTCTGGATGAACGGAGGCACTTGCGCGAGCTCCTGATAGTATGCCTCGTACTGAGCCAATGCCTCGGGATATTTCTCGCATTCGGCGATGCAGTCGGGGATTCTCCGCAGGTCTCCGTCCATGTAATCCCTTCGGTATTGTAAGGCCACATGGTAAATGTTCCACAGGTTGTCATACCCCTTGCGGCGAAGCGATTCGATATCGAACTTGCTCATCCTCTTCTGCACCACGGCCAGGAGCGAGTCAACGCGTCCCATCAGGCGGTCTGCCTGCAGGGTGTCACGGCCTTCGGCCTGATCCAGCTTGCGCTTGGCTGCCTCGAGATTCCGACGGATTTCCTCTGCCTTGGGCAGTTTCTCCAATGTCTTGCGGATATTGGAGGAATAGGCGGTCATGCTCTCATACTCTTGGCTTATCTCGTCATGATACTTCATGCTGTTCTTGTAGTATGCACACTGGTCGTTCATGGTCTCACGAATCACCTGTGCATAGCCTCCCTCGCCCACGATTTTATCGTCATACGGGGGCGCCAGCTTCGTCTGCTCCTCCATTGTCTCTAGGCTCTTGTTGATTATATCATAATCATCAAGCACCGCTTGAAGGTCGCTGATGAGCGTCTTCAGATCTTCAATTACATTTACTTTCTCATTAATTAACTTGCTGATTAGTTTTCCTCTATCCTTTTCTGCCTGTGATAACTTCTTATTTTTCTTTTCCGCACCTGCTCTCGCTATCCTTCCTACTACGACCTCGTCGTCATCGCCTGCAGGTATAACCGCAGGAACGGGAATCGTCAAATAGACATCACCTGGTTGGTCATTCAGAGAGGCATCTGGCCTTTTGACATTCCTGACGGCCGGAGTGGTTACCTTGTTGAGTGGTGTATTCACCTTCGGAGTATTGACAGGCGTGGAAACCTTCGGAGTATTGACAGGCGTGGAAACCTTCGGATTGCTGACAGGCGTGGAAACCTTCGGATTGCTGACAGGCGTGGAAACCTTCGGATTGCTCACCTCCGGTATAATCACCTTCGAAGCAGCTCCTTTTTCCTTGATGCCCTTTATATCTATCAAATCCAAATCATCCAGACGTACATTCGTATCATACCGATTGATTACACCGGTGGCCTTTTCAACGACAGTGTAATCCACATAGCCTGTCTTCTTCTTGGCATCGGCAAGTGCCTTATCGGCTGCCGCGCCAGCCTCTTTCACCTTCTTTAGAAGGACGTTCACTACCTGGTTCCGACAGTCGTAGGCACTGAAGGCCGCCGACCTAACCTTCGCCGCATTCTCAGGTGTCAGCTTGTTCAGTTCCTTCTCGGCCCAGTCGGTCAGCTTGATGGCTTCCTTGCAATAGCCACCTTCATCGTAGCGTGAAGCGTGTGCCTCATTGTACCACTCCTGAAGCTTTGTCATCCACGAGGAGGCCTCGTCCTGCATACCGCGATAACGCTTATACTGGGCATCGTTCGGGTCGCTCTGCGGTGTGATGTAGGTGTCCATATAGTAGGCCAGATGAGTGGCTATCGTCGTCAACGAGCGGAAACTTCCATACTTCTTGGTAACGGGACTCACTAAACTGAGCCGTTGGTTGGGGGATAGATAGCTGATAGCAAGGTTCACCGAATCACGCCATACACGGGCTGCCTTGACATCGTTCTGTACCTGCGTCTTATTATAATTATACGTCGACCCAAATTGAGCTTCGTTTCCATTGCTGTTCGCATAGAAGGTCACGGCATTGATGGCCGACTTCTCGGCTTTCGCTGCTGCCTTGACCAACTTTTCGGCACGCGACTTGTAACGCGGCCAAAAAACTTCGCAATAATCAAAGATTTGCTGGCAGGAATCGTGCATCTCCTTCACCTGACGGAGATAGTAGTCCATCTCACTGCTGGTGAGCGTACTGGTATATGTCTTGGTATCCACTGGCACATAGTTGCTGCTACCCGTCTTCGTTCCTAACGAACTATTGGACGTATTTCCAAAGTTTTCTGATGCAACGATAAACTTTGCAGAGGAAGTCAAGGGGTCTGTACCCAAAAGATTGAACTGACTACTGCCGTTGAGCAGATTGACGATTACCTCGTAGTGTCCGCTTTCCGTGTCATAAGCATTCACGCGATAGACCGAAACGCGCAATTCCTTGAAGTAGTTCTTAGCGGTACTGGGGCTGAACACTTTTTGCGACTCGACACTCTTCGACTCTCTGAAAGTCCAATATTTCCCCGTATGCCATCTCTTATTCATACGGTATCGATATTCGGCCTGATAACGTTCATACCACTTCATACCTGTCATCTTGCCCCATACAGGTCCCATAACTTGGGCACGGGCATTGTCTTTCTTCATCCCCTTATAGGCACCATCGATGCCTTCGAGCGTTCCGATGCTCCAGATAACAGGGAACTGATAGGCGGGTACAAAGAATGAATGGGTGTCGTCCACCGAATGAACATATCGGCCATCCTCGTTTACATACGTTCCACGATGATTGTCATACCACTCTTTGAGCAATGTCTTTTTCTTTTGTATCGCCTTGGTATCTCTTTGTTGATAGTAATTATTAGCTGTTATTATGGTATCATATTTTTGCTCTTTTTTATTGTACTCTTTCAAAGCATAGCAACTAAAGCAGGATTTTAGCATATCCTGTCCAGCTTCAGTCTTTCCATATTCGCGCTGCTTTTTCTCTACTTCGGTGGCTATTTTATTTATCGCCTTGCTTGCCTTCTCAGTGCGCGAGTAAACTTGCTGGAGGCGCGACAGGATTTCCGTCAAAGAAAATTTCCAGTCCGAAGTCGATGTGGGATAATAAGCCGTGATCCGATCATCTACATCATGTACGTAGTCCCAACTGCCAAAATTACCTTTATGCCAAGTTCCCGAAAGGGGATACTGCATAGGATAAGTGGTTCTGTTTTCGGGAATCGTATATATAAAGGTATTCTTTATCTGATTCCATGCATTATGCACATTATATGTATTATTCTGATTGTAAGCACCCTCATACTTACCTCCACCATTTGCATCCTGATAGAACACCGACTCGGACGTAGTCACTTCGATATTGAAGAAGTTGCGTTCCGTAATCTCCCATCCTGCGGGGAAGGCGAAATTACTCATGTAACTAATGAATGTAATCGGGCATTGGGTAAAGTAGTTTCCATTATGAATCTGCGTGTCCGTCTTCGGACTACTGTAGGGAGGATTGATTGTAGCGCTGGTTATCTTCTGAGCGATGAATGGCTGGTCGTATTCGCAACTGCGTATGTTGCTGTACGGAGTACCCGTGCGCCACGTGTACTTTTCTGGCAATGTCTCCACATAGAGTTTCACGAGCGTGGTATCCATTGTCTGCCACTTCTTGTCATCGGGATTGAACTCGTCGTCGGACACATATTCGCGCGTATAGTAGTCGAGCTGCAAGATGTACTTCTCGCCCGCCTTGGCGTTCAGACGACGTACTGGCTCCATATTGATGGTGTTCAACTTGGTGCTATTCGTAGCTGTTCCCTTTACCCACGCATTCTCTACGATGTCGAGCTGCTTACCCATGGGGTTGAGCAGACGCCAATAAAGTTTACCATTCTTGAACGCCTTGGTACTGAGGTCTTCTGTAAGGGCAATGGTGGGGGCCTTCACATCGTTCAGGTAGCACTTGATGTGATTTACAGCTCCCGTGGTCTTGCTGATATCAGCTTCGGGCGAGCGCAGCTGGTTGTAGTGGCTGGGGTAGGCAATGGCTACATAGTCCTGCAACGGCGCCTTGTCGTTTACAATGTTCGCCGCCTCGGTCTGGAAGTAGTACTCGGTACTGCGTATCCAAGGGATGTTGCCCTTCTTCTTTCCTCCATCGTAATAGGTGAAGGGATCCTCCTCCACGCCCTTCTGTATCTCCTTGGCATATCCGGCAGCCACCAGGCGGTAGAACTTACCAGCCTTCAGATTCTTGCGCAATTCGCCCAAATCGATATAATGGCGACTCTTGCCACCACCTTTCTGCAATGGGATAGTGTACATTTTCTTGGCTCCGCACCATTCCTGTGCAAGCATCTTCTTTAGGTTGAACGACGCATTCTCGGCAACAGGGGTATGCGACGTGTAAGACGACGGATCGTCGTATTCATAGAGCCATACCTCGCCAAAGTCGCGGAAGACGAAGGTACGCTTGGCCTGCATCTTGCTCTGTTCCCACTTCTCGGAACCCTCGCCAAACTGTGCTGCGATGCGCTCCAACTCGTTCTCGTCGAGCAGACGGAAGTGCTCACCAATAGGTGCCTTGGTGTTGGCATATTGCGGTGTGGAGACGTTCACCTTCACCTTGGGCTGCATGTCGGCCGTGACGGCCACCTTGTTCTTGTCCACCTTGGTCCATCCCTTGCCTCGGATGGTGTCGCCCAGCGTACAGTCGTCGAAGAGGATGAAGTCGTCGAGCGGGTTGCCCTTGAATAGCTGGCAGTACTGGCCGCACTCGAACTCGAAGCTCTTGTCGAACTTGAAGAGTCCGCCCAAGAGGGAAATCTTGGCACGAGCCTTACCCTGGAAGTAGTTGGGTTTGGGGCCGCCCATCTTGAGCACACCACCAATCTCGGCACTGGCAATGTCGAAGTCATAATCGACGAAGCCCAGGTTGAAGTGGAGCGAGAGGGCCAGATAGAGGTAGGCATAGAGCTGTCCCCTGCCGTACCAGCCTCTGTAGCCGGGCACCTTGCCCAGGTTGACGCAATAGCCGTTCTTGTAGTGCACCACGGAGACGTCGAAGCCCAGGATGGCATCGATGGTACCCTTGATGAGGCCCAGGTCGATGGTGAGGTCGCCATAGGCCATGGCACCCATCATCACGCCGCCGGAGATGTCGCCGTTGAAGCCCTGGAGGGCCAGCTGGCGAGCCTGCTGAGCCTGCGAGGCGTTGTCGCTCTGATAATCGCCGTGCTTGGAGCCGTCGAGGAACTTGGCAATCTTGTCGGGCAGCGGTGGCAGTTCGCCGTTGTTGGGCAGCTCGTTGCCCAGACAGATATAGGCATTGGCACCGACGTGGCAATCCACGATGCCGGAGTCAAAGTCGATGAGGGTGAGCGTACAGCGCTTCTTCTCGTCCGGCTCGCCCAGATAGAGATGCCACTTGGGTTTCTTGTATTCCTCGCCGCCGGCTCGCCATGTAATCTTCATGTCAAGCGAGATGGTGGCGCCCATCTTGGGCAGCCCGCCCTGCTTCTTCGTCTTAGAGGAATTGGCCACCGTGCCGGGATCTTCCTCGGCACCGGGCGGAGTGGGTTCTTCCTTGTCCGGGTCGCCCGTAGGATCCTTGGCATTGGCACCTATCTTGCTGCTCAGTCCCTGCTTGCAGTCGGTGATGATTTCCTGGAACTTGTCGCCGGCCAACATCTGCATCTGGTCCTTGATGGTACCGAGGTTGGCACCGAAGGAATCCATGGCTCCGGCCACCGACTCGGCGCTGAGCGAAGCATCCATCGTGATATTCAGCTGCAGGTAGCGGTCGCTCTCGGAGTTCTCATAGACGAGGGTCATCTTGGCATTGATGATGCCACCCACGCCCTTGACGTTTCCGGTCATGTTGAAGGTGGAGAGGCACTTGCGCTTGCGGTTATAGACGACGTTGAGCGTGAGGTCGCCCTTGAGTGTCTCGCCGTCGGGCGAGGCCATACCGAGCTCCATGAAGATACCGACGAGTCCGGCCACGTTCTTGGGCTTCTTGTCGTCGCCCTCCGGGTTGCGCGAGCAGTTCATGTAGAAGCCGCCGCCCAGCTTGGTGATGGCACAGGGGCCAAGCTCTATCTTGCCGTTGACGCTCAGATGCACCCATCCCCAAGAGTAGCTCTCCTCGCCTTCGCTCTGACCTTCGTATTCAAAGTATCCTCCGTCGCCGTGGACTCCGAAGAGGTCGCCCGGCAACTGGATGTCGAGCTTGGCATAGAAGCCCTTGCCGATTGACGGATCCTGGCCCTTCTCGTAGAACTCTACGGCACCGTCGATGCTCATGCCGCAGAAAGAGGTGTGCACGCCGATGGCCTGGAGGTGCACGCCATCGAACTCGCCACTGATCTTGGACAGGTCGGTGCCGATGCCCGTCAGCTTGCCGCCAATGGAAAGCGTGACTTCGCCGGATATGTCGATGCCCTTGACAAGGGCCACCTTACCGGTGACTTGCAGTCCGAGCGAGGCTTCCGTACCGCTGAAGTTCTTGGTGATTTCATAGTCCTCGATACTGAACTCGAACGGGCCCAGCTGTTTCTTGTACGAAGCCAACGACCAGGAGCCGGTGTGGAAGAAGAAGGTGGCATCGCTGCCGTCATCCTTCTTGCCATTGTGGAATTCCTTACCTTCCTTGAAGAAACCACCCAGAGCGTCTTTCTTCTGCTGGGCACGCTCTTTCTCGATGTCGGCCTGGATGTCCACATACTTGGACTTCCACGGCTTGCAGTTGGCCATGCGCATGCCCACGAAGTGGATGTCGGGCAGGCTGAGCTTGTAGCCCACCTTGTCCTGAGCCCACTTCTCGATGGTCTCCTTGCCGCCAATCTCTATCTTTCCGCCTAAGAGGAGCTCACACTTGGTCTTGAGCTCGCTCTCCTCGCTGCCTTGTTTCTTCTGAGGCTCGGCCTCGACAAGGAAGTAGGTGAGCTTGTCGTCCAGCTCCAGCTTGGCCAGGAAGAGGTCAAGCGTGTAGTCGCCGTTGAGACTCTTGGTGTTGAAGACATAGACGAACTCATCGCCCTTCTTTCCCTTGTCGTCAATCTGCTTGCGTATCTGGCAGTTCAGCCCGATCTCTGCCGGCTCGCCCTTCTCACCCTTCAGGATGGGCAGACCGAGCTTACCGTCGATGTGGCAGTTGTCGAAATTGTTCTGTATGAAGGTCAGGCCCACACGGTTGATCTCGAAGGAGAAGTCGCCAATCGAGGCACCGATGAGCTCCTCGAGGTCGGCATCGAGCGTGACACCGCTTCGGTCAAAGAGCATGTTCTTGCCGGCAATCTTCAGGCGGCCGTCGGTACCCGTGATGCCCTTAGGCATTGCCACGGAGATCTCGCCCACGTAGAGGCCTTGCCAGCCGTCAAGGCCATGCTCCATATAGACGTCTTCGCCTACGCCCTCACGCTTGTCGTACTCTTCGGGGAACTTGAAGCTGGACATGCCGGAGCAGTTGCTATAGACGGAATGGTCGTAGGCCATTTTCTGGCAGGTGAAGGTGAAGCCGGGGAGGTCGTCGGCCTCGAAGGGATCCATCGTGATCTCGTCGATCTTGAAGTCGTCCCAGCTGGCGATGACGCCCTTCATCTTCAGGTTGGGCAGTTCCTCGGTCACCTTGTCGCCGGAGACGTCGTACTTCTTCAGGCCGGGAATCTTCATGTCGATATCGACGCCCATCACCTCGAACTTATAGTTCTTCCAGGCGATGAAGCAACCGTCGGTGGGCTCCAGGAGGTCGGACGGGGCGTTGAACGTGCACATGAACTCCGTACTGGGCTCCTTCACCGTGAACTTGTCGAGCAGTGCCAAGGTGCCCGCCTCGGGGATGACGTGGTTGGGCGAAATACAGAGACGCGGCGCACCGAAGATGAGCAGGTCGCTGGCCAGGCACTCGCTCTTCGGCATAGTGAACTCGCCGAGGAGGTCCATCGTGGCCCACGTGGGGGCAAACTTCATGGTGGTAATCTGGATATCGACGGGCGAAGAGTTGAGCTGGCTCATCTTCTCCTTGGGGAGACAGATGGGCATGTAGATGTCGGTCGTACCGCCGGTGAGCAGGTCGTAGATACCCTGCGAACTCTTCACGAGGGAATAGTAGTTGGCCAGTCCGTCGATCTTGTCGGAGATGGTCTTCTTGGCTGCGCCTTCCAGTTTCTCGGCGTAGGGAACGCCGGCCTCGACCAGCATGTCCTCGAGTCCGAGGTCGGAGAAGATGTTCTCCACAGCCTCATAGTTGGACATGGTGGGTCCGGCATAGGTGGAAGCCAGACCGCCGATGGCCACATCGTCGGTATTGATGCGCAGGGTGTCGAACTTCACGTGCACCATGGCGGTGCCTACGGGCAGTTCCCACTTCACGCGGCCACGTCCGTTGAAGCCCTTCTCGCGATTGCCGCCCTCCACCTTGTCGATGGTGAGCTGGTATTCGCCGAGTGCCACTTCCTTGCCCTCGAAGTCCTTGCCTTCCTTGGTGGTCAGCTCGAAGTTCTCGAGGATGACGGTGGGCGTACAGGCAAAGTGGTTGGGCGAGATGTGCTCGGCCATCGTGAAGTCCATCACATTGATAGTATCGTTCTCAAAGTTAATGGAGTCCCCCTCGGCCAGGTTGGTACAATTGGGGCGTACACGAAGTACGACGTAGTCCTTCAGGTTCACCTTGCCCTTAATCTCCTCCCAGGGGATGTCATATTTGACCTCTTTGGTCGTGGTCGTGTAGATGGGTTCGCTGGCCAGCGCCTTCTCCATGTCGGCTTCGTCGTGGCCGTTGAACATCTCGACGACGTACTCCATCTCGAGGTCGTAGGGGTTCTTGCCAACGCCACCCAGGTACCAGGCGGGGTCCCACGAGAGCATGACGTCAGCCTCCTGATAGAGGCGTCGCACCTTTTCGTCCGGGAAATTGGGCGAAGTGATGGTCGGGTTGCGGAAGCGGTAGAGCGTGTCAGCGCCGCCTTCTTCCTCAATGTCGCCTTCTGTAATACTGAAGAGGCGGTTCTTGTCGTCCTCCGTGCCGTCCACGAGCTTGAAGATGCGCAGGGGGCTCTTGCCCTCGTTGGTGATCGACACGTAGTTCATGGCAGTGGCTCCCGACTGCTTGGCGGTCACTTGTGCCACGTAGGTCTTGCCCACCTCGAACTTGGTCTGCAACGTCACCTTGTCCAGCGTGAGCATGGGCGAGGTCAGGTCGCCACTCTGATAGATTACCGGGTTCTTGTCCATGGCCGCGTCGGGCTGCTGGCCGGTGGCGGTGAGCAGCTCCACGATGCGCACGGTGTAGGTATAGGTGGCTGCTCCCGGATTGCAGGTCACCACAGGCTGTGTCCACGAGAGCTGCGGGAAGCCTGTCTTCATCTCGGCCACCGTGAAGTCGCCGTCGCCCACGCCGATTACGGGCGTGAGGAAGGTGGGAGCCGATGCCTTGTAGCACACGATGAAATCGTTTCGGCCGCCAATCGGGTTGCTGCACGGCACGGGTTCGGCATACTTGGGGTTATGCCACTTGTAGGCCTGGAAATGGACTTCGTAGTTTCCCTCGGGGAGCAGGCCGAACGAGCCGTTCATGTATCCTTCCATGAGGGCCTCGGGAATCTTCATGGCCGAGGAGGGGATATGGTTGAAGAGGTTCTTCATGTCGGCAGTGGTCAGCGAATAGCTGCCTCCGGCCGGAATGGTGAAGGCCTTGTCGGGCTGGTACTGAGGGGGCGTGGCAATGCTGAGTCCGTCATTGGGCATGACGTGCTCTAACTGCAGGCCCAGGTAAACGTCCTGGTCCTCGCCGCCCGTGTTGTTCAGCGTGACGGTGAAGAACTGACTGGGGTCGGTAATATAGAGCGCTAACTGGGGAGGCAGCACCTTCTGTGTAGGGGTTACCGTGACCACTATATCATAGGCGACAACGCGCGCGGCGCTTATCAGCATGGCCAGAATGACCGTCAGAACTTTATACCTTCTCATATCTCCTTTTCTCCTTATATATATAATAATGTATATATAGAATTCCTTCTCTTTATCTCTTTCTCTCGGGGCTTATTCCTTCAGTGCCTTTTCCACTTTCTCGCGCATCTCACGCTCCTTCTGCTCGGTTTCCTGCTGCCTGTGCTTCTTGCTCTTGATGGTGAGCAGGGAGAAGGTGTAGGCGTAGTTGAGGCTGAGGGAGATGTCGGTCATGTCGAGATTGCTGCGCGTCTTGGTGATGTTCACGTCGCCGTACTTGTTGAACGAGCCGGAGGCGCTGAAGACGTGGACGCGTGCCAGCGTGTAGCCGACGCTGAAGCTGCCTCCCATCGAGAGGTTCTTCGACTGGCGGCGTACTTCGTTGTAGGCCATGAGTCCGGTGAGCGAGACGCTGAGGTTCTTCTCCTCGAGGAACGAGCGGCTGAGGGTGATGCTGCCCACGTCGCTGGTGTAGCGTGTGTGGTAGCCGTTGCTCTGCTGATGGCTCAGGGAGGCGCCCACGTTCACTTCCCATGCATGTATGTCCATGCCGTAGGATGCGCCGAGGGCCATCGTCTTGACGTCGCTCTCGCCGGTGGCAAAGCGGTTGAGGTCCTTGTTTTCCGTATAGCTGGCCGAGAGGCTCACGTTGTGTCCCAGCTGTTCGGTGTCGTAAGTGTATGAGGGGGTGAAGTTGAGGCTGTTCATCACGCGCCTCACTTCGATGGTATCGTTGATCTGGCATACGCCGTCGCCCTGGCTCTGCAGGTAGCCGTTGTATCCGGCGGAGAGGCTCAGGTGGTTGCCTAAGCGCATGGAGGCGTTGGCCGAATATATGAACCCTCGGGTGGTGTACATCTGTTCGTTGGTCAGGTTGTCGGCCTGCCCGTTGAACGTTGCCGAGAGGGAGAGTTTGCGGAAGAGGGTCCCGCTGGTGGTAACGCCCAGCGAGTGGTAGTTGTTGCTCATGTAATAGGTACCGAGCGTGGTATAGTCGGGCTGTATGAAGCGATAGCTGAGGCTGGTGTTGAAACCCTTGAACATAAGGTTCATGTTGGCATCGCCGGCGAAGCGCATCAGGGTGGAGTATCGCACGTCGAAGACTTTGTCGAAGTCGGTCCGGATGGCCACCTTCTCCGCGCGCGTATCGGTGCTGAAGACGCTGGTGGCGGCATTGGCCGTGAAGCTCATCCAGCTGAAGGGGGTGACGCAGCCCTTCAGGCCCACGACGACGTTGTCCTGCGGCGAGACGCGGTTGCGCCAGCGCTCGTCGAGGGAGTTCTCCTTGTCGTAGGCATAGAGCATGTAGAGGTCCAGGTAGTTCTTGCCGCTGCCGTAGCCGGCCTTGAATCCCCATCCCATGCGGCTGTACTGGGGCGAGCGGGCAAAGGGGTCGGTGGGGTCGTCGTTGATGGCCTTGCGCAGGCGTCCGTAGAAGATGCCGCCGCGCCAGCGCTTGCCGTCGTTGTACTCGAGTCCGATTCCGTAGAACGACATGTTCATCACATAGTTGCTCATGGCGATGGAGCTCTCGCCGATGTGGCCCGTCCAGCTCTTGTACGAAGGCGTCAGATTGAAGGAGATCTGCGGATAGTTGAAGTCGAGATTATTGTTCGTATAGTAGAGCGAGAAAGGCATAGTAAAGCCATAGATGCTGATGTTCAGGTTGGCATAGATGGTGTTATTCAGCGGAGAGGCATATCGCGTCCCGCTGGAATAGTGGTAGGTGTTCTGCGTGCCCACCGCGCCAGTTATGACCAGCGGGTCGGCATCTCTAATCTGATCGATGTTCTGGGCATGCACTGCTCCCGACATCGCGACCATGAACATCAGCATCCGAAGGGCTTTACTCGCTTTCATCTGTCGTTACTTTATATATTAATATAAGGTATGTAATTCACTTGAAACAGGAAAACGCCTGCCCCGGCTCCCCGCTCTGTGGGGGAGCCGGCGCAAGTCGTATAGAGAGTGTGGGTTACTTCTTCAGCACCTTCTTGCCGCCCACGATGTAGATGCCCTTCTGCATCTTCTCCACGCGGCGTCCGCTCATGTCGTAGATGGCCTCGTCCTGAGCCTCGTCCACGGTCTTGGCAATGCCGGTGACAGTGGTTCCGCTCAGCTGCACGGGTGCCTTCAGCGAGCCCTTGATGAGGCTGTAGGTCATGGTGTCCTCGAGGTCGGTCACCTCGCCCGTGCGGTTGTTGGCCAGCTTGAAGGTGAGGCGCTCGCCCACCTTACCTACGGCGCTGACGAACATCTTGCCGTCCTTGACCACCTGGCCACGGCCGCGGCACTCGTCGTTCACGAATACACCCAGCGTATAGTTCTCGGGATTCTCCAGGCCCTCGATGGTGGCCACCATGGCCATGTTGTCAGCGAATGCATGAGGATTATACTGGAAGAGGTCGGCTGCCATGTTGTCCTCCAGGTCGCGAACGCCCTTCACGGGAGCAGCTTCTGCCTGCGGAGCCAAATTGCGATTGAAGTCGATGGTCATTTGCTCTGCGGTCTCGGCATTGCTGAAGTAGATGAGGCCCTTGCCCTCCTTCAGTGCGAAGTTGTCCGAGGCCACCCATGCACCGTCGCTGTACTGAGCAAAACTGCCCTCCAGCGTGATAATCATATCGCCATCCGTCGGGGTAAATTTCGCACCAAAGAACTCGGAGAGACGGGATGCGGGAATGTCGAACTCGAAGGGGTTGTTGATCCAGTTGTAGCCCTTCGAGATCTGTGCGTATGCCTGCCCAGTCATTGCCTTAGACAGCACAGCAGTTGAACCCCACGTGGCGGTAGTGGCCTTGTTCGTCTTTACCTTATACATAGCCTCAGACGGTGTAAAGTGGGTAAGGTCGCCGAAGTAGCCGTAGGTGGGATCGTTGTAGAGAATCTGGGACTGCGAGCGCATCTCGACGATGTCGGCCTGAGTGAATACGGCGTTCACGTCGTCGCCGTCCGGCGATGTCACGCTGTTCACGGAGATCCAGTTCCAGCCCTCGGCCAGCTGCTGCTCCTGCGTGATGGTGATGCTGTGGTAGATGTCATTGCCGTCTGCGTCCTTTTCGATACCACTACCCTGATACGTTACGATATAGTACGCGCGCTCGCTCACGAACTTCGGCAGGATGTAGAAGCCATAGATCTTGGCGCCGGTAGCCTCATCCTCGCCCATCGGTACCACACTTGTCTGCTCGGCATAGGGGAAGCCCTCGTAGCGGTCGTCAAACTCGATGGCGAGGTCGTTGGGGGCGAAGGGCTCGTTGCCCGGGTTCTTCACATAGACCAGTGCGGGCGACTGCTTGCTGACGATGCCCTTCACAAAAGTTGTCTGATCGCTGAGCTGCACCTGCAGATTCAGGCGGCTGATGATGTTCACCAGGACGGTGTAGCTGTCCTGGCCGCCGCCTGCCTCAGAAACGGTGATGCCGTCCTTCAGCGTCACGGTCACGCGCACCTGGCCCACCTTGGTAGCCACGCCTGCCTCGCTGATGTAGCCTTCAGCACCGGGCTTGTAGGTGAGTTCCTTCTTGGCATAAGCTGCTGCAGGCTCCGTACCCATCCACGAGTAGGTAGTGGTATTAGCAATGGTTTCGTACACGTTCTCGCCCAGACCCACGGTGAGGCCGTTGGGCTCCTGGCACGAGATGCCTGTGGGCTTCTCATAGACGGTCACGGTCACGGTGGGGGTTTCGCCTTCGTAGGCCTCATCGTTGGGCACGATGCTCACGGTGTACTGACCTCCCTTCGTAAACACGCCCTCCCTTAGGTACTCACCGCCCACGAGACGGTAGCTCTTGTCGCTGGCGTCGGCAGGCAGCACGGTCACCTTGTCCTGCATGTAGGCATAGAAGTCGCCTTCCCATGCATAGAAGTCGACAGCCTCCACAGAGCAGGTGATGCCCGTTACGGGCACCTTGGCTATCTGCACTACGATAACGGTACTCGCCCGGAAAGTTGTTGGCCCTGCAGCTGGTGAACTCTCGCCAATAGAGACGGTGAGTCTGATGTCATCATAGCTGGCTTCCACGGCGGGGCCAACGGTCAGCTTGTTGCCGTCGAACGACAGTTGATCCGCATAGTTGCCCACGTTCCACGAATACACAGGGACGCTGAGGAGCTTGCTCTCGCCCTTCGGGGTATAAGGAGCACCATCCGCTGTATTATAAGTATAGGTAATCTGCGACGTGAGGTCCTCCGTGTAGGGGAAAGCCGAGGCGGGCTGCGAAATGTTGATCGTCTTGGGCAGTTCCACACCCGTCACGGCATCCAGATTCAGCACTAAAGGCTCCGACGGGGTTCCGTATGTAGCTTCGCCCGAGTCGTCGACCGTGTAGGTGATGGTCCGGGTGAACTCATACTCCACGTTCTGGTAGAATGCGCGGAACTTGATGGTCGCGTTACTCTCTGTATTAAGGTCAGTTACGACACGGAGGTAGTAACGTTCCACATAAGTGGTCGTGCCGCTGGCAGCCCTGGGAGCCGTAGCATCGGCACGGCACTCGTCGCCGATGAAGGCGGCCAACTCGAGGCCGCTGTTGCCATTGGCCTCCACTCCGTTGATGTTCACTTGCACGAACACGAGTGCCTCCGTGAGTTGTTCCTGGAGCGTCTTGGGCGTCCAATGCTGCGCCATTGCTACCATTGGGAGCATAAGCGCGAGGGTAAGGAAATACTTTTTCATACGCTAATAAATTAAAAATGGTTTGTTTGTTACTTATTTCTTTCGTCTCTTGCAGTTGCGGGTGGGGGCTGGCTCCGTGGCTTCCGGCGCTCCGGACGGGCACTTTTTCAGCATTCCCAACGCAAAGTTAGCGTTTTTTCGATGCCCGAAATTGGATTTATTTACCAAAGAATTGTATTTTTGCGGCTCTTTTCGGTTTGAGTTTTGTAATTTTGCGAAAATTTAAAGAAAAAGCTCCCTGATTAACAGTTTTTTACGGTTTCAAGCCGGAAAACACGTTTTTTTATCTTTTTTTTCACTTTCCTTGTTGGATAATCGAATTTTATTCGTACCTTTACCAAGCAAAACCGACGAAAGAGAAATCACAAACGATGGGATATAGAACACATTTCAGCCGATGCAGTGAGTTGTGGAGAGGATGGGTGCTATCCGTAGCCCTGGCCACGGTGATGCCCATTTCCTCAGTTGCAGGAGTATTGCCCGACAGCCTCTACCGTGTTATTTTGTCGTCCCCGACGGTCAACCTGGAGGAAGCCAACCACCTGATGCTCCTCTTAGACACCGAGGGCATCACCGACAGCCTCATCCACTTCGACCGGCGCTCCAGCCAGCAGACGATGCGTAAAGCCATGAACCTGTACATGGCCTCCCACTATTTGGAGAAGGAGGCCAACATGACTGCCACCCTGCAGGCCGCACGTCGTGCCGAGACCGATGCACGCGCCGAATGCGACACCCCCTATATCGAGGAGGCACTGGCCCTGCAGTCGGTGGCCTGCATGCGCATGGGCCAGACGGACATGGCGCTGAAGTCGGCGCAGGAGGAACTGCGCTTAGACAGCCTCCGGGGCGACAGCGCCAATCTCTCGCGCGCGTACAATATATTAGCAGGGCTCAGCCTGCAGAGCGGCCGACTGGACGATGCCAAACACTACATCGTCAAGGCCACCGAGATCGAGCGTTCGCTGGAGGACAGCTCGCTGCTGAGCGTGCGCTACGGCATGGCGGCGGAGATATACACCAAGGCGGGGGAATATGACCGCGCACTGGAGTTCGTACGCCGCGCCTACGAGCTGGACCGCGAGGCAGGCAACAACCTCAAGGTGGCCCGACGCCTGGCCCAGATGGCCGACATCTATTCGGCACAGCACAGGGACAGCGAGGCCGAGACCTTCTACCTGCGAGCCATCGAACAGCTGCGCCAGGAGAACGAGCAGACGTCGCTCGTCATCACCCTGAAACAGCTAGGCCAGCTATATGCACGACAAGGACAGAAGTCCAAGGCCATACGAGTGCTCAAGGAGTGTGAGACCATCTGCCGCTCCACCGACAACCGCTACATCCTGCAGAAGGCATGCCGCCTGCTGGCCGACCTCACGAGCGACCGTTCGCCACGCGAAGCGATGGCCTACATGCGCGAGGCGATGGAGCTGAACGACACCCTGCACAGCGAACGGGCCGAACGGCTGGCCAACGAGATACGACAGAGCCAGGCAGCCGAGCTGCAGGACCCCACTCCGGCTCCTGACAGTGAGGGGAGCACGCTCCGGCAATATGCACTCCTGGCCGTAGCGGCCCTGGCCGGAGTACTCTTCGGACTGTGGTACGGGCGGCGAAAGAAGCAGCGGGCACAGGCCGCCCTCATCCAGGCCATCGACAACAGCGAAGCGGCAAACGACAACGAGGGCACCACCCTGGACACCCCCATGCTGTTCCGCGACAAAGAGCTGGAGTTCCTGGCCAAGGTGTCCGAGCTATACGAGCACAACCTGGAACGCCGACGCCTCTCCATCGACGAGCTGGCCGCCGAAATGTGCATGAGCCGCTCACAGTTCTCCCGCCACATCTCGGCCGCCACGGGCGAGTCGCCCAGCACCTACTTCAACCGCCTGCGCTTAGAGAAGGCCGCACGCCTGCTCAAGGACACAGACCGCAGCGTGAGCAACATTGCCTACGACTGCGGCTTCGACGACGCGGCCTACTTCAGCAACATGTTCAAGAAGTTCTACCGCGTGACGCCCATGCAGTATCGCGTCATCCCGCGCAAGAAGAAAGACTGACCCGAAGGAAAGGAAAAGACCGATTCGGGATAAACTGCCTCACGAGGGAAATATTTCTCCCACGTCAGAGAAAAAAAGCATTATTTCCCATGACGTGTTCCTGGGGACTTTATCACTGTGATAAAGTTCCGCGCGGCACGTTATGTAACTCGAGCCTGTGTAAATCTTTTCCCCGACTTGTCGTACTTTGAGACCTTTGTCCATGAGTATGAGGCTTGAACATACTTGTGGAATATACCAATGTAAAATGGGGAGGAACTCCCGAATCTCTTAAATGAATTATGAATTGACAAAGGATTATGGACGGAGAATCGAGAATTATGAATTATGAATTATGAATTATGAATTAAAATCACTACCTTTGCACCCGAAAAAGCAAACAAGACGATATGCAAGACATTAGGAACATTGCCATCATAGCCCATGTGGACCATGGGAAGACGACACTGGTGGACAAGATGCTGCTGGCCGGAAACCTCTTCCGCGACAACCAGCAGACGGGCGAACTGATGCTGGACAACAACGAGCTGGAACGCGAACGCGGTATCACCATCCTCTCGAAGAACGTCTCCATCAACTATCGCGGCACGAAGATCAACATCATCGACACTCCGGGTCACTCGGACTTCGGCGGCGAGGTGGAGCGCGTGCTGAACATGGCCGACGGCTGCCTGCTGCTGGTGGACGCCTTCGAAGGGCCGATGCCCCAGACACGCTTCGTGCTGCAGAAGGCACTGGAAATCGGGCTGAAGCCCGTGGTAGTCATCAACAAGGTGGACAAGCCAAACTGCCGCCCCGAGGAGGTGTATGAGATGGTGTTCGACCTGATGTGCGACCTCGATGCCTCGGAAGACCAGCTGGACTTCCCCGTCATCTATGGCTCGGCCAAGAACGGATGGATGGGCGAAGACTGGCGCACGCCCACCCAGGACATCACCTACCTGCTGGACGCCATCCTGCGCTACATCCCTGCCCCCCAGTATCTCGAGGGCACGCCGCAGATGCTCATCACCTCGCTCGACTTCAGCAACTATACGGGCCGCATCGCCGTGGGACGCGTACATCGCGGCACCCTGCGCGAAGGCATGCCCATCACCGTGGCCCATCGCGACGGGTCGCAGGAAAAGACGAAGATCAAGGAGCTGCACACCTTTACCGGCATGGGTCACCAGAAAATCGACGAGGTGTCGAGCGGCGACATCTGTGCCATCATCGGTCTGGAACACTTTGAGATAGGCGACACCATCTGCGATGCCGAGCAGCCCGAACCGCTGCCCGCCATCAGCATCGACGAGCCCACGATGTCCATGCTCTTCACCATCAACGACAGCCCCTTCTTCGGAAAGGAAGGCAAATACTGCACCTCGCGCCACATCTACGAACGTCTGCAGCGCGAACTGGAGAAGAACCTGGCCCTGCGAGTGGACGAGGTGCCGGGAAGCACAGACCGATGGGTGGTGAGCGGACGCGGAGTGCTCCACCTCTCGGTGCTCATCGAGACGATGCGCCGCGAAGGATACGAGCTGCAGGTGGGACAGCCGCAGGTGATCTATAAGGAGATAGACGGACAGCGCTGCGAGCCCATCGAGGAGCTGACCATCAACGTGCCGGAGGAATTCAGCTCGAAGATGATCGACATGGTCACGCGCCGCAAGGGCGAGATGACAAGCATGGAGTCGCAGGGCGACCGCGTGAACATCGAGTTCCTCATCCCCAGCCGCGGCATCATCGGCCTGCGCACGAATGTGCTCACGGCCAGCCAGGGCGAAGCCATCATGGCCCACCGCTACAAGGAGTACCAGCCATACAAGGGCGAGATAAACCGCCGCATCAACGGCTCGATGATCAGCCTGGAGACGGGCACGGCCTATGCCTATGCCATCAACAACCTGCAGGATCGCGGACGATTCTTCATCGAGCCGCAGGAGACGGTATATGCCGGACAGGTAGTGGGAGAGCATGTCCATGAGAATGACCTGGTGGTCAACGTGTGCAAGGCCAAGCAGCTCACCAACATGCGTGCCAGCGGAAGCGACGAGAAGGCGCACATCATCCCGGCCACCATCTTCTCACTGGAAGAGGCGCTCGAATACATCAAGGAGGATGAATACGTGGAGGTGACGCCCAAGAGCATGCGCATGCGCAAGTGCATCCTGGACCATCTGGAGCGTAAGCGTGCAGGGAAGAGCGAGTGATATATACTATAATATATAAATAGTAGGGGCATAGCCGAAATCAGCTATGCCCCTATTGTTTTAACCCGAATCGGGTTTACCTGTTCTCCACGTAGCTCTCGAGGAGCTTGACGGTGACGTCCGGGATGATGGTGACGGACTTCATGCAGGCCGGCACCACGAGGGCCTCGCCGCTGTGCAGGAAGACGCCCTGATCCTCGGGCGAGAGGAAGCAACAGGCCCCATCGACACACATATAGACATGGAACGAGTCGGCCCCGGCATAGTGGCGCTGGAGGGTGCGGGTCAGCTTGAGCTCGTTGGTCACGAAGTAAGGACTCGACACCAGCTCGACCACCGCGTCGCGTGCCTCGGTGTAGTGCACCTTGGGGTCGTCCGTGATATCCTCAAAGTTGATGGCCTCGAGCGCCAGCTCCGTGTGCAGTTCGCGCTGATGCCCGTCGCGGTCGCGACGCAGATAGTCGTAGATGCGGTAAGTGACGTCGCTCGTCTGCTGTATCTCGGCAATGAGCATGCCGGCACCGATACCATGAACACGTCCGGCAGGGATATAGAAGCAGTCGCCGGGAGCCACGGGGACACGGCAGAGGTCGGACTCGATGCTGCCATCGGCCACCTTGCGTGCATAGTCCGCCAGCTCCACACGACGGCGGAATCCGGCAATAAGCTGGCTGCCGCGGTCGGCATCGATGACATACCACATCTCGTTCTTGCCCATCTTGCCGTGGCGGCGCGCGCTGAGTTCGTCGTTAGGATGTACCTGGATGGAGAGGTCCTGGCGGGCATCAATGAACTTGATGAGCAGGGGGAAGTCAGTGCCGAAGCGAGCCGTGTTGGCTTTTCCCAGGAAGTCGGCGCCATAGCGCTGTACCACCTCGGGGAGCGTAAGCCCCTTGTCCTCGCCATTGAGTACCACAGACTCGGAGTCCTTGACTGCCGAGACCACCCATGTCTCGGAACCCCACAGGGTGGGTTTGAAAATGGGATTGAATTTTAGGATGTCAAGCATGATTTGATATATCGATGTACGATTTGACGTTTTGCTGATGTACGATTTGACGTCTCCGCCCTACGGCTATTTCATCTGCTGTACGCGATAGACGATGCGGGCCAGACGAATCTCCTCGGCTTCATACACATCGCCATACTCCTTGAGCGCCTGATCCAGGTCGTCTGTCTTTGCTGCCTTGAAGTAGTCCATCAGTTCCTCGATGCAGTCGGCTCCCAGCACCTCATTGGTGAAGTACGTGATGTCCAGGCGGCGACCCTGATGGACGAGTGCCTCCAGTTCGTCCAGCACTTCATCGAAGCCCAGGCTCTCGTTCTCGGCAAAGTCATCGAGCGCAATCTTGCAGTCGATGGCATGGATGAGGTTCATCTGCTGCTTGGTACGCAGCGAAGTGGTCTTCTTGGCCGGCATCCTCACATCGAGCGCACTCTGTACAATATCGTCGAGCCCGGTGTCCTGCGGCATCTCTTCCATATCCCCCTCGTCCTTGATAATGATTGTCTCCGGCGAACGCAGGAACTTCTTGCCTGCCGGCGTGGGCACGATGTCGCCCTTCTTGGCACTCTTGTTCTTGAGCAGGCCGTGCTCGAAGGCTGCATCGATTACGGTGGACCAGTAGTCCTCATCATGAGCTTCGCCACTTCCGAAGGTCTCCTTCTCGTCCATACGGGCATCCGTGATTTCCCGCGTCTCCTTTCCCATGAGATAATCTATGAACAGCTGACGTGTGACAGGCTCTCCTATTTCTACGAGCGACTTTATTATCTTTACTATCGAATCCTTTACTTCCATATATATATAGTCTGTATCATCCTTTTTCGGGGTGCAAATATAGTGCAATTATACATAGCAACAAAGAATTCCAGCTTTTTTTTCATACCTTGAAGAAAGATTTGCCGCAACAGACGCGTTCAGAGGCGGCACGTCTGGTCGTCCCATTGGGAAAATACCATAAACAGGGTATTGCCCACCTACGGGGAAGGCCGTACCTTTGCACTCGGAAACCATTCATTAACCACATAAAAAAAAAATAAGATTATGGCAAGAATTTACAAGAAGCTTACGGAACTCGTGGGCCGCACTCCGTTAGTGGAGCTGCAGAGACTGGCCGAGGCCAAGGGTGCAAAGGCCGAACTGGTGGCCAAGGTGGAATATTTCAACCCCGGCGGCAGCGTGAAGGACCGCATCGCGCTGAACATGATTGAGGATGCCGAGAAGCGGGGCCTGCTGAAGCCCGGCAGCGTAATCATCGAACCGACGAGCGGAAATACGGGCGTAGGCCTGGCGTGGATAAGCCGCGTGAAAGGCTACGAGGCCATCATCGTGATGCCCGAGACGATGAGCAAGGAACGCCAGAACCTGCTACGTGCAGCGGGTGCCAAGCTGGTGCTCACAAGCGGAGCCCAGGGCATGAAGGGCGCCATCGCCGAGGCCGAGCGCCTGAAGGAGGAGACTCCAGGTGCCGTAATCCTGGGGCAGTTCGTCAATCCCGCCAATCCCGAGATACACGAGAAGACGACGGGCGAGGAAATCTGGGCCGACACGGACGGCAAGGTGGATGTCTTCGTGTCCGGAGTGGGCACGGGCGGCACGGTAACCGGTGTGGCACGAGCACTGAAGCGCCACAACCCCAATGTGCGCATCGTAGCCGTGGAGCCGGACAGCAGCCCCGTGCTGAGCGGCGGACAGGCCGGCGCACACAAGATTCAGGGCATCGGCGCAGGCTTTGTACCGCAGACATACGACGGCGAGGTGGTGGACGAGATTATCCGCGTGACGAACGACGACGCCATCCGCACGGGTCGCGAACTGAGCCTCTACGAGGGACTACTGGTGGGCATCAGCAGCGGTGCCGCCGCATGGGCTGGCATCCAGCTGGCAAAGCGCCCCGAGCTGGCAGGCAAGCGCATCGTGGTGCTCCTGCCCGACACAGGCGAGCGATACCTGAGTACTCAGCTCTATGCCTATGAGGAATATCCGTTGTAATTAGATTAATCAAATCAATCTATACACTCCACCACTCAGCGTCCTCACCACGCCCTGCATCTCCAATCCGAACAACAAGCTGGAAAGCTGACCGATGGAGATGCCGGTGCGCACGGTGAGGACGTTCATTTGCATGCCCTCGCTGCCACGCAGGGCATCCACCACTACCCTCTCTTCGGCACTCAACGAGGGGAAGAGGTCCTGCTGCACACCCTGTGCCAACTGCTTCTGGCGTGCCGCATCGGTCTCCCACCCCATAGACTGCAGGAAGTCCTCGGCATTGGTGAGGAGCTCGGCCCGATTCGTGCGAATCAGATTGTTGCATCCCTCGGAATATGCATCACCGACGCGCCCGGGGAAGGCGAATACATCGCGGTCGTATGCTCCGGCTATCCCGGCGGTGATGAGCGAACCGCCCTTCCGTGCACTCTCGACCACGATGGTGGCGTCGCTCATGCCCGCCACGATGCGGTTGCGCTGCACGAAGTTCTTCTTGTCGGCATTCGTCTGGCTCATGAACTCGGTGAGCAGCCCGCCCTGTTCCAGCATCTTCACCGCATCGGTACGATGCATGCGCGGGTATATCTGGTCCATCCCGTGAGCCAGGACACCCACCGTGGGCAAGCCCTGAGCCAATGCGGCACGATGGCAATGGATGTCCACCCCATAGGCCAATCCGCTCACGACAAGCGTATCGGGTGACAAGGCACGAAGATCAGCCACGAAGCGGGCACAGAGGTCGCGTCCATAGGGCGTAATCTTACGTGTGCCCACCATGCTCACCACACGGCGCGCATTGAGGTCGGCCGTGCCACGGAAGTACAGCAAGATGGGCGCATCAGAGCATTCGCGCAGACGGGCCGGATAGTCGTCATCATAGAATCCCAGGCAGCGAATACGGCTCTGACTGGCAAAGCGGTATTCCTCCTCGGCACGTCCCATCAGCGTGTCCATCAGCGAGATACCCTCGACAGCGCGAGGGTGGAGCTCCGGCATTACGTCGCGGATGTGGCGCCGATGCTCATAGATGACCGTAGCGCTGCCCGCCTGCTCCAAAAGGAGACGCAGGCCCGGAAGTCCGATGCCGGGCACCCGGGTGAGTGCCATCATACAGAGAGTCTCTTGTTCCGTCATCCTTCCTTATCGAAATAGGGTTCCAGATACTTTTCCAACTCGGCACACTCCTTCAGCCGCCCCTGCACGAGGCACACGGTGTCCACACGTCCACGAGCCACCAGTTTCATGTCGGGCAGGCGGAAGATGTCCTGCAGGAAGACATAGCGTACGCCTTCCTTGCGCACGGAGAGCTTGCTCACAAACTCGTCGCGGCTGCGCAGAGGCATTTTATACGATATCGTAATACGAGCCACCACGGGCGTGATGCCCTGGGCATACATATCGGCAAAGCTGAGACCGGCACTGAGCATAAACTCGTGGCGCGTATGTTCCATGTAATGCTGATAGTTGGCATTGTTCACGATGCCCTCCAGGTCGCACTCATAGTCGCGCACCTTGAACTTCAATTCAAAGACGTATTGCATTCTCTATTTATTATATTTCAGATACTCGTACCCGAAACGACAGCGCAGGCAGTCGAGACGGTCACAATATTCGCGCTTCAGCTGGATGAGCGCCTGGCTGTCGGCAGCGCTGGCTATCGTGAGGCCGCAGGCTTTCCACTGACGTATGATGTAGTTAGACTCGTGAGGCAGTTGCTCCAACATGGCGATGGCACGCTCCATGAAGCGCTCGTCGTTATGACTGGTGCCATAGGCATAGAGCAAGGGGACCACGGTGTTAATAATGATAAGATTACGACTTCCAGCGGCTATCCCGTCGAGGCTCAGCAGACGATGGAGCGAGGCGATGTCTGTGGTCTCGAGCAGGCGGCTCAGCTGTACCGTGCCACGATGGTAGAGGCACGCTATCTGCTGAAACCGTACATGGGGGAAATTGCTCGGCCGGGTGCGCAGATACTTCCACTCAGACTTGTGCATCGGTGGCGGAAGCTGGAACTTATGGTGAAGGAAGTCGAATTCCTGATGCAGGCGAGCCACCTCCTGAGCCCCACGCTCCCTTTCCAGTTCGTCAATCAAGCCGGCCATGCCCAGGAAGAATGCCTCCACCTGGAACAGGCTGTCGCGATGCTTGGCCACAGCCTGGAGCGGGATGCTTCGCGCCCAGCGCTCAAACGGGTCGCCGTTGAGTCCAAAGCCAAAGTTGCGGCTCAGAGTGATGAAGGTGGCCTGCTCCCAGTCGCCCCGGGTCGAGGCCACACGATCCAGCACCCGACGGCTGCGCTCCTCCATCCGCTCGGCCAGCAGTGCATCCATCCAGCTGTGCACCCGCAGAGGGTCAAGATGGGGAATCATGCGATGACAGCGAGGATAGTCGTCCGTCCGGCATAGTTCCTGATAGTGTACCGCCAACGAGGCCGGCACATCGAGTTGCACCTGAGGCAGACGCTTCCCGGAGGAAGTCTCCACCTCACAATCGACCACTCCGGCCACATGCAGAATCGTATTGTCGTAGGCCGTGTCCTGATGGTGTCCGTGACGGTACCAGTCGCTCGACTTGAGGTGGATCTCCACGTTGCCCGCCCAGATGGTGTCGCCCAAGCGTACCTTGGCATTGAAGAAGTCGGGACCCTGATCATGGTTGTGCATGCCCGGGTCGATGATTTCCAGTTCCTCTCCGCTCGTCGTCACCAAGGCTTTCAGCGGCAGAATCTTGTGTTTCCATATATAGTGGAGCAGTCTTTCCATGCTTTTTGCCCGCGTTTAACGTTATTTAGGAGCAAATGTACTGAATTCTGCGCGAAAAGCATTACTTTTGCATCAGAAAAATAATGTGGCATCATGAAATTTGCATTGATAGGCTACGGCAAGATGGGCCGTATGATAGAAGAAATAGCCCGCGAACGCGGACACGAAATTACCTGCATCATCGACATCGACAATCCGCAGGACTTCGACAGCCCGGCATTCCGCACATCGGACGTGGCCATCGAGTTCACGGCTCCCCACGTGGCCTACGGCAACTGCCTGAAGGCCTTCGAGCAGAGGGTGAAGGTGGTGAGCGGCAGCACAGGCTGGATGGGCGAACATGCCGAGGAGATGAAGCGCCTGTGCGCCACGGAGGGGAAGACACTCTTCTGGAGCAGCAACTTCAGCCTTGGCGTGAGCATCTTCCGTGCACTGAACCGCTATCTGGCTCGCATCATGAACCGCTTCGAGGCCTATTCGCCGACGCTGGAGGAGGTGCATCATGTGCACAAGCTGGACCATCCCAGCGGGACGGGCATCACACTGGCCGAGGAACTGGTGGCCGAGGTGGATAGAATCGACGGATGGCAGATGGGGCAGCTCACTCAGCCCGACGGTACCATCGAGGGCACCACAGAGGTGCCCGCCGGGAAGTTGCGCGTGGACAGCGTGAGACGCGGCGAAGTACCTGGCATACACAGCATCACCTGGAACAGCGAGGCCGACCAGATTACCATCACCCACGATGCTCACAACCGGCGCGGATTTGCCCTCGGTGCCGTGCTGGCCGCCGAATACACTGCCCAGCACACAGGCTTCCTTACGATGAACGACTTGTTTGACTTTTGAAAAGACAACTTAATATCACATGAAGAAAAAGAAATATCAGCCCACAACCAAAGACTGGCTGAAAGGCATTGTCGCCGTTGCAGCCCTCATCGCTTTCCTCATCTGGATCCGTAGCTGGTGGGGAGTCATCGTCATCCCATTCGTCTTTGACGCATACGTGACACACCTCATCCCATGGACATGGTGGAAGGATGTAGAGAATCCCATCGTGCGCACCATCATGAGCTGGGTAGATGCCATCGTCTTTGCCCTCGTAGCCGTCTATTTCGTCAATATCTATTTCTTCCAGAACTACACCATTCCCAGCAGTTCACTGGAGAAAAGCCTCCTCGTGGGCGACTATCTCTACGTGAGCAAGATGAGCTACGGCCCACGCATCCCGCAGACACCGCTTCACATGCCTCTGTGCCAGCACACGCTGCCGTGGGGCGGAAAGAGCTACATCGAAAAGCCGCAGTGGGAATACAAACGCGTGACACCCAAACCCGTCAAACTGAACGACATCGTGGTGTTCAACTATCCGGCCGGCGACACGATAGCCAGCAACCCTGCCTATCAGACCGACTACTATACCCTATGCTACGGCATCGGCAAGCAGCTCTATCAGCAGGAGGCTGGCTTCCTGCCCAAGATGGACACCCTCTCGGCACTCGTCCGGCGCAATCTCTACCAGAAGTACTATATGATGGGACGCCGATACATCGAGCTATCACCCATGGAATTCGGAAAGATAGACTATCGGCCTGTGGATCGCCGCGAGAATTACGTGAAACGCTGCGTGGGCCTGCCCGGACAGACGTTGCAGATAAAGGACCGCACGATCTACCTGGACGGCGTGGAGAACCCCGATGCCAAGAACGTGCAGTACAACTATCGTGTCGAGCTGCTCACCAGCTACCTCCCCGATGACTTTGTGCGCGAGCTGGGCATCAGCAACGAGGACCTTGAGTCACTCTACCACAGCGGCATCATCCCCCTCACCCGCGAAGCCAAGGAGAAGCTGGAGGCACGTGCCGATCTCGTGGCTCGCATCTCGCTCTATGAGAACGACGACACAGAAAACCTCTACCCGCTGAACGGCCATACGGGATGGACATGCGACAACTATGGCCCCATCTGGATTCCTAAGAAAGGCGAGAGCATCCAGCTCACTTTGGAGAACCTGCCCATTTACGAACGCCCCATCCGCGTCTATGAGGGTAATCAGCTCGAGGTGACAGCAGACGGCCGTATCCTCATCAACGGGGAGCAGACCGACACCTATACCTTCCGCATGGACTACTATTGGATGCAGGGTGACAACCGGCACAACAGCGCCGACAGCCGCTACTGGGGCTTCGTGCCCGAGGATCACATCGTGGGCAAGCCTATCATCATCTGGCTGAGCACCGACAAAGACCGCGGATGGCTGAACGGACATATCCGATGGAAGCGCCTCTTCCGCTGGGTGGATAATATATAGTTCATAGTTCATAGTTCATAGTTTAGGGATGAAGGGGATGCATTTTATATTGTGCACGCTGATACTGCTTGCTGCTGCCTTGCTGGTGCGAGTGGGTCTCTGTCGTGTGCTGACGATTCCCCATGACGGTGAGGCTCCCACCCTGCGCTGCGGCGACCGCGTACTGGTCAGCCTGTGGGCCTACGGACTACGCCGGCCCTGCTCCCAATGGGGGGGCTATCGCCGCTACCACACTCAGATGCCACTCCGGGGAGACTGGATGGTGTTCAACTCTCCCGTAGTGGAACGCGGCGCACTGCCCGATACAAGCAGCCTATGTATCGGCTGCGTCCTGGCCTGCCCGGGCGACACGGTCTGGGTGGGACGTCAGGGACGCGTCAGCTCCACCCGTGACTATGCCCAAGGATGCATCTGGCCCATCATGATACCCGCCCGAGGCACCCTCGTCCACATCACACCATGGAACCGCTCTCTCTATGCAGCCACTGCTGCCCGTTCGGCCTCAGACAGCATCCCACCCACCTTTACCCGTCGGGCGGGGGAGGAATACTTCCGCTCTACTCACGATTATTTCTGGATTGCTTCCGGCAACGAGGCTTGCCTGAACGACAGCCGTTCGCTGGGTCTCGTGCCCATGGAGCATGTGCTGGGCCGTGCGGTGTCCATCGTCTATTCTCTCGACCCCTCCTTACCATGGTGGCGCTCCGTGCGACGGGCCCGCACGTTCAAGCCAGTAGGTTCAAGCCTATAAATAAATATGGTACTCCCCTCGTGTTACCTCGCCCCAGTGGCCTACTATCAGCAGCTCCTGCATGCAGGCAAAGCCGAGATAGAGGTCTGCGACCACTATGTGAAGCAGACCTTACGCAACCGCTGCTGGATAGACAGTCCCTCGGGACCACTGGCACTCACCATCCCCGTGGAGAAGGTTGAGGGCAAGCAAGCCATGCGCGACGTGCGCATCAGCGACCACGGAAACTGGCGCCATCAGCACTGGCAGGCACTCGTGAGCAGTTATCGACAGTCGCCCTTCTTCGAATTTCTGGCCGACGACTTCGCTCCATTCTACACCCGCCGCTGGACCTTCCTGGCTGACTATAACGAGGAGCTGATGCATCTCGTCCTGAACCAGCTCGATGTATCTCCCACCATCACGCGCACCACTGCCTTTACCCCTTCACCTGCATGGCAACCAGACAGCCAGCCGCAGCAGCCCTACTATCAGGTCTTTGCCTCACGTCATGGCTTTCTGCCTGGCCTGAGCATCATCGACCTGCTCTTCAATATGGGGAACGAAGCCATTCTCTATTTGAATGACAAACGCACATTAGACATCTAACATCACTCCCCACCTCCCATGTCACTGCACGCCCTCCCCGACTCCGTACGCGAGATTCCTTCGCCATCGCGTTTCACCTATCCTTTCTGCTACGTGCCCCACCCGCTATGTGTGGCAGCGGCCGAGGAGGTGAAAGCCTACGTGGACGGGCAGACGCAGTGGAGGCAGGAACTGTCCGAGGGGAAGATGCTGGGCGTGCTGGTGGTAGAGTCGGAAGATGGCAAATGCCCGTTAGAAGCGGAGCATTTGGGGCAATCGCAAGTCGGGCGTCAGCGATTGGGGAGCGTAGCGACGGAGGAAAAAGCGACGGAGGAAAGGCGCGGCTTCCTGGCAGCCTTCTCCGGCACGCTGCAGGGACGTACACAGCATCCCTACTTCGTCCCGCCCGTCTATGACCTGATGGAACCCGGCTCACATTTCCAGCGTGAGGAGCAGGAAATCTCGGCCATCAACCATCGCATCCTTCAACTCCAGGCATCGCTCGCTCCCACACCCGACGAGGCCAGGGCCGACGAGGCTGTGACAGCTGCACGCCGTCGCATGCGGGAGGCCAAGCAGCAACGCGATGCCCTGCGCCATACGTTGAAGCCCGACGAGCTGGCCAGATGCGAGACGAAGTTCATGCGCGAGAGCCAGTTCCTGAAAGCCGAACTGCACCGCGCCAAACTGCGACAACGGGAAATCATGGCCAAAGCCAATGCCGAGAGCGAACCTATACGCCAGCAGGTGGAGCAGCTACGCATAGAGCGGCAAGAGCGAAGCCAAGCTCTGCAGCGATGGCTCTTCGGCCAGTTCTCGATGCTCAATGCCCGTGGCGAACGCCTCACGCTCACAGACATCTTTTACCCCGCCATACCTCCATCGGGAGCGGGTGAATGCTGTGCACCCAAACTGCTTCAATACGCCTACACACACGCCCTCCGCCCGCTCTGCATGGCTGAGTTTTGGGTGGGTGCCTCGCCTGTCGGCGAAGTGCGCGAAGCAGGACACTATTATCCTGCATGCCACAGCAAGTGCCGCCCCATACTGGGCCACATGCTCCAGGGATTATCGGTGGACGACGACCCACTCATGGCAGCAGACAACGAGACAGCCAGCCGGCTGCGCATTCTTTATGAAACGGACTCGATGGTGGTGGTGAGCAAACCCGCCGGCATGCTCTCCGTTGCCGGGAAGGAGATGCGGCCCTCGGTGCAGTCGGTCCTTCGGGCACGCTATCCCGAGGCATGCGGGCCGATGATTGTCCACCGGCTGGACATGGACACGAGCGGACTCATGGTCGTAGCCCTCACCGAGGAGTGCTACCACCGGTTGCAGGAGCTTTTCCTGAAAAGGCAGGTGGAGAAGACCTACATCGCCCTGCTGGAACGCCCCATGCCAGTGGGAGAGGAAGGGGAAATCAGCCTCCCACTGCGCCCCGACCTGGACGACCGCCCCCGCCAAATGGTGGACGACATCCACGGACGACGTGCCGTGACCCGCTATCGCGTGCTGGGCGAACAGGAGGGACACGCACTCGTGGAGCTCCACCCGCTCACAGGCCGCACCCATCAGTTGCGAGTCCACTGCGCCCACTGCCGCGGCCTGGCCAATCCCATTGTGGGAGACCGCCTTTACGGAACGCCCTCCCGGCGCCTGATGCTGCATGCCGCACGTCTCGCCTTTGAAGACCTTGATTTTCACGACGAGCCATTTCCCGACGTACCGCTGCAAGGCACCGACAGAGACTCGTTGACCACTAATCCATAACAGACAATACAATGAAGAAAATGCTTACCATCCTCGTGCTGTTCTGCGCCGCATCATCTCTTGCAAACAGCGTGTCCGTAAAAGACTTTGGAGCCAAGGGCGACGGACTTTCCCTTGACACGAAAGCCATTCAGGCAGCCATCGAACACGTTGCCGGACTGGGAGGAGGGACGGTGTGTGTGCCTGCAGGTACGTACATCTGCGGTTCCATCTGGCTCAGGAGCAACATCGAACTAAGGCTTTCCGCTGGCGCCGTCATCAAGGGAAGCCCCCACATGAAAGACTACTGCAAAGCAGACTGCTGTCCGCAGAACAAGGAGGAGATTGGTCATGGCGACTATATCAGTGGCGGACATCTCATCCTGGGAGTAGGGGTACAGAATGTGACATTGTGCGGCCCGGGAAGAATCGATGGCAACTCGGATGCTTTCATACTGGACAACGAGGGAAAAAGATATGCCTCCAAGTCAAAGATTCCGGCTCGTCCGTCCCAGATGGTATGGTTCGTGGACAGCAAGGATATCCGCATCAAAGACATAGAACTTGCCGACTCGCCCTACTGGACTTGCTTTATCTTGAACTGCGAGAGGGTATGGATTGACGGATGCTACATCCATACCCACAGGAAGGACTATCACACATTCAACGGAGACGGAATTGACATTGACCGCTCTCGCTACGTGACGATATCCAATTGCAGGATAGATACCTCCGACGACTGTATCACGCTGAGGGCATCAGGGGCTGAACTTCTGGCAGCCCCTCAAGACTGTGCCTACGTGACCGTCACCAACTGCAATCTATCCACCAACTGCAATGCCATCCGCGTAGGAGTGGGCGAAGGACATATCCATGACGCCACCTTCTCCAATATCACGATTTCCGACACGAACACGGCCTTCAATATTGTTGCATCATACGTGGCCGGCTGTCGGGGAACGGACATCGACGGTATTCTCTTCAGGAATATCAGAGTGGGTGCACACGATCTCCTGCGCATCCATCACATGCGGTCAAAGGACTCCGTTATCAAAGATATTACCTTCGACGGAATCAGCGGAACGGCACCCAGCGAATCCCACCTGTGGGCCAGAAAAGCAGCTCCATTCCAGAATATCATCTTCCGCAATGTAGAGGTACCTGCAACCTTCGAGTGTGTCCATGCTGAAGTGAAAGTGGAAGGCGGAACGTTCAAGGAGAAAGAACTGACTACAGAGGAAATCAAGGCCATCGAGGACCATATCGAGAACGAGACGAGACTGCTGTACTGACCCGATACGGACATCTGCCTAACCCTACACCGAAGGAGAAAAACCATGAAAGGCAGGAGGAACCAAGAACTACGGGTAGCGAAAGGCAGAACTACGGGTAGCGAGAGCAGAAACTACGGGTAGCGAGAGAGAAGACTGCATGAGGCGAAGGATAGAGCTATGCATGACAGACAGGGCGCGACTACAGAGAGAGAGAGGGAATACCCGCCGGGCATTCCCTCTCTCTATTCTTTTATGTGTTACAAAAAAGTGCTGCGCCGCAGTTTAGAAGCGGTAGCCCAGCGTCATGTAGAAGGTGTAGTTCTTCACGTCCTTCAACTTGATACCATAATTGTCGGCCATGGCATCTGCATACTTGTCGCGCCACATGTTGGTCAGACCCCAGTCCATGCCGAGGGCCAGAATGTAGTGCTGGTTGTACTCGCCGCCTACGCGGAATCCTACGCCGGCATCCCAGCGCTGGAAGTTAGGGCGCAGGGTGCTCTTCTTGAATGCCTTATAAGTAGCTGCATCCTCGGCTGCACTGTATGCGCTGCCGCTCTCGTCGAGCGAAAGCTTGTTCTTTCCTCCAATGCCCATACCAAAGTAGGGACCTACCTCACCAAACACGCCTATCTCCTGACTGAAGTTGTAGTGGAAACCTACGTGGATGGGAATCTCAATGTAGTGGAGGTTGTACTTCTGTGTGCCGTCGGAGGCACCGGCTCCCACTGCGAATGCCGTCACATCGGTCTTGGCGCCCTTCTGTGTCCAATCTACTCCGGCGTTGATGTACGTGCCGTGTGCCTTCGGCAACACGTATTCCACCTTGAAACCGGCCGTGCCACCCACCTTGCCGTCGTAACCGTCAAGGCCGCGAATCTTCGATGCAGTGAAACCCAGGAATGCCTGATACGACATACCGTCCTTCGGCTCATTGTCCAGAGCCATTGCGCTGCTGGCAAATGCTGCCAGTGCGACTACCATTGTGAATAACTTCTTCATCTTTTCTCTTAATTTAACTTTAATGATTGATGGTGCAAAGGTATTACTTTCTTTCGGCTTTACCGCACATTTCTGCATGAAAAGTGCAGTTTTCCCGACTTTTTTACCACTTCACATCTGACATTTAACCTTTTTTTGCCTCCATTTGGCTCGCTGTTTACCGATGAGACTCGGCCAGCATCTCGCCCAGTTCCTTGACGGAGGGGAGGATGAGATCGGGTTTGTGAGGCGCTGCCTCGACTATCTCCATCGTGGTCTCGCCGGAGAGTACGAGCACGCCAAGGGCTCCGGCACGGCGGGCCATCTCGATGTCGGTGTAGATGCGGTCGCCCACCATGGCGATTTCCTCGGGCTGGAGTCCCCGCTGCTGGCGGATGCCCACGAGCATGTTGGGGTCTGGCTTGCCCAGGGTGATGTCGGGCCGCCGACCGGTGGCATGCTCGATACACTGGCAGATGCTGCCGCAATCGACGAGGATCGTCGCCTCGTTGGTGGGGCAGACCCGGTCGGGGTTCGTGGCCAAGTAAGGCAGCCCCTGGCTCACCCACCAGCAGGCACGGCACAGACGGGAGTAGGTGAGCGTCATGTCAAAAGCGGCAATGACGGCATCCGGGCGGTCGTCGGGCGAATCGCTGGTGGAGACGAAGCCGGCTTCCTCGAACTGGCTGATCATGCTGGGCGTGCCGAGCAGGAAGAGGCGGTGTGCCTCGGGATAATGGGCATGCAGATAGTCGATCATGGCCACCGTGGTGTTGTAGATTTCCTCTCGTGTGGCTTCGATGCCCATCTTATGCAGCTTGAGCAGATAGTCGGCGATGGAGCGCGACGGGTTGTTGGTCAGGAACGAATAGGTGATGCCCAGTTCGGTGAGCTGATGCAGGAAATCCAACGTATAGGGAAACAGCGTGTTGCCCAGATAGATGGTTCCGTCCATGTCCAACGCCACGTGGCGAATCTTTTTCAAGTCTTTGTTCATAGTTCACAATTCATAGTTTATCACTCTTCGTCGTAGTTGATGGCCACAGCCTTGGCATATCCGTCACGCGGCGCGCGCCACATAGTTAGCAGGATGATGAGGCCGATGACAGCCACTACGATGATGGTCTCGAAAACACGCGTCCAACCGAAGATGTCGGCTACGTAGCCCACGAGCAGGCCACTCAGACCCGAACCTACATAGCCCAGAATGCCGGCCACGCCATTGGCACGGGCGGCTGCTTCCTTGGTGGCTTGCTTGCTGATCTCAATGCCGATGAGCGCCTGTGGGCCGTAGATGCAGAATCCGGCACCCACGAGCACGGCAGCCGTGAGCGTCAGGCTCGTGTCGCTGGGCAGGAAGCGGAAGATGATCATGAACAGTGCGGCGCCGAACATACACCATACGCAGGTGTGGTGGCCCTTGCCCTTGAAGAACTTGTCAGTGGCCCATCCGGCAAACAGAGTACCCACGACACCGGCAATTTCAAAGGCAGCTACCGTCCATCCGGCATCCTTGATGGAAAGGCCGCGACTCTCAGTTAGGAACTTGGGACCCCAGTCCAGGACACCCATACGCACGATATATACGAAGAGGTTGGCGATGCAGAAGGTCCACACCCAGCGGTTCTTCCACACCATCTCCATTTCGAATTTCTTGCGTGCCTTGGCACTCTTGACGTTCTCGTACTGTCCGAGGTTGGTACCCTCGAGTTCCGGCAGCCCGACGTCCGTAGGATCGTCGCGCAGCATCACGAATATCATGACGGCACCGGCGAGTGCCAGACAGGCAGGCACCCAGAAGCACCACTTCCAGGCTCCCACGTGAGCAGCATAGATGAGGGCCTGCTTGGCGGCATCGGCCACGTCGTTGTTCGTAAGGTTCTCCGTGATACGCTGCACCGTCTCGGCATCGGCACTGAGGTCGGTGCCCAGGGTGCCCATCAGGTAACCACAGAGGATGACGGCCAACGACGCTCCTACGGAGTGGGAACAATTCCAGACAGACATCTTCGTGGCCAGTTCCGAGGGATGGATCCAATGAGGAAGCACACGGGCACAAGGCGGGAAGCCCATGCCCTGGAAGTATTGGTTCAGGATAATCGTCACGCCCATGACCAGGATGAGGGTCTCGACAAGACGCGGCCCATTCTCCACCCCTGTGATCCACGAGCTGAAGTCGGCACCGAAACCGAAGGCGAAGTTGGCAATGGCACAGAGCACCAAGCCTGTGGCCATCACGATGCGGGGGCTGATGCGGTCCACGACATATCCGTTGATGAAACGCGAGAAACCGTAAACCAGCGAGCCGGCAAAGAGAATCCAGCCGAAGCTCTTGTTCGTAATGCCAAATTCGGCCGTCAGACCCGGCATGGCCAGCGAGAAGTTCTTACGTACGAAATAGAACAGGGCATATCCCACCATCGTCACCAGGATGGTGCGCCACTGCCAGTATTTGAATTGCTTGTTTGTTTCCATATAATTAAGTTTGTGCTGCTAATCCCTAATTTCTGATCCCTACATTCTGCTATGCAATCTCCCACAGGCCGCCTTTTCCGAAGAGTTGGTTGGTCCATGTGCCGATAAGCTGTGTGCGCACTCCGGCGTCGAGAATCGTGTAGCGGCGGCGTATGTGCTGTGCGGGGATGATGCTTTCGCGCAGTCGGGTACGAGGCAGGTCGATATCCTCGGGCTTGGTGGGGGCGCCTACGGTCTTCAGTCTGGCCACTGCCTCGTCCACCGTCACCAGTTGGCGGAGCAAGCGCTCGCGGGTCTCGGGCCATGTGGCCTTGAGTTGGTTCAGTTCCTGACGCAGCTCGTCGGGCGTCACATACTTGGCCTTTATCTCGCGTGCACCCAGTGTCGGGAAGTCGGTTCCCTCGAAGAGTTTCAGGGCGTAGGCTTCCTGGTCCTCCAGCGACGGCCATGCCGCCACACACCGCTCTACGTCGATGCCCTGCACATCGCTCTTCGTGAGCATCTCATGGAACGAGAGGGAGACGAGGGTGCCGATGCTCACCTGGAAGCCATGCGAGGGTGCCTGGCCGTTCTTCATCACGAAGTTTTCCATGTTGAGCAAGTGGCTGAACTGATGGTCGGCGCCGCTGGCGGGACGGCTCGACTTGGGGTATGCCTGCATGGCAAAGCCTCCGAGCAGCAGGCCTTCGATAAGTTTCTGCAGCGCCACCGGGTCGCCATTGCGGGCGCCAAGCGGGTCGGAGAGTGCATCGTGCAGTCCGTCCTGAACGATGCCAAAGGCCAGCGGGTCGATGGGTTCGATTCCCAAGGCGTCGGCCAGAATCCAGTCGGCTCCGGCGGGAACCTTGGCAAAGAGGTCGGCATATCCGCTGGCCGTCATCTGCGACGGAGCAGTGGCAATAATATCGACGTCGGCTACGACGGCAAGAGGAGCCGTGCAGGGGAACGTCTGCTTATTGCCGTCCTTGGTGATGGAGGCTCCGAAGGCCACGTATCCATCCATCGAGGCAGCGGTGGCAACCACCATATAGCGGCGGTCGTTATGGAACGAGGAGAGTTTCGTCAGGTCGTTGATGGTACCCGAACCCACAGCGACGGCAATGGCATCGGTCCCCTTCAGGAAATCCGTAAGGCGTTCGATGTACTTCCATTCGGCATGAAACTCTGGTTCGTCAAAGATGTATGGCTCGTCCTGAGCGATTCCGGCTGCTGCCAGAAGGGCGTGGACCTGCTCTCCGGCCACTCGCCATGTGGTGGTGTCGGCTATGATGATGGCTCTCTTGCCGGGAAACTGTTCCTTGAACAGCTGTCCGATGCCGGCAATGACTCCCTTGCCCAGGAGCAGAGCCTTGGTTTGTGATGCATTCTCCAATGCAGTTTTTACGCGATCCATTGAATGTCTTTTTGAATGTTGTTTATGCGTTCTTCTGTTTCTTCATCTCGGCACGATGCGTGAGCATCATCAAGGCGATGGAGGCAAAGCAACTAACCACGAGCAGGATAAACGTGGAGTTCCATCCCCAGTGCTGTGCGACGTAGCCGATGACCACGTTGGCCAGCACGGCTGTACCCAGCACGTAGCCCATGAAGCCAGTCAGTCCGGCAGCCGTGCCCGCCGCGTTCTTCGGTGCCAGGTCGAGCGACTGCACGCCGATGAGCATCACCGGTCCGTAGATAAAGAAGCCGATGGCGATGAGACAGATGATAACCACATTGATGTTATCGATATTCTGCCAATAGATGACGATAAAGACGGCCACGAGCAGCATGAAGATAACGGTGGGCATCGCGCGACGTCCATGGAAGAGGTGGTCGCTGAGCCATCCGCAGATGAGGGTGCCCGGAATGGCCGCAATCTCGTAGGCAAAGTAAGCCCATCCCGTGTCCTTCAGGTCGATGCCCTTCTCGGTGAGGATCGTGGGCGCCCAGTCCAGACAGCCGTAGCGCACAGCATAGACAAAGGCATTGGCCAGGGCGATGTACCACAGGTATTTGTTGCTGAGCACGGTGCGGAATATCTCGCGGGCGGAGAGCACCTCCTCTGCCTTCTCATTATACGTGGGAGCATAGTCGCCGCTCCACTTCTCGATGGAGGGCAGGCCACAGGACTGTGGCGTGTCGCGAATCAACGAATAGGCGATGACGGCTATCAGCATAGCCACACACGAGGGGAAGAGGTAGGTACCGATAAGGAAATAGCGACTCTCGTCGGCCCCATAGAACCACGAGCCGAACCACATGGCGCCATAGACGGCCATGGGTCCCACGAGGGCACCCCCGACGTTGTGGGCACAGTTCCATACGGACATCCACGTGCCACGTTCCTTCTGTGAGAACCAGTGGGTCATGACTCGGCCACACGGAGGCCAGCCCATGCCATTGAACCATCCCACGAGGAAGTTCAGGGCGGCCATGAGGACGATGGCCCACGTCTTATGTTCCGCACCCAGCCACTGCACGGGGACGATGAGGAACATCATCGAGAGGGCAGCCAGCACGAGGCCCAGCGGCAGGAAGCGCTGCGCATTGCTGCGGTCAGAGATGCTGGCCATGAGGAACTTGGAGAAACCATAGGCGATGGCATTCATCGAGAGCACCACGCCCAGCTCGCCCTTCTCGAAGCCCAGCGGCTCGAGCAGAGGAATGGCCATCGAGAAGTTCTTTCGGACGATATAGAATCCGGCGTAGCCGATAAAGGCACCGATGAACACCTGCCAGCGCAGGCGCCGATAGCGTGCATCGGCCTCGGGGCCAGTCTGTTCGGGCTTATACGCAGGAGGAGCTAGAAAGCTGAGCAAATTCATAGTTCATAATATATAATGCACAATTCCCCCTCCCGGAAAGGGAAGGGGGAACGCACAGTTTATTCTACAATGTAGTTCTTGGCAATCTTTGTGAAGGCATCCACCTGCTCGGCCTCCCATGTCTCGTCCTTGCCCAGCTCGGCAGCCATGACGTGGGCCACCTTGGGGGCGACGGCCAGAGCCTCGCGGGCATCGATGAAGAGCATGCGCACACGGCGGGCCAGCACATCATCTACCGTACGGGCCATCTCTTCGCGCACGGCCCAGACCACTTCGCCGATGGTGTAATCATACTTGGGCGAGATTTTCTCGGTGAAGGTCGGCGACTCCTGCTCCATCTGATGCAGGGCGGGCTCGTCGGCTCCATAGACGTAGCAGTGGTCGGCCAGGTTGGGCTTCGGACGGTAGCCGTGGATGTGAAGGGTCTTGGTCACGCACTTCTTGGGCTCCACCAGACCCATGTGGATAGCCTTGTCGATGGTGTCCTCGGCCATGAGGCGATAGCTGGTCCACTTGCCTCCGGTAATGGTGATGAGGTTGTTGTTCGACACGATAATCTTATGGCTGCGGGAGATTTCCTTCGTGCTCTTTCCCTCCTTTTTGGGTGCTGCCAGCGGACGCTGCCCGGCAAAGGCGCAGAGGATGTCCTTGCGTGTGGGAGCGGGATCCATATAAAGACCTGCGGTGCCGAGGATGAAGTCAATCTCCTCATCGAGTGCCTTGGGCTCGCTCTCCGGCGTTTCGCGTAAGACATCGGTGGTACCTACCACCACACGGTCGTGCCAGGGCACGGCAAAGAGCACGCGTCCGTCGCTCGTCTTGGGGACCATCAGGGCGTCGTTGCTCTGCAGGAACTTCATGTCCAGTACGAGGTGGACGCCCTGGCTGGGGCGTACCATCGAGGGACGGCCGGGCTGATCCATCTGCATCACCTGGTCAACGAAGATTCCAGCGGCGTTAATCACAGCCTTGGCCTTCAGATGGAAGACCTCGCCCGACTCGACATCCATTGCCTGAACGCCGCATACGTTGCCCTTCGCGTCATGCTCGAGGGTCATCACCTTCACATGGTTCACAGCCACACCGCCGTGGTCGATACACGTCTGAGCCAGGTTCACGGCCATACGCGAGTCGTCGAACTGGCCGTCATGATATACGATACCGCCCTTCAGACCTTTCTTAACACCGGTGGGCAGACGCTTCATCACGCTCTTGGCCGTAATGAACTTGGAACGACCGTAACCGAATCCGAAGGAGAGGATGTCATAGAATGCCAGGCCGCAGAAATAGAGGAAGTTGTCCCAGTAGCGATAGTTGGAGATTACGAAGGCCTGGTCCTTCACCAGATGAGGCGCATTGGCCTTCATGCGGCCACGCTCGCGCAGTGCCTCAAGCACCAGCATCACATCGCCCTTCTGCAGGTAACGTACACCGCCGTGCACGAGCTTCGTGCTACGGCTCGACGTACACTTGGCAAAGTCGTACTGCTCCAAAACGGCTACCTTATAGCCGCGCGAGGCTGCATCTACGGCGCAGCCCAGACCTGTGGCACCGCCACCCACTACGATAAAGTCCCACACCATCTCTGCGGTGCGAAGGCGGTCAATCTGAGTTTCACGTTTCATTGTATTGTATGCTTAATTTCTGTATATTTTTTAACCCACGTATTGTGTCATTCAGGGCACAATGGGTTTCAAAGATACGAAGAGTTTTCGACGTGACCAAACAAAAGGCTGTTTTTTTCCATTGTCCGTAGCATCTTATTTTCCCACGTGTGGGAAAAGCTTCCGCAACGTGTTCCATCCGCCTTTCCCACACGTGGGAAAACAGCTCGCTGCCTGCCGCCCCTGAGCGTAAAAAGAATCACGGAAAAACACGACGTGCCAAGAGACGAAATATCCCCTGCTGTATCGAAACGAACAACAGGGGATAGTCGATGTATGGTAGCAGAGCTGATGGCCGGATGTCACGGCATGCCGGAGCCACGCAGCTACAAGTCCACGCTGACGCCGCCCATGAAAGTAGCCTTCGGCATGGGGTAGCCGTTATAGGTTTGATAGCGCTCGGCCAGCAGGTTGTCGCCCTTCACGAAGAGGCGCACCTGTGGTACGATGCGATAGCTGGCTGTGGCATTCAGCAGCGTGAAGCTCTCAGTCAGGCCAGCCGAACCGCTGGTGAGATAGAGGTCGCTGATGTGCTGGAGTCCCATCGCGAGCGAGAAGGGGCCATGCTGGTAGTTGGCACCCAGATAAAGTTTGCCTTCGGGCGCACCCATGATGGGCTTCTTCATGTGCAGGTAGCTATAGTTGGCGTTCACGCTCCAGCGGTCGGTGAAACGATAGTCGCCCGACAGCTCCAGACCGTGATTGGTGAACGAGCCGGTGTTCACGTTGAGGGGACGTCCCGTAGCCTGCATCACAGTGGCGATGAGGTTGTCGCCCTTGATGAGAAAGAGGTTGGCACCCACATGACCACGCTCCCCTACCCGACGGGTATAGGACAGCTCGTAGTTCACCATACGCTCGGGAGCCAGGTCGGGATTGTGCGGCGGGAACATGTACATCTCGCGAATGATGGGATTGCGGAAGCCCCTGGAGACGAGGACCTTGATATCATCCTTGGATGAGGGATGGAAAGTGGCGCCTCCCTGAGGCACCCATTCGCTGCCGGCCTGGCTATGCCAGTCATATCGGATGCCGGCATCGAGCGAGAACCAGGGCGCGATAGTCTGGCGGAAATCCACATAGGCTCCCACCTCGTTCTGCGTCGTATCGGCCAGCTCGTTATTGGGACGTCCGTCGTGATAGCGGTTCCAGGCATGACCTCCGAAGTGCTGCCAGTCCAGGCCCACGGTGGTGCGATTACCCAGGAAGAGGCTGGCACTCTGATACCATGTAAGGCCGGCGATATGGTCGTCGTGCAGATAGAGGTTGTCACGCGGCGTGCCGCCAGGCGAGTAGCCGTCGTCAATCTTATGATGGCCCCAGTCATAGAATCCGCGCAGGGTACCGCTCGTAGCCGCATAGTTGTTCTGCACGGAGAAAGAGGCCAGGCCGCGGGTTATCTTGCTGTCGTTGTCTATGAGCGGGCTGTTTACAGGCCCTGGGTTGCTGGCGTTGAAGTGTGTCACATCGGCATCGGCCAGCAGCTTCCAATGGTCGCTGAGGTCGTAGCCCAGCTTGACGAAGCCCGTTTCCTGGGAGAAACCAAGGTTGGGACGATGCCCGTCGGAGCGCTGGTAGCTGACGCCCACCATGCTCGAGAAACGTCCGATGCGTGCCTGGTTCGAGGCTTCGCCCTGCAGGGTACCATAGGAACCGGCACCCAGTTGGAAGTGGGTGTGCTGTCCGTCGCTGAGCATCTGGCGCGTGACGATGTTCACCACGCCACCCATGGCGTTGCTGCCATACATCATGCTGGCCGGACCGCGTACGACCTCGACACGCTCGGCCATCATCGTCTGATAGGCATCCGGGATGGGGTGTCCCATGAGGCCGGCATACTGCGGCTGTCCGTCGATAAGCACGAGCAGCTGGGCACCGCTGCCCACGCCGCGCATCATCATCGAGCCGGCCGATCCGGTGCTCACGCCGTAGCCCACGAGGCTGCGGCCCGTGATAAAGAGGCCGGGCACCTGCTCGGTGAGCGTGGGCAGCACGCTGGGACGGTACTGGGACGTCAGTTCCTCGCGACCGACCACAGTGACGCTCATGGGCAACAGGCTGGCAGGCGTCTCGCTGCGGGTGCCGGTGACCACGACTTCCCGGATCTGAGTGGTGTCTGCAATGTCGTCATTGACTATCTCGGCCTGCATGGAGAGGCAGACAATGCTTATGCATAGTGAAAGTAAAGTACGATTCTGCATGTTGGATGTGGATGATAAAAAGGTTCTGTTCAATGAATGGAATTCGGGCACAAAGGTACGGACAATGCGGCGAGACATCAAACCGATATTTCGCATATTGTTACCAATCTTTCCGAAAAGCAAGCGACAGGGGACTCAAGTATTCCGTACAATGCTGAGACGTTCGGAGATATAACGGCTGAAGTGGGAAAGGCTGTCAAAATTCATTCTTTCGGCCACCTCTTTTGCCGTGAGTTTCCCGTGCATGAGAAGATGCTTGACCTCCATCATCGTGAACTGCCGGATCCAATAGCTTGGCGACCGGCCGCTCACTTCGGTAGAGACTCTGTGCAGATGCTTGGGTGTGACACAAAGTTCCTGTGCGTAGTAGGCAACGGTTCTATGCTGCCTGTATGCACCCGTCTCCAACATTTGGATGAAGCGCGACATAATATCGGCAAAACGCGTCGACACTCCATCTCGTCCGAAGATAGAGGCATGGGCATTCATCACATCAAGATAGAGCGAGCGCATAGCCTGCATGACAGCCTCTTTCCTATACGCTTCCGGGGTATGAATTGAACGAAACTCCACTGCCCTGAAGTCTTGTTCGACAAGTGTGAGTATGTCTCCCTCTAACCGAAAGATGGGATGCATGAAGAGATGAAGCCATCCGCATGTCCCATAGCTGCCGTAGGGCATCAGCCCCACCTGTTCGTGAGCAGGCAGCAAGATCCGATAGAGACGACAGTCATCGGAGGGCTGGATATGCCCCACATGGCTGGCTAACGCTATCATACAACACCCTGCCACGAGTTCATGCTCGTGTTCTGAGAAATGCAGCCGACAACTGCCGGCTGCACAGAGGAGGTGCAGAATCTGTTGTTGCATTCAATGCATCGGAAGGCATGTTCAGAGTGTGCCCTGCTTCAGTTTCTCCACAAACTGGTCCACCCGCTGCAGTTCGCGTGGGATATCAATGTTCTGTGGGCAGTGGGGCACGCACTCACGGCACGTGGTACAGCGGTTGGCCTGGCGTTCACGCGGCACGGCACGGTCATACCCCACGAGGAAGGCACGACGCGCTCGCTGATAGTTCTCGGCCTGCTGGCTTTCAGGCACATTGCCCTTGTTCACACATTTGTTGTAATGCACCAGGATGCCGGGGATGTCCAGCCCGTAGGGACAGGGCATACAGTACTTGCAGTCGTTGCAGGGAATAGTGGGATAGCTTTTGATGAGCGCTGCTGTCTCGCCCTCGAGCCAAGCCTGTTCCTCATCGGTAAGCGGCTCCAGCGGGCTGTAGGAGCGGATGTTGTCCTCGAGGTGCTCCATGTAGGTCATGCCGCTGAGCACAGTGAGTACGTTGGGCTTCGAGCCGATGTAGCGGAAGGCCCAGCTGGCCACGCTGTTCTCGGGTTTGCGCTGCTTCAGGTGGGCCACCACATGGTCGGGCACCTTCGAGAGACGTCCGCCCAGCAGCGGCTCCATAATGACAGCGGGGATACCGCGCTTCTCCAGCTCCGAATAGAGGTAAGAGCCGTTCACGTTACGCCCGTCGGCCTGATTCCAGTCAATGTAGTTGGCTTGAATCTGCACGAAGTCCCAATGATATTCGTCCTGATGCTGCAACAGCCAGTCAAAGACGGCCACGTCGCCGTGGAACGAGAAACCCAGATTGCGGATGCGTCCCTTCTGGCGCTGTTCCATGAGCCACTGGAGCAGCCCGTTGTCCAGATAGCGCTGGGAGAGGTTCTGCATGCCACCGCCTCCCACGGAGTGGAGCAAGAGATAATCCACATAATCCGTCTGCAGGTAGCGCAGGCTATTCTCAAACATTTTGCAACCCTCCTCGAAAGACCACTGCGAGGGGCTGAAGTTGGAGAGCTTCGTGGCGATGAAATATTTATCACGCGGATAGCCACTCTGCGCCAGGGCGAGCCCCAGCGACTCCTCGCTCTTGCCACGGCAATAGGCAGGCGACGTGTCGAAATAATTCACTCCATGGGCCAAGGCGTAGTTCGTGAGGCGGTTCACCTCTTCCTGATTGATGACCTCATTGTTGGGCCCGTCGCCTTCCCTCTTGGTCGGGAGGCGCATCCATCCGTAGCCCAGCAGGCTCACGCGGTCGCCGGTCGTGGGATTGACGCGATACGTCATCTTGTCCGTGGGCACAGCATCCGTGTGATGGCCCATCGGGTCCAGGTCGATATTACTCTCTTCTTTCTTTGCACCACAGGCTGCCAAGGCCGAGGTGGTGGCTATTGTGCCAGAGACTTTCAGGAAGTCCCGTCTGTTATATTGCTTCATATAAGATTTAGGTTTAAGGTTCGTGAGGAATCCCACTTTAAAACTTTAAACTTTACACTTTACACTATATCTCCTTGTGCAACTCGTGACCCTCCACATAGATGGCACTGTAGGGGCGCACGGGACACAGGTTCTCGCAGGCTCCACAGCCGATACACTTCTCCTCGTTCACCACAGGAATCACATGGACAGCGCTCATATCGACGGGGCGGTTGTCGCGATCCACCCAGCGTCCGCGCTCGTTCTGGCGGAATCCCTCGCCCTCGGGCACCATCTGTATGGCTCCCGTAGGACAATGGCGGGCACAGTTGCCACAGGACTTGAAGTCGTTGGCTGCAATACAATTCTCGCGCACCCACACGGCGTGGCCCACCTGGATGGCTGTACGCTCCTCGATGGTCACTGGCCGGATGGCACTGGTGGGACATACCTGCGAGCAGCGGTTACACTCGGGACGGCAATAGCCGCGCTCGAAGCTCACCTCGGGTTGCATGAAGTGACGCAGGCTCGAACTGGGACGGAGCACATCGTTGGGACATGCATCGATACACAGCTGGCACGCCGTGCAATGATCCTCGAGGTTACTCAGCGAGAGCGAGCCGGGAGGCGTGATGCGATGCTGGCGGGCGGGTTTCTTCTTATCCTCAATAATGGCATAGCCACCGTCAGTGGTCTTGTCCTGAGCCTTCGCCAAGGTGGCACCTACAAGCAGCGCGGTAGAGGTGAGCACGGCACGACGTCCGTCGTCCACCGTATCGCCCTTTGCCTCGGTTGCGGTGTCGGCAGTGGCTTTGGCTGCCTGTTCCTTCTTCCATTGGGCATAGATGATGTTCTCCTTGTCTATCATCGGCTTGAAGCCGAACGTCATGGCACCGAACTTACACTGGTCCAGGCAGTCGCCACAGACGACACAGCGCGAATAATCTATCTCATGATTCTTCAAGTCGATACAAGCGGCCTTGCAGTTGCGCTCACACTTGCGGCAGTTCCGGCACTCATCGGCGTTCAGCACCACCTTCAACCGCGCGTGGCGGCTCATCATACCCAGAAGCGTGCCCACCGGGCAAACGGTGTTACACCAAGTACGTCCGCCACGCCATGCCAGGACGGCAATCAGACACCAGGTGACCAGCGCCACGACCAGCGCACCCACACTCTTCAGCCACACATCCACGCCATAGAAGGCATAGCTGTCATAGTGCTCAGCAATCTCGGCCAACACGTTGTTACCAAGCTTGTAGAGCGGCGCCACCATCGTGCCGACGATGCGCCCGTAAGTACTATATGGGAAGATAAGGCCTGCCACCCAGCCAAAACCAGCCGTAAGTGCCACTCCCGCCAGTAGCAGGAAAATGGGACGCATGAAATCATGAGCCGGCGAATAGCTGTACTTGTTCTTTTTACGATTGAACCAAGCAATAGCGTCCTGCATCACACCCAGAGGGCAGATAACGGAGCAATAGATTCGTCCAAAGAGGAAAGTCAGTGCAACCAGGAAAAGGAGCACTCCCACGTTCAGTGCCAGCAACGCAGGCATAAACTGAATCTTGGCCATCCAGCCCAAATAGGTATGGGCTGTGCCTGTGAAATCCACCAGTAGCCATGTAATAAGCACCCAAAAGACGATGGCCAGGCAAAGTCGAATTCTTCGTAACATCGGATAGTTAATAATGATTATAAAAGTTAAATCTTCGGCAAAGATACACTTTTTTTTTGACTGACACATACTTAGTGTCGAAAAACTTCTTTTTTCCTTTTGCACTTCGCTCGCTTATTCGTAACTTTGTCCCCGATGATACGAATAAATCCACAATATGAAGGGCTAAGGCAGTACATCGAGAGACTGCCCAGCGTATTTGAGAGCGAAGGGCGAGAGATATACCGGAAGCGAAACCTCATCAAGGTGTTTCAGGCTCCCGACGGCACTGAACTCAACGTGAAGCGCTACCATATACCGCACGGACTGAACGCGCTGGTGTATTCGCTCGGAATACGCAAGAGCAAGGGACTCCGCGCATGGGAATATCCCGCCCTGCTCAAGGCAAGGGGCATCGAGACACCCGAGCCTGTGGCCTATATCGAAGAACGATGCATGGGGCTGCTGCGCTATTCCTACTTCGTGAGCCAGCAGTGTCCTTATGCCCACACGCTCTACGACATGGCCCAAGCCGAACCCTCCCTCTACGAGCCGATGGCCAAAGCTCTGGCCGACTACGCTGCTCACATGCACGAGGAGGGTGTCCTGCACAAAGACTTCACGCCAGGCAACATCCTGTGGCAAAGGGCAGAGGATGGATCATTCCATTTCTCGCTCGTTGACATCAACCGTATGCGCTTCGGACAAGTAAACACACAGGAAGGCCTGCGCTCGCTCGTACGCCTTTGGGGACCGAAGCGCTTCATCCAGTTGCTTGCCCGAGCCTATGCCACTCGCCGAGGCGCCGAGGCAGACCGGGCCGAAGCCGACGTGATGCAGTGGCGAGCACGCTTCTGGCGACGATATGCAATGAAACATAAAATACCCTTCCCATTAGAACTCTGACAAGGACCAATGACATACAGACTATGCTTCATCTCCCGCAACTATCGCGGAGTGGAGAGTTCGGGCAACAAGGCAAAAACCGATAACGAACAGACATTGCGCCTCATGGGTGCAACAAACTTGGGACTTCCCACTACGTATTATAATAATAAGGTACTCACCTTCTTTCTCGACCTGGCAGGCATCATCCGTGCACTCTGTCGCCTGCGCCGAAACGATATGCTCCTGCTGCAATACCCGGTGAAGAAGTATTTCTCTTTTCTCTGCCGCGTGGCACGATGGCGCGGTGCCCACCCTGTGGCGCTCATCCATGACCTGGGCTCCATGCGCCGGCGGAAGCTGACGGTGCAACATGAGATACGCCGCCTCTCGAGGGCTGAGTACATCATTGCCTCGAACGAGACAATGGCTCGCTGGCTGCACGAGCAGGGACTGAAACGCCCCACAGGTGCCCTGGGCCTCTTTGATTATCGCAGCCAGGCTGTGGCCTCTCAACACAAAACATCCACCGACGCCGTTCCCTCGCTGGTATATGCCGGTGTGCTGGCTCGCCGAAAAAACACCTTCCTGCTCCAGCTATGCCGCCAAGCATCACCCCACTATCGATTAGATATCTATGGCAATCGCGACGGGCTGCCCGGACTCGTCGAAAACGAGCAGATGCGGATACATGGCTTCATGCCTGCCGAGGATTTCATTGCCGGTGTCGAAGGCGACTTCGGTCTGGTATGGGACGGTGACTCCACAGAGTCGTGCACTGGTTCCTTCGGCGAATACCTGCGCTGGAACAGCCCACACAAGGTGTCATTCTATCTGCGTGCAGGCCTACCTATTATTATATGGCGCGAGGCAGCCGTGGCCTCCATCATCGAACAGGAGGGCATCGGACTGTGCATCGACTCGCTCAGCGAACTGGACACTCTACTGCCCACCATCACACCAGAGCAGATGGAGACAATGAGAATGAATGTCCGCCGCATCAGCGAGAAACTGGCACAAGGCGGTTTCCTGCACGATGCGCTGAATAAGATTTGAGGAAAGAACTACTGCTTATTTCCCATGACGTGTTCCTGGGGACTTTATCACGTGTGATAAACTATTTTATCACGTGTGATAAAGCACCGCGCGGCACGTTGTGTAACTCGACACAATAATTCATAATTTAAAATTCTCCCCCGAACCTCTCCTCAGAGGGGAGTCGGGGGGAGGCTGTCCGGGGGGAGGCTGGCCTTCTTGCGGTTCTCCTGAGCACCATACTTGAGCAGCTGACGGGCCGCTGTGACAATACTCTGACCAGAAGGGGCCGTGACAGTGGCCAGATCATCGAATGCCTTGCGCGTACGTCCGAACATTTCATCCACTCGGGCAAGACGCTCGGCAAAGCTCTGCACCCGCTCGACAATGTTGTTGGCGGCCTTCATGATGTTCTCTTGATTCTCCACCTGCTGCACTTGCTTCCACGTCATCTCCAGCACACGCAAGGTCATGTATAGCGTCTGACTTCCCGAGATGACGACACCCTGGTCGTATGCATCTTTCCAGAGTGTCGCGTCGTTGAGTAGGGCCAGCTGAAGAGCACTCTCCTGTGAGACGTACATGAGTACGAAGTCCAGTCGCGCGTGCTCGCGACGCGTGTACTTATAATATTGTTTCTGTGCCAGCTCCTTGACATGTTGGCGCATGCTCTGCAAGTGGCGACGAAGGGCTGATGAGCGCTCGTCGGCCGAAGGAGCATTCTGATAGTCAACATAAGCGGTGAAGGACATCTTGCTGTCGATGACCACATCGCGATGGTCTGGGAAGTGAAGCACGACATCGGGAATCAGACGGCGTCCGTCAGGATCCTGAATGGTGCGGCCATTCTCATCGCGCAGTGTACCCTGTTCCTCAAACTGCAGTCCCTCTTCGAGACCCATATCCTCGAGAATCTGCCTGAGGCGAAGCTCGCCGAAATCACCCTGCACCTTGTTCTCGCCCGTCAGCGCTTGTGCCAGTCGCTCGGTCTGCTCTCCCATGGCCTTTTCACGTTCCCAGTTGGAGCGTATTGACGCATCGAGGCGCTCGAGCGACACTGTATGATCGTGGCGCATGCGCTCGCTCTCCTGTCGCATGAGACGAAGATGCTCCTGCAAGGGAGACAGGATGGTGGAGAGCTGTTCGCGATTGACCACGGAGAGTTCCTGTGCCCGCTCCTTCAGGATGCGTTCGCTGGCGCTGTTCATCTGTTCGCGCAGGAGGGTCATCTGCTCGCGCTGCTGTTCGGCTTGTGCCTGCTCGCGACGCTCCTGAGCCTGGCGTATCTCCATAAGCTGCTCATGATGCCGCTGTTCGTCAGCTGATTTTTGACGTTCATATTGCGTGCGCTGCTCCTCGATTTGCTGGCGGCAGCGCTGTTCAGCCTCGGTCAGACGTGCTTCATATTGCGTGCGCTGTTCCTCTATTTGCTGGCGGCTTCGATGTTCTGTCTCAGTCAGTCGTGCTTCATACTGCGAACGCTGATTCTCCTGCTGATCGCTAATCATCTGAAGAGCTGTCTGCGATGCGCTGAAACGCGAACGGGCAAAGAGCCATGCTATCAGTGCTCCCAAAAGTACGCCGACAAAAAGATATACCAATTCCATCATTACTTCTTCTCGTATCGGTCAATAAGTTCCATTAGTTTCTCCACAGCCTCTTCTTCGGGAATGTTGCGTTCAATGCACTCCTTTTTGCGATACAACGATACCTTACCTCGCGCTGCTCCCACATAGCCATAGTCGGCATCAGCCATCTCGCCGGGTCCATTCACGATACAGCCCATGATGGCAATCTTCAGTCCCTTGAGGTGGGCTGTCGCCGCCTTGGCCTCTTCGAGACGAGCCGGCTCACGCTCGGCAATGCATGCAAGCCTGCGTTGCTCTCGCTCAATCGCCGCCTTGATACGGCGTATGGTACCCTCCAGGTCGTAGAGCGTGCGTCCGCAACCCGGACAGCTGATGTATTCGGTTTTTGTGAACTTCACCCGTGCAGCCTGCAGGATGTTGTCGGCCAATGCGACGAGTCGTTCCTCGTCGAATCCCTCATTGTGAATAATCAGCTGATGAGCCTTGCCGTCAATCAGCAAAGCACCTGCAGCCATAGCAGCCTTCAGTTGCAGTGACTCCCAATCAGTCTCGCAAAGCCGCAATGTGACAGTGTCGTCGGCGATATGTTGCTCCGCCTCATGGCGCAGACGGGCACACTCCTCGATGCTCTCCACCAGTTTCTTGGCCACTGGAATCTCGCGCTCCGGCGCTTCGGAGAGAGACACACGGATGGTGTCCCCGATGCCTTCGGTGAGCAATGCGCCAATGCCCACAGCACTCTTGATGCGTCCGTCCTCACCTTCGCCAGCTTCGGTGACGCCCAAATGCAACGGGAATGTCATATGCTCTTTCTCCATCTGCTGAACGAGCAGACGCACGCTCTGTACCATAACCACGGTATTCGAGGCCTTGATGCTGATAACCACATTAAGGAAGTCATGCTTCATGCAGATGCGGAGGAACTCCATGCAACTCTCCACGATGCCTTCCGGCGTGTCGCCGTAGCGCGACATAATGCGGTCAGAGAGGCTGCCGTGGTTCACGCCGATGCGCACCGCCGTATGGTGCTCACGGCAGATTTGCAGGAAAGGCACCAAACGGGCTTCTATCTTCTGCAGTTCGGCAGCATATTCCTCGTCGGAGTATTCCAGATGCTTGAACTGCCGGGCAGCATCCACGTAATTACCTGGATTGATGCGCACCTTCTCGCAGTAAAGTGCAGCCACATCAGCCACACGCGGATTGAAATGCACGTCAGCCACGAGCGGTACCTTACAGCCAGCTTTACGCACCCCCTCACTAATCAGCCGCATATTCTCAGCCTCACGCACTCCCTGCGTGGTCAGGCGCACATATTCGCCTCCTGCTTCGGCAATGCGCAACACCTGCGCCACACAGGCTTCGGTGTCCATCGTCACCGTATTCGTCATGCTCTGCACGCGAATCGGGTTGTCACCGCCCATCGGCACATCTCCCACCTGCACCACATGCGATGCCCGGCGGCTGTAGTATCCTGTCCCGTCGCTCATAGTATATCCCCCCCTTTTCAATTCACCTTGAAGCGATATTTCACCTCGGCGAGTTCGGCATTTGCCTTAACGATTTTCTGCTTGAGACCCTCCTTGTAGGCTTTCAGGCGCGAGGCCAGTGCCTCATCACTGAGGGCCAGCATCCCGGCCGCCAGGATGGCAGCGTTCTGGGCTCCGTTCACACCGACGGTGGCCACTGGAATACCGGGAGGCATTTGCACGATACTCAGCAATGCATCAAGACCATCAAGCATACCCTTGATGGGCACGCCGATGACGGGCAGCGTGGTGTTCGCAGCAATGACGCCCGGCAAGGCAGCTGCCATGCCTGCACCGGCAATAATCACCTGCACACCGCGGCTCTCGGCCTGTCGGGCAAAGTCCTCTACCGCCTTCGGAGTGCGATGAGCACTGAGGGCATTCATCTCGAAGGGAATCTCCATTTCATCCAGGAACTTAGCTGCTTTCTCCATGACGGGCAGGTCGCTGGTGCTGCCCATGATAATGCTTACCAACATTGTGACTTACTATTTGATGAATTTCGATTTGCAAATGGTACTCTTACCTACATCATCACAATCCCAAAATATCCACAGAGGATGCCGACGAGCGTTCCGCAGAGCACCTGAGCCAGCGTGTGCTGACGCAGGAACATACGGCTGCTCATTACCGACCCGGCCACAAGGATGGCCACACAGAGCCACCACACGGGATTGAACCGGAATATCATGGCATAGGCCACCAGCGCACCGATGATTCCTCCGGCACCAGCCGAGTGCATGCTGATCTTCCACCGCATGTTGATGAGGATGCAGCTCACCTGTATGAGCAGCGAGACCATGATGATGGCCGTAACGAAGCGGGGCAGATGGAGCTGCGTGAGCAGATGCATGCACATCAGATAGCAGCACAGGTGGATGGTGTACGGAACGAGACGCTTCTCCTGATGGCGCAACTCATGACGACGGAGGCCACACACCCGACGATAGACGTATGTGCCCAGTGCAGGCATGGCTACCGTGAAGAGACAGACGATGGCAAGCACCCATAGCTTCACGGCCCACGGAAGCATGGACAGGTAGGTCATGGTGAACAGGAGGACGATACCCACCGTGGGGTAATACACCGGCCGGAAGACGGCGGACAGGAGTCGTGATATGATGATAACGGCCTTCATCTTCTCATCCTTGCCACGGGCAGCCCCATCTGTTCGCGATACTTGGCCACCGTGCGTCGTGCTATGTGGAATCCCTGCTGTACGAGCAGCTGTGTCAGTCGTTCGTCGCTCAGCGGGGCGTGCTTGTCTTCGTTCCGGATCAGTTCCTTCAATGCAGCCATGACACGCCGTGCCGAGATCTCGTCGCCGTCGGCCTGCACCGTCTTGTGAGAAAAGAACCATTTCAGCGGGTAGGTGCCATAGTTTGTCTGCACATACTTGCTGTTGCAGACACGGCTCACCACGCTGATGCTCACTCCCGAAGCATCCGAGACATCCTTCAGGATCATGGGACGCAGCAAGGCTTCGTCGCCCTCGAGGAAGAACGGACGCTGCAGGCGGATGATGGCCTGCATGGTGCGCAACATGCTCTCGCGGCGCATAGCCAGTGCCGTGATGAACATCTGCCCCCGCTCGACATAGCCGCGGGTGAAACGCAAGTCCTCCTGAGCTGCCTGGCTGAGTGCGGTCTTCTGATGCTCGTAACCCTTGAGCTTCTCCACGGCATCGGGGCTTATCACCAGCGACGGCACACCGGCTTCGTTGAGCGACATGGTGATGTTGCCGTAGCTGTCTGTCTCTACAAAATAGTCGGGCGTCACCTGCGGACTGCCATGACCCACCTTCTCGCCCAGCGCGTTGCCGGGACGCGGATTCAGTTTCATTATCTCTCGCTGCAGCCGCTCGGCCTGTGCTTCGCTCAGCTTCATGCGATGGCGGATGCGGTCCCAGCGCTTGTGGATGAAATCGTCATACGAGTCCCGCATCAGCGCCTCCATCTGCTGCTGCCAAGCATTGCCTTTCAGGCGTCGTATCTGGATGAGCAGACATTCCTGCAGCGAGCGGGCACCGACACCGGCAGGGTCAAACTGCCACAGGATGTGCATGAGACGTTCCAGTTCCTCGGTGCTGGTGGTGACACCCTGATATATCTCCAGTTCGTCGGCCACCTGAACCAGGCTTTTCTTCAGAAGGCCGTCGTCGTCGAGCGAGCCGATGAGGTATTCCATCACCTGCTGCTCGTGTTCGCTGAGGTCGTATTCGCCCACCTGTGCCTTCAGCTGATCATAGAAGGAGAGTGTGTCGCCATACTCGACGTTCTCGGGAGTGTTGCTGCCATTGTCGGCTCGCAGGAGATAGTCGGGCACGTCATCCTCGCTACGATAGTCGCCAAGCATCTCGCTGACTCCATCCTCGGACGACGGGCTCTCTACGCCATCGTTTCCGCCGTCGCCCGGATAATCGTCCTGCGCCTCACCGTCAGCCTTATGCTCCAGCCAGGGATTTTCCAGACACTCGTTCTCCACACGCTGCCGCAGTGCGTCCAGCGACATCTCTGTCAGGCGCACGGCAATCACCTGCTGGGCCGACAGCGTCTGCTGTTGCACCTGCTGCTGGCTCTGCACCTGCTGTTGTGTCTGTATGTTTCGCTGGCTCATTTCGTGTCCCTTATAGATTTGCGTCGCAAAATTACGGAATAAATCCGACATATTGTCTTCTCGGCCCGTATTTTCTTTTCCTCATACACTTGTTTCGGCCGAGAAGCTGTTTTTCCGAGGCCCGTTTCATAGGTGTTCTGTCATGGCTGAGGTACGAAAAAAGGCTTGCAGGGCATCGCTCTCTGTCGAAAGTATAGCCCTGCAAACCTAATGTTTCCGTCCCCGTCTGCCTACCAGATGTCCTCGGGAGTCTCGGGATTGTCATACACTTCCTTGGGACAATACTCGAGGAAGTCCATATAGATGTAGCGAGTGGGGTCGTCCATCACTGTCTTGAACCGGATGTAGTACGTCTCGTCGGGATCCATCGTCTGTCGTAGCAGGATGCGTCGTGTGCAGATGTCGCTGTTGCGGGCCCACTTGCTGCCGCCAGGTCCTCCGGCGTTATACAGGATGGGGCTCTTCATGAATCCGTTGTTGCGCAACCGCTTGTCCACCTCGGCATCATAGTCGTCGTCGCCCGTATCCAGCTCCCAGCCGATGTCGCAGAACGTATTGCCGCTGGTGCTGATGCGCCAGTTGGCCACCAGTCGCAGGTCGAGCGGAATACCCATTGCGGCCAGCCGCTCGGGATCCTTGCCCCAGTAGAACTGCACGATGCCACGCTTTCCTCCACCGCTCTGCACCTGATATCGCAGTTCGTAAACACCGCGCTTGGGCACTGGCGGCAGGCGGAACGTCATGTCTGGCAGGCCGCGGATAGTGGTCTCGTCGCCCAGATAGTTGGCCCACCCTTGGTTCATACCCGTCCAGTAGAAGAATTTCGTCTCGTCAGAGAGATAGCTTCCGTCCAGATAGGGATAGGTGGTGTTCGAGGGAATCCACACGTCCGTATGCTTTGAGTCCAGCACGGGACACATACGGATGTTGTTGTTCAGAAATTCGGGGAACATGGCTGAGATATCCCATCGGATACGGCCGCGCATCATGTTGTTACGAGTAGTTTCATCATAGAGCAGCACTTTATCTATGGGGTAGATGATGCCGTTACGCACGTTGTTGTCGCCCTCCAGATTCGTCTCTCCCACGCGGATGCCCACCTTGTCTGCATCGCAGCTCAGCTCGCGATAGTTTCCACGGCGTCCGTTGTTCAGGTTGGGGAAGCGGTTGATACACACTCCTCCCGACTCGGGGCTCTCGAACAGCTGTATCAGGCGTCGTTTGCCCATTGTGGTATAGAACTCGCTCATGGCAGCTCCAAGGCGTGTGTTCTTCGTATATCCCTGCTCGTTCCAGTGCATCACCAGTCGGTCCGGAGCCAGACGTTCGGGCAGGAAGTGATAGGTGACGAAGCGATTCAGCAGGTTGTCCTCGTTCCTATAGTTAGCATCGTGCGTTGCCTCGGGATAGATGTCTTGTGCTGTGAGCCAGTCCACCACGTCCTGCACTGTGATGTCCAGCGCGGGTTTGCCGATGAGTGTTTCCCACAGGCTGTCTGTCTCGGCAAAGACGGTGAAACCGTAATAGCGGTGCTCGGGCGTGGTGAAGCCCTCGTCCGTGGTCGGTATCTCACCGCGCTTGTAGAGGTCTTCATAGACGAAGTCGCAATACTGCTTCAGCGAGTCGGTTAGCCCGATGGCGTTCGTCAGCATGGCCATCACATGGAAGCCCTCGCGCCGTTCGGTGATGATATTGTCAAAGAGATGTCCCAGGGTGCTGTTGCTCGGTGCCACCACGGCGTTCATGGCATGGATGACACCGTTGATAGTCTGGATATCAAAGTTCCTCTCGTCCATCGGAGCCTCGTTGATGAGGTAGGTGTTCTTCTGCTTGTCCAGGAAGACGGTGAGGCGACGGTCGTACATATTCTCCAGGGGAATCTCGGCATTCTGCTGTGTAGGGAAGCTGTAGGTCATGTAGAGCGTGGCATCACCACCGTCGATGATACTGTTATAGACGATGACCTGCTCGATGGAGTCGCGTGCACGTTCCGTGGGGAAACCGTCCCATGTGGGTTCGGTCAGGATCCCCTTGCGCCAGAGAGTGTCCAGATAGAGCTGAATGGCCGAGTCGGTAGGGGCAAAGACAGTGTAGTTTCCGCGTGCCGTGAGCAGCTGGGCCAGTGTGGTCTCCGATACGGAGCTCACTGGCATTTTTTCCAGCAAGGCCAGGTACTGGCTATACTGCTCATGCTTCTCCAGGTAGCTCATAATAGTGTCATACTTGAAAACGTAGCGCTTCGAGGTATCCACCGTTTCCTTGCACGCCACAAAAATCATGGTGACAAACAAGGCTTTCAATAGTATTGATGATTTACTCATAGGTCGATGTGTTGTTATATTGTGCTCAATTTCTCTTTTCGCATGGCAAAAGTAATCATTTTATTTGAATATACAATGAAAAAAACTGTTCAACTTGTCATTTCCTCTCCTTTTTGCCCCATTGAGGGACCCTATTGAGGTGGTCAAAGAGCCCGTCGGAGTGTCATGCGGTCGATGTTCGGTGCCCAAGCGCCGGGATTCGAGAGACGGACGGTGTTCATACCCTTCTCGAGCATGACATGCACGTCCACCGTCTGCCACTTATCCACATAGCTGCGCGAGTTCAGTCCGCGTAGCGTCTGCTTCTGCCCGTCGTTAACCTCCACTGTGAGGTCGCGCGGCTCGCCCGAAGCATAACGCAGGGTGATGATGTAGTCGCCGCCCCGCTGACTATAGACATTGCGCCATTCCAGAATGTTGTCTGGCGTATTACCCAGATAGCCCACGAATGCTCCTTGGCTGGCTGCCTCACTGCGCTGATGGTTGGTGGTCTGCCGGTTGCGCAGCTCCTGATACGACTTCAGCCATGCCTCTTCGGCCTCATAGACAGTCTTCTCCATACGCTTTCCTGTGACGAAATAGGCTGCCGAGCCATGGGCTGGCACAGTGACATTGAATGCGCCGCGGGCGCTCTTCTCCACCACTTGGTGTGTGAAGCAATCATAGACCTTCACGCCGCCCGCAAAGCCCAGTGCGGCTACGTCTACGGCGATGTGATGCACCACATCGTCCAGATTGCTCACCACCACTGCCCTCTGCCTTCCCTGCAGCCGCTTCATGTCCTTGGCAAAGACATAGACATTACCCTCGCGCTGCACCACGGGAGCACCAAGCCCCAGGCGGTCTTGATTCATGGCCAGGAGGTCGGGGTTCTTGAGCAAGTTGAGCGAATAGTCGGGAATCTTCGTCAGGTCGCACCCGATGAGCAGCGGCGAACTGGTGATACACCAGTAGGCCATGTGGGTGTTCTCCTCGTCGTGCGAGAGTGTGCGGCCTATCTCGAGCATGTCCACGTCGTTGTAATGCCCGTCGCCCGTGAAGGCCTGCAGATAGAGGTTCTCCTCGATGAGCCGCTTCACGGAGCTCCACTTGCAGCGTATGTCGCCCGTCGTTCGCCACGAGTCGGCAATGTCGCTGATCCATGTGCCGGGGTAGGCCCATCGGCACACGTTGAATACCACGCCGGGCTTGCCACAGTGCTTGATGGCCTCGGAAATCTTGGTGTACTGCTCCCGTTCGTCGAGTCCCATGTGGTTTCCGCCGCAGTAGTCCACCTTGATGAAGTCGAAGTCCCAGTCGATGAAGTACAGGTGGCAGTCCTCCTTCTCATGTCCGGCCAGTCCCACGCCCAGTCCCCAGGCATGCTTTCCTCCCGAGCCGCAGGTGTTGTCGCCCGCATCGCTGTAGATGCCCGCCTTGAGTCCCCGGGCATGGATATAGTCCACCAGCGAACGCATGCCCGAGGGGAACAATTTCGTATTCAGCCGCAGGTGGCCGTCCTCGGCGCGGCCGTCCCAGTAGCCGTCGTCGATGTTGATATACTTGTAGCCCGCCTTATCGAGTCCGGTGGCCACCATGGCATCGGCCTGGCTCTTGATTACCTCCTCGTTGATGTTCAGCGCAAAGGTGTTCCACGAACTCCATCCCATCGTGGGGGGATTGAAAGCATGGGCAGCAGTGCCCGTCAGGCACATGGCCGTGATCAGGAATATTTTTTTGTAGTACATAGTATCGGTTAGAAAGTTTAGTGTGTGTTTGGTTTATCTCCTCATGCTGCATTTCTTTTCTTCGTCTCGCCCTAATTCTTGAACGAATCCGGATAGCGCAGGTTCTGGCTGACCTCACCGCCATAGCATCTCACCCACGAGCGGAAGCCTGGTTCGCCTTCCGTAAGTTGAATGACGCGCGCACCATTCGGTTTCAGGTTGTTGTACACCGTGTCGCAGCCGCTGAAGCGTCCGTAGATGAAGAACATTCCCCGCCAGCGCATGGCATAATCGTTGTCGTGGTCATGTCCGCAGATAATGGCCTGGACATCGTGTTGCTCCTTCATGGCGAGGAACAGTCCCGAGTTCACCTTGGGCGGACAAGGTTCTTCGCCGAAGTTGCCTTTCAGATCGCGATGGGTTTCATAGCGCAGTCCGTGAGTGAATTCGGGCACGGGGATATGGAAGAATGCCAGCGCTGGTACCGGGTTGCCGCCGTTCATCTTCCGGAAAGCCTGGCTCTGACGGCGATACCAGTCGATCTGGTCGGCATGGATATAGTCGTAGCCCTTCAGGTCGGGGTCGGAGGTGCTGTCACCCGAGTCAAACAGGTAGAGTGCCCATTGGGGACACTCCCCTTCTCCCTTTGAGGGCAAGATGCTGATGACATCGTTCGAGTCGCCATAGATACCTTCGATGCCCTGATTGACATTATAGGGAATGGTCTTCACTACGTCGAACACCTGACGGCGGCCCAGGTCGTACTGTCCGTCATGGTTACCCAAGGCCACGGCAAACGGTATCTTGCGCTCCGAGATGGGAGCCAGTATTTCGCGCAGGCTCTTCTCTGCCGGTTTTCCGAAAATGATGTCACCCGTGTGGATTACCAGGTCGGGCTTCTCTGCATCGAGCATCTCGATGACGTTCTTCAAGGCACGTTCCGAACGTTCGTCGCCGGCGATATAATGCGTGTCCGTGAATTGCACGATCTTGAATGTCCCGTCGGGGCGGAACCGGAAGCTCTTGGGTCGGTTGGCCTGCGAAGCCGGGGATGCGGCCCGCGCGGGGATGCGGGGCGTGGCAGCAGCGATTCCTGCCACAGCCGCGCTACGGATAAAATCTCTTCTGTCCATTATGTTTTTTCTTTGCTTTTTTGATGTAGTTAGTCAGTCTTTAGGTCGGCGTACCGGTTTATGCACACTCGTAGCGAATGCAAAAATACGAAAATTCCGATTAAACGAGAGCATAGAGAATGTATTCTTTTTGCCAAGTGTGAGGAATTTATTTAATAAGCGTGCACAAAAGCAGGGATAGGAAGCAGTTTTTTTCTCCCTGACGCCGCCCGGGATTACATTTCGTTGCCTTTTTGTTTGGGCGATGTCGGAAAATGTTGTAACTTTGCGACTAAAGTCGAGGAGAGGGATTTCACGCTCCCCCCCCGAACAGAACTTTCAGACCACTAAACTCACATACAGATGGATACAGACAAACACGCAAGCTCACAGATTTCGCGCCGCAGATTCCTGCAGTCGTCGGCACTGGCAGCTGCCGGTATGGCGCTCCCCACCCTGACGGCCAGTGCTGCTGAGAAGGACATCTCGCACCAATGGAACTCCAAGAAGCCCTCGAGCTTCACCATGTGGCAGATACCCTCGCACAAGAACACCATCGGCAACTCATACGTCTTCCAGAGCCGACGGGGGAAGGTCATCGTCATGGACGGGGGATTCCCCGAGGAAGCCTTCACCCTGCGCGGATTCATCGGAGTGCTGGGCAACGAGGTGGAGGCATGGTTCATCTCACACCCGCATGACGACCACATGGGAGCGCTCAACGAGATACTGGCAGACCCGCAGGACCTGAAGATAAAGGCCATCTATCACTCGCGGGTGACAGATGCCGTAATCGATGCCGAACCTACGGAGGCCAAGAAGTGCCGCGACTTTTACGCCCGTCTGGACCACACGGACATTCCCGTCACGGACATTCAAGAGGCGGGACGCATGTTCGACTTCGACGGCATGAAGCTAAAGATAGTGAGCGTGGCCACGGGACTCACCGTAAACCCCTACAACAACAACTCGATGATTATGCGCGTCTGGGACCGTCGGAAGTCGCTGGTCTTCCTGGGCGATGCCGGCATAGAGTGTGGCGACCTCGCGCTGAAAGGCCCTTACGCCGACGACCTCAACTGCGAATACCTGCAGATGGCCCACCACGGACAGAACGGATGCAGCGAGGAGTTCTATCGCAGCATCAAGTTCCGCGCCTGCCTGTGGCCCACCCCGATGTGGGTGTGGAACAATGACACGGGCAAGGGCTACAACACCGCCCACCTGAACACCATCAAGACCCGTGCGTGGATGGACTCGCTGGGCATCAAGGAACACCACGTAAGCGTGCGCGACGGACTGTGGAAACTGGACTAAAAGCCTCTCTCAGAGCCTCCCTTCGGGGAGGGAGCGATTATCGCAGACCCGCTTAGAACTATGAGCTACGGCCCCCCCCTCCCCCATTATGCGCTCGGCTCTGCCGCTTGGCTTGTCCAAGAATTGAGGCTCCCCCATTATGAATTGAGAATTATGAATTATGAATTAAATTAACTATGAAGAAGAAGAACATTCTTTTTGCTGCGCTTCCGCTCCTGTGCCTCGCGATGGGCGCATGCAAGGAAGAGGCACAGACGACCGAACACACGGGACTGTACTATCCCCTGGCCTTCGGCAGTGACACCACCAACATCCGGCAGGATATGATGACTCGCGCCTATATCACGCCGAAGCGAGTGCTCTGGCAGCAGGGCAATGTCCAGGGCAGCGAGCATCTCCTGGAACCCAACACGGGACAGGCTGACCTGGCCGGCTCCAACATGTGCTTCATGCAAAGCACCAAGGACGAGACGGCATCGATTATCCTGGACTTCGGCCGCGAGCTGCACGGCGGCATCAAGCTGGTCATCAGCTCGGCCTCGGCTGCAAACTTCGACATGCGACTGCGTTTTGGCGAGTCGGTAAGCGAGACGTGCAGCGAACTGGTGAGCAACAAGCCCGCTGATGTGAAAGGCAACGAGTATGGTCAGGATGCCAAGTACACTGCCACCAACGACCATGCCACACGCGACCTCACGCTGACCGTGCCACGCTACGGACAGATAGAGTTGGGCAGCACGGGCTACCGCTTCGTGCGCATCGACCTGCTCAGCGAGGGCTCGCTCTGGCTGAAAGAGGCCACCGCGGTGTTCCGCTATCGCAACATCCCCTACCTGGGCACCTTCCGATGCTCCGACGACCGCCTGAACGAGATATGGACCACCGGTGCCTACACCGTACACCTGAACATGCAGGAGTACATCTGGGACGGCATCAAGCGCGACCGCCTCATCTGGCTGGGCGACATGCACCCCGAGACGAGCACTATCAGCACCGTCTTCGGCGACGAGCAGAGCTACTATGCCAGCCTCGACCTGGCCACACAGCAGTATCCTCTGCCCAACTGGCTCAACGGCATGAGCGCCTACTCCATGTGGTACCTCATCATGCAGTATGACTGGTATCGCCACTTCGGCAACATCAGTTTCCTGCAGAAGCATCAAGACTATATCACGGGCCTGGTGGACCTCATCGACTCAAAGGTGGCCGAGGACGGCACCGAGACCCTGGCTCCGAGCCGCTTCCTCGACTGGCCCTCCAGCCCCAACGGCCCGGGTGTCGAGGCTGGCTACCGCGCCCTGCTCTGCTGGGCTATGCAGGATGCCGGACAGCTGTGCACCATTCTGGGCGACGAGCCGCGGGCCAAGAAGTGTCAGGACATCGAGTCCCGCCTCAGGAAGAAAATCCTCCCTCCGAACAATCTGAAGCAGGCTGCAGCCCTGATGGCCATCGCCGGACTGATGGATCCCGAGGAGGCCTGTGAGAAGTTCATCTCCGTAGGCGGACCCAAGGGCTTCTCCACCTTCTACGGCTACTACATGCTCGAGGCACTGGCTCGTGCCGGACGCTACGAGGAGGCCATGGACATCATCAGCCAGTTCTGGGGAGGCATGCTCGACATGGGGGCCACCACGTTCTGGGAAGACTTCGACCTCGACTGGACCCGCAATGCCGGGCGCATCGACGAATTCGTGCCCGAAGGAAAGCAGGACATCCACGGAGATTTCGGAGGCTACTGCTACGTAGGCTTCCGCCACTCGTTCTGCCATGGATGGGCCAGCGGCCCCACCGCATGGCTGAGCGACCACGTCCTGGGCGTGGAGATCCTGGAGCCGGGATGCCGCAAGGTGCGCATCACGCCTCATCTGGGCAAGCTGCAGTGGGCCGAGGGTACCTACCCCACTCCCTACGGACAGATTCAGATACGCCACGAGGCACAGCCCGACGGCACGGTGAAATCCTCCATCAAGGCCCCGAAGGGCGTCAAGGTGGTAAAATAAACCATAACAAGAATCAGAAAAGATGAGAAAGATATTATCCTGCCTCCTGTGTCTCATCGCAGGCACAGCCATGGCGCAGAAGACATTTACCCTCGCCTCCCCCGACGGGAAGGTACAGTCGCAGATCCAGGTGGGAACGACGCTCACCTATGACATCCAGGTGGACGGACGCCAGGTGCTGGCGCCCTCGGCACTGAGTATGACGCTCAATGGCGGCACCGAGTGGGGAGTCGCCCCCCGTCTCGCCGGGAGCAAGACGGGCACCATCAAGCAGCAAGTGGCCTCGCCACTGACACGCCAGGCCACGATGGAGGACCATTGCAACACGCTCACGCTCAACTTCCGTGGAGGCTATGCCGTGGAATTCCGTGCCTATGACAACGGCGTGGCCTATCGCTTTGTTTCCAGCCAGAAGAAGCCCTTCGAGGTGGAGCGCGAAGGCGTGGAATACCGTCTGACGGGCGACTGCGAGTGCACCGTGCCCTACGTGAAGCGCTTTGATGCTGCCAAGCCCGAGGGCCAGTTCTTCAACTCCTTTGAGAATATCTACACGACGGCTCCCATCTCGCGCCTCGACGGCCGCCGCTACTGCTTCCTGCCGCTCGTGGTCGATGCCGGAGAGGGGGTAAAGCTCTGCCTCACGGAGACGCATCTGGAGAACTATCCCGGCCTCTACCTGCAGGCCGCTGGACATGCCCTGCGCGGACTGCATGCCCCCTATCCCAAGGAGGTGAAGCAGGGCGGGCACAACAATCTGCAGATGCTCGTACAGAGCCGCGAGCCATACATCGCCCGGGTGGAAGGGCCGCGTTCCTTCCCCTGGCGCATCGCCATGATAAGCCGTAAGGACACCGAGCTGGCCGGGAACAACCTCAGCTACCTCCTGGCTGCCCCCAGCCGCCTGGACGACATCGCGTGGGTGAAGCCCGGCAAGGTGGCATGGGACTGGTGGAACGACTGGAACATCTCCGGCGTACCCTTCAAGGCCGGCATCAACAATGCTACCTATAAATATTATATCGACTTCGCATCGCAGCGGGGCATCGAATACGTCATCCTCGACGAGGGATGGGCCGTGAACAAGAAGGCCGACCTCTTCCAGGTGGTGCCCGAGATCGACCTGAAGGAGCTCGTGGACTATGGCCTTCAGAAGCATGTGGGCATCATCCTCTGGGCAGGCTACTGGGCCTTCGAGCGCGACATGGAGCGCGTCTGCAAGCACTACTCGGAGATGGGTGTCAAGGGTTTCAAGGTGGACTTCATGGACCGCGACGACCAGGTGATGACCGACTTCTACTATCGCGCTGCTGACATGGCTGCCCGCTACCGCCTGATGCTGGACTTCCACGGAGCCTTCAAGCCTGCCGGCCTGAACCGCACGTATCCCAACGTGGTGAACTTCGAGGGCGTGAACGGACTGGAACAGCTCAAGTGGTCGCCCGACACGCTCGACCAGCCCCGATACGACTGCCAGATACCCTTCATCCGTCAGGCAGCCGGACCGATGGACTACACACAGGGCGCCATGCTCAACGCCTCGCGCGGCAACTATCGTCCGTGCAACTCGGAGCCGATGAGCCAGGGCACACGCTGCCACCAGCTGGGACTCTACATGATTCTGGAGTCGCCCTTCTCCATGCTCTGCGACTCGCCCACCCACTACATGGAGCTGGGCGGTCCGTGCACCGATTTCATTGCCCAGGTGCCCACCGTCTGGGACGAGACCATCGTGCTCCAGGGCGAGATAGGAAAGTTCATCGTCACGGCACGCCGCAGCGGACAGACATGGTACGTGGGCGGCATCACCAACTGGGAGGCGCGCGACGTGGAACTGCCGCTCTCCTTCCTGGGCAGCGGGGAATACACCATCGAGTCCTTCCTCGACGGCGCTAACGCCCATCGCAAGGGCAACGACTATGCCTACAGCAAGAGCCGCCTCGCCAACCGTACCATGAAGATTCACATGGCGCCCGGCGGTGGTTTCGCCCTACGCTTCACACGATAGCAAAAGCCTCACCCTTCGGGTCTCCCCTCTCCTCGGAGAGGGGCCGGGGGTGAGGTTTTTTTTTATATATATCGACTTAGAGCCTCTTTTACATTCACTAAATCCTTACACAATTTTTCACACGTTGCCGAACCACGTGCCACGTCCCCCGACGCGGCACGCTGCGGAAGGCCACGCGGCACGCCCCTCGGAGCTCCGCAACACGTTCCAAACTCGCGAGAATCGCGTATTTCCGACCGAGGCAACACTCGGTCCAGAAAAACGCAAAATTTTGCACCACTGAATATCAATTGTTTATCTCCTTCCCACACCTCATTTCAGCACAAAAAACACCCAAAAACGAGCATTTTCGCCCCCTTTTAGGCAGGGCCAAGCAGTACACGATGCCTCGCTATTTTCCTATATATTTACAGCATCAGACTGCTTCACCTCCCCCTCGGACGAGGGCTTTGGCGGGGTTCCTCAATGACCGGGAAGCGAAGAGGCAGACGACAAAAAGATTTCCGCCCGGCACGGGGCTGTATATTGACCGATTCGGGTTAAAGAATCTTAATCCGTTGGTGGAATGCAGGAAAAGACGTAACTTTGGCGATGCCGAACTTACTTCGTCTCGGAAAACCTCAAATAAATTTGGTTCTTCGCTCGACTTTTCGTAACTTTGACCCCATGATTGCATTACTCGTCTCCCTGATGCTGTCGGCCGACACGCTTGTACGGGCCGACTCGCTCCCTGCCCGTCCGGTGCCAGACACCGTGCAACGGCATGTGGTGCGTGTGGATACGCTGCGCGAGGTGGAGGTGCGGCCAGACTCCGTGCTCCCTGTGATGAAGGCCATACAGAAGTCGCTGGAGCTGCAGCGTAAGCACGAGATTCCCAAGCCACCCTCGCTGGGCCAGTTGCTCGAAAAACTGTGGCCGGGCTTCAATGACAAGGTCACCCATCCCTTTGCCATCAAGGCGCGGCGCCGCGAGCGCAAGCACAAACGAGACCGCGAGGCGCTGAAGCATTACGACGAGGTGAAGACCTTTGACGACCTCCTGCGCGAAGCCATCATCCGCGAAGGACTCCCCTTGCCCCCCGCATCACAGGAAAAGACCAAATAACCCCCCTCACTCCAACAGAACCAGCGCTATGACATTACGAGACATCCGCCCCACATCCGCCCTCGCCGGGGCCGCAATGTGCCTGCTGCTCCTGCTGCCCGCACGGACACAGGCCGAGAGCCTGACACGCTATGTGAACCCCTTCCTGGGCACCGCCACCCTGTGGCTGCCCGAAGACCTGGGATATACGCACACCGAGACGAAGCGTGCATGGGGTGCCGAGGTGTCGCCCGGCAGTTCGCTGCCCAATGCTATGGTGCAGGCATCGCCCGTGACGATGTATCACAGCGGGGCAGGCTATCAATACGAAGACCACGAGATGTACGGCTTTGCCCACACCTGCAAGGGCCACTGGAACCTGCTCCATCTGCCCGTGATGCCCGTGACGGGATACTTCTATCCGCGCAACTATGCCTCCCACTTCAGCCACCAGAACGAGGAGGCCCATCCCGGCTACTACCGCGTCTTTCTGGAGCGCTACGGCGTGATGGCCGAGCTCACCACCACGCTGCGCTGTGCCTTCCACCGCTACACCTTCCGCCCCGAGGACGAGAAGCATCTGCTCGTCGATATCACGCGAAACAACGGCCGCCCCCGTCGCTACGACATCCATCAGGTGGACGACCATACGCTGGCCGGATTCCAGGACGGCGAGGGCCGCATCTACTTCTATGCCACCACAAACTATGAGGTGGAGAACGTCCAGATGCAGCACGACCAGAAGCACCAGGTGGCCGTAGTCAGCTTCCGCGACAGCCAGGGGGAGCGCCCGCTCGAGGTGCGCTTCGGATTCTCCTTCACCAGCATCGAGGGTGCCCGGGCCAATCTCGAGGCCGAGATGCCGTCGCAGGGGTTCGACGAGGTGCGCCAGGCTGCCGATGCCACGTGGGAGCAGCTCCTCGGCCATCTGCGTGTCGAGGGCGGCACGGAGCGCCAGCGCCGTCTCCTGTACTCCTGTCTCTACCGCTCCTTCCTGTGGCCGTCGCTGCGCAGCGATGTGAATGGCGACTATATCGACGAGCAGGGCCAGCGGGCCAATGGCGGCTTCCGATACTACACGAACCCCTCCTTCTGGGACACCTATCGCAACAAGCTCATCCTCCTGAGCCTGCTCGCCCCCGACGTGGCCTCGGACATCATACGCTCCATCACCGACCGGGGCGAGAAGCGCGGCGGCTACATGCCCACCTTCTTCCACGGAGACCATGCCTCCACCTTCGTCGCCGGCACCTGGCTGCGCGGTATCCAGGACTTCGACCTCAAGCGGGCCTACGACCTCCTGCTCCGAAACGCCACCGTACCCGGACGCGGCGGGCGTCCCTTCCTCGACGAATACATCGCCCAGGGATGGATAGCCGAGAAGGACACCACCGACGTACCCACCGAGGACGAATACAAGGCTGCCGTCACGAAGACCGTAGAATATGCCTACGACGACTATGCCACCGCACTCATTGCCCACGAACTCAAGGACAAGCAGAACGAGCGTCTCCTGCGCGAGCGCAGCATGAACTATAAGAACCTCTTCGACCCCTCCACCGGCTTCTGGCGCGGCAAGACGGCCGACGGGCAGTGGATCCAGGACTTCGACCCCTACTATCCCTACTATGCCTACCAGTATCGGGAGGCCAATGCCTGGCAGAGCCTCTTCTTCGCTCCCCACGACCCCGAGGGCATGGTGGCCCTCTACCCCAGTCCCGAGGCCGTGGAGCGGAAGCTCGACTCCCTCTTCAGCGAGCCCTGGCGCGGATACGAAGCCTGGAACATGACCGGATTCATCGGCAACTACTGCCACGGCAACCAGCCGGACCACAGCGTGCCCTATACCTATTACTTCATAGGCAAGCAGGAGAAGGCCCAGGCCATCCTCGACCTCCTCATGGACCGATACTATGACATGGGCGAGGACCATCTGGCCTATGCCGGCATGGACGACGCAGGCGAGATGTCGGCCTGGTATGTCTTCAACGCCATCGGCATCTACACCTATTCTCCTGCCGACCCCGAGTACATCGTCACCGTGCCGCTCTTCCCCAAGGTCAGCCTCAACGTACAGGGCCGCGACATCACGATCCGGCGGCAAGGCGAGGGACGGCGCATCACCGCCCTGCAGAGTGGCGGACGGGCTCTCAAGGGATGGTTTGTCACCCACCGCCAGCTGCTCGACGGCGGACTCACCATACAGACAGAATGACCCGACTGCGCTCCCTCCTCCTCGCCATCACGCCCTGGATGCTGACCATGCCACAGGCTCACGCCCAGAGCGATGCCTACACCTGGGACGACTTTCTCTATGAATATACCACCGACGAGGAGCAGGCCGAGGACGAGCAGTGGACACTGTGGCTCGAGGAGCTGAAAGCCATCCACGAGCAACCCATGAACATCAACACGGCCTCCGTATCTGACCTCCAGCGCCTGCCCTTCCTCGACGAGGCCCAAATAGAGCAGATACATGCCTACATCTATCTGCACGGCACCATGCAGACGCTGGGCGAGCTGCGCCTCGTCCCCCTCCTCGACAGCGCCACACGCCGCCGCCTCGCCCTCTTCGTCTATGCCGGCCCGCCCCCTCCGTCCGACAGCAAGGCCAGGCAGCTGCTGTCCCACCTGCACAGCACCTTCACGGCACGCACCGACGTCCCGCTCTATTACCGCAAAGGCTATCAGGTGGCCGACGGCTATGCCGGCGACCCGCTCTACCACCGCCTGCGCTACGAGCTGAAGAACAGCCGCCACCTGCAAGCCGGGCTGCGCGTGGAGAAGGATGCTGGCGAACGATACTATGACACGTATGGCGCCTATGCCATGCTGCACGATGTGGGCATCCTGCGCCGAGCCGTCGTGGGAGACTATCGGCTGGGCGTGGGCGAGGGAGTGGTCATGGGCGGCAGCACGTGGAACAGCAAGAGCACCCCATCGATGAAAGAGCAGTCGGGCATCCGTCCCATGACGGGCATGGACGAGTCGCGATTCATGCGGGGAGCTGCTGCCACGCTGGGTCTCGGACGCCAAGTGGAGCTTACGCTCTTCGGCTCCTACAGGAAAGTGGATGCCACACTGAATGCCGACGGACACGTACAGACCCTGCTCACCACCGGCTACCACCGCTCGGCTTCGGAACGACGCTCGCGGCGCAACGTCTCCACCACTCAGGCCGGTGCCCATCTCATCTGGCGCCACGGCGGACTGCATCTGGGTGCCACCGGTTACATGCAGCACTTCTCCCGTCCCCTCAATCCGGGAGAGCAGACTTACCGACGCATCTATCCCCGGGGCACGGACTTTGGCGTCTCAGGCCTGAACTACGGCTATGCCTTCTATCGTATCACGCTGGCCGGCGAGACGGCCCTCAGCCTCCCCCACGCTGCCGTAGCCACACTGAACCGCGCCTCCTGGAACATCAATTCGCGCTATACGCTCAGCCTGCTCGGACGCTATTATGCCCGCCAGTACCACTCGTTCCTGGCCGCCGCCTTTGCCGAGAACAGCACGGTGCAGAACGAGTCGGGCCTGCTCCTCCATCTCAAGGCACAGCCCGCCGAGGGATGGCAGGCTACGGCCTACGCCGACTTCTTCCATAACCCCTGGCCACGCTATCGCATGACCCACAGCAGCTCGGGCCAGGAGCTGATGACACAGGCAGCCTACACCCCCGACGGCGGGCGCAACACCATCACCCTGCGCTATCAGCTCAAGCGCAAGGAGCAGGCAGACCGCATGGAACCCCACCATCGGCTCAAGGCACAGTGGACCCTCCAGCCCGACAAGTGCTGGCGACTGCAGACGGCGGGGCAGCTCCACCGCACGCTCTCCCACACCGGCACCTCCATCCAGCAATCCCTCCGCTACACATCGCCTGCCGACCTTCTGCGCCTCGCCCTCATGGCCGCATACTTCCACGCCACGGACTATTCCGCCCGCCTCTATGCCTACGAGCCCGCACTCCTGAGCAGCGTCTCCTCCGCCATCCTCTATGGCCACGGACTCCACGCAGCATTCACCACACGCCTCACCAGCCGTGGCGGACGATGGATGGGCGAACTCAAATATTCCCTCTATCGCTTCTTCGACCGCGACCAGCAGTCCAGCGGCCTGCAGACCATCATGGGCCCCTGGAAGAACGACCTCTCCTTCCAGGTGCGCTTCAGGTTCTGAGCCCCACATACTACTTCACGGAGGGCCTCATCAACCCAGAAAGCAACGCGCCTCATCACTCCGCCGTGCGCTGTACTTCAGACACCGTGACTATATTTTTCCCCTTTTCCTTGCTTCTGTGCTCGCTTATTCGTACCTTTGCACCGCAATCAAGGAGGCTACATGGCGGTTTGCCCGCCAACAGCCCCCCTCCCCCTCGGCAGACTGTCAGCAAAAAAGCATACACAGATTAATTGACGTATCAAGTAATATGAAGAAGAGTTTTATTATCTATGCCGTGGCATATCTTGCTTTGTTGGCGTATGCGTGCTGGCTACTATACTCATATCCCAAACTGGAGCTCCACCTGATGCTGAATTCCCATCACACAGCGTTTCAGGATGTATTCTTCAAATACTACTCCATGCTTGCCGAGTGGCCACTGTATCTTCTGGCACTGGTGCCATTACTCCTGAAGTGGAAGAGGATTGTCATCTTCTTTTTCATTTGCGAGATATCGTCGGCGATATTCGTGCAGATACTGAAACACATCTTCGACGCAGACCGTCCCGCCCGCGCTTTCGAGCACTTTCAGGGTGCGGTATTGCCCGTGGTGCAGGGTGTGCACTTGCATCACAGCCATTCCTTCCCATCCGGACATAGCTCGACATTCTTTGTATTCTTTACCTGCTGCGCGCTGATGCTGGCAAGCTACTTTCATCGCTCCGGGCGACATGGCTACAAGGAGCTTCTCCTCACTGCTGCGGCCATGCTGTTGCTGCTGTCGCTGGCAGCTGTTGGCGGCTATTCTCGCATCTATCTTTCGCAGCATTTCCTGTCGGACGTGTGCATGGGCAGCATCATCGGATTCTCCGTCCCGTGCCTGCTATACTATTTCTGTGGAAACCGGTTGCTGAAACCAAAAAGTGGATTAATATGATGAAACTATTGCGCAAGCCCATTTCGCTTTTCCTCTTCTCGTGCATCGTAAGCATAGGAACGCTGTTGCTCTACAACATTCCGTTCTTCAGCTATGTGGCCGAGAACACCAATGCCCAGGCAGGCGGCAAGGTGCTGTTGCTGACGTCGCTCGTCGTCATCATGCTGGTGGCCAACTTCATGATGACCTATCTCGTGATGTATCTGATGCGAATGGTAGGGCGTATCCTGCTGGCAGTATTATCGATTATCAATGCGACGGCCGTCTATTTTATCTTCACCTACAACGTAATCATTGATTCCACCACCATCGGGAACGTGTTTAATACCAAATACTCGGAGGCTTCGGGCTTCTTCAGCTGGTCGCTCTGGCTCTTCATCTTCGTGTGCGGCATCCTGCCCGCCCTGTACTGTCTGCTGCAGCCTGTGGCCATGGGCAAGGCAAAGACGCTCGCCATCAGCTGTGGTGGCTCGCTGGCAACAATCCTCGCCGTCGCGATGCTGAATATCAGTCAGACATTGTGGATAGGACAGCACGACACCGAGCTGGGAGGACTGCTCCAACCATGGTCCTATCTGATCAATACCTGTCGTATAGCCAGTTCCAAGAAGGGCAAGCAGGCCCAGGAGATAAAACTGCCCGACGGCACGATCAGCGACAACGAGAAGGCTGTGGTGGTGCTCGTCATCGGCGAATCGGCAAGGAAAGCCAACTTCCAGCTCTATGGCTATCCGCGCGAGACCAATCCGCTGCTGTCCGCACAGCCCGACCTGAAGGTGTACCAGGCCAACTCGTGTGCCACATATACCACCGCTGGGACTAAGGCCATCCTGGAGCCTAAGAACTCCGACGACCTCTATGAGCTGCTGCCCAACTATGCCTTCCGAACGGGCGTCGATGTGGCATGGCGTACATCCAACTGGGGAGAGCCTCCCATACATATCGACGAATACCTTAGCAAAAAACAACTTGCCGCTATCTATCCTGACGAAGACAGCCACTACGACGGTATCCTCTTTGCAGGACTTCGCCAGCGCATCGAGACGAGCAAGAAGAACAAGGTGCTCATCATCCTGCACACCAGCACAAGCCATGGTCCCAAGTATGCCGACAAGTACCCCCGGGAGTTTGAGGTCTTCAAACCTGTGGCAACGAATGTGGAGGAAAGCGAGAAAGACCTGAGCCTGCTGGTCAATGCATACGACAACACCATCCTCTATACCGATTTCCTCTTAAACGGCCTCATCGACACCCTGCGCTCCATGGACCAGTGGCACAGCGCCATGATCTTCATCTCCGACCATGGAGAGTCGCTTGGCGAGAACAAAATCTTCATGCACGGCCTGCCCATGAAGCTGGCGCCGAAGGTACAGTATGAAATACCGATGCTGGTGTGGACTTCGAAGGACTTCAGAACGTATAGAAGCGACCTGCCGGCAGTCCTGGAGCAGCACTACGTCTTCCATTCGGTGCTCAACCTGCTTTCCATCCAGTCGCCAGCCTACGACGAGAGCTTTGACATATTCGAATAATACGCTCTACGACGTAGTGTAAAGTGGAAAGCGTAAAATGGCTTTCCGCTTCGAGGGCGGTTTTTTGCTCGTACACCAGAGAAAAATTTTTCTCTCACGTGGGCGGAAAAAATGGAGGTTACTCACTTCTCTGCCGCTTGGCTTGTCGAAGCGCTCGGCTCCGCCGCTTTGCCTTTAGTGCAAAGAATCCCTTATTCGCCGAAATAAAAGATTTCGACCTTAGCCACCCCGGGCCGTTTGGTCAGACGCCTCGGGCCGTCCGACCGTCCGCCCCGAGCCATTCTCCTTCCGCACCCGGCTCCATCTCCCTCCGCAGCCGGCTCCATCTCCCTCCGATACGTTCTCTGAGCGTAGTTTAAAGTCAGTTTTGAAGTTGTTCCTCGCTGAAGTCTGTCTTCATTCCCAAGAATGTGGAACACATCTACAATATCAGCGTAGAAGAAATAGGGGAACTGGCTTTTTCACTCCATTAACGTGTAAAAAATGCACGTTATTCTCTCTTTCAAGTTCACCCTCTTTGAATACATTAATTATATGGCAACGAACATTTGACTCCTCACGAAGTACACTATACACTATACGCTCGGCTCCGCCGCTTCGCCTTTAGTGCGAAGAACTATACACTTTAAACAATACACTTTAAAACTGACTTTACACTATAAACTATACACTATACACTTTAAAAGTGCACTATACACTTTAAAAGCCATCTGTGCGACCCAAAACCGCCACTCGAGTCAAATCATCGTTTCACTCGAGTGAAATTGACACGCCACTCAAACGATAGTATGTTCATAGTCCAACGAACATAGGGTCCGTGAGCCGATG
>CADAJS010000010.1 GCA_902788315.1 uncultured Bacteroidales bacterium
GATACAATCCTATGTGAATTTGGTTACAAAGTTACAAAATATTCTTCAAGGAGGTTCTGATATGACAGACTTTAACACGATATAGTGCACATTTCCCTCAAAATGAATCAAAATGCCATGCATGATGCATGGCTGGAGGTAAATGCATTCTTACGTGCCTGTCCATCGGTTTGGTGTAAGATAGTCCATTATGAAAAAGAGGGGGAAGCGCTTTGTTTTTCCGCAAAGATTTCAGAACTTTGCATGAGAAAATGTGAGTCATCATGAGATTGATTCAGCGTTAAGCATCGAGTAGGCGGTATGGTCCCCCATGTTTCGTGTGGGCGACAGAAATGAATTCTTCACAATTCAAGAGACGTATATGAAAGAAGGTTTTAAGGGAGAACAATTGCTGAGAGTGCGTTTGCAGATGACTGAAACGATGGAGAGAGACGAATTGCTCTCTGCATTGCATATCAATGCCATCGGGTATTTCCCGATGGTGAGGCGCCATGAGATACATCGCCCTCACGGAATGGAGGGCGCCCGGGGGCAGTTTCTGCTGAATTACTGCGTCGAGGGCGAGGGATGGTGTGAGACCGACGGGCAGCGCCACAGCGTCAAGGCCGGCCAGTTCTTCATCTACTCGATGGACAAGCCTCATTCCTACGGCTCGCATGTGGGCAAGGGGTGGACGGTCTATTGGGTGAGATACGGCGGCCGCCTGGCCGAGTATTTCTCCCGTGGATTTGAAACGCCTACATTTATTAAGGTAGGGAGCGACTCGAGCATCTTCACCCGTCAGCGGATTTTCGAGGAGATGTATAGGACGCTGAGCGACGGATTCTCGACAGACAATCTCTGTTACGCCTCGTCCATCCTGTTCTCTTACCTGGCTTCGTTCAAGTTCCTCCCCGTCTATCGGCAGGCGAAGTCCAATGTCGTGCCGGAGAAGGGGCGGGAGATTCAGCTCGTGGCGGAGCTGATCCATTACATGGAGGAGAACATAGAACGGAAACTCAGCCTGGACGACATGTCGGACTATCTGGGCTACTCCGTAAGCTACATCTATTTGAAGTTCCGCAAGCAAACGGGGATGACGCCGCTGGCCTATTTCAATAGCCTGAAGATAAAGCATTCCTGCTGGCTGCTGCGGAAGACGTCGCTGAAGATAAACCAGATATGCTACAAGGTGGGGTTCGACGATCCATATTATTTCTCCCGGCTCTTCAAGAAGGTTACGGGCGTCTCGCCCCAGGCTTACAGGCAATCTGACTCGATGGCCAGGACGCCTTTCACCCCGTAGCCGGCGGCCGTCTCTGCGTCCCGCCAAAGGAGATGAAAAGTGTTTTTTTCTCCCCTCCATAGTGATGTTCGCTGGAAAATCATTATCTTTGACCTGTGGTCGAAGATACTCCCGCTCGGAAAAGCTCAAAAACTTTTGGCTTTTCTCTCGCTTATTCGTATCTTTGACCTGCGGCCGAAGATACTCTCGTTCGGAAAAGCTCAAATAAATTTGGCTTTTCTCTCACTTAATCGTATCTTTGCAGCATGAGAGGTGAGAATGAGGGCCGCACGTACCTGGCCATCGACCTGAAATCGTTCTATGCGTCGGTGGAGTGCGTGGACCGCGGACTGGACCCGCTGACCACGAATCTGGTGGTGGCGGATGTGAGCCGGACGGAGAAGACTATCTGTCTGGCCGTATCGCCGTCGCTGAAGCAGTATGGCATCGGCGGGAGGGCGCGGCTCTTCGAGGTGGTGCAGCGCTTGCGCGAGGTGAACGCCGAACGGCGCAGCCGCAGCCCGCTGGGACGGATGACGGGACGCTCCACCTCGGACATCGAGCTGCAGCAGCATCCCGACTGGGAGGTGGACTACCTGGCCGCCCCGCCCCGCATGGCCCACTACATGGAGGTGAGCACCCGCGTCTATGGCATCTATCTCAGATATGTGGCGCCCGAGGACATCCATGTCTATAGCATCGACGAGGTGTTCATGGACGTGACGGACTATCTCTCCACCTATCGCATGACGGCCCACCAGCTGGCCATGACGATGGTGCGCGACGTGCTGCGGCAGACGGGTATCACCGCCACGGCCGGCATCGGAACGAACATGTATCTGGCCAAGGTGGCCATGGACATCGTGGCCAAGAAGTTGCCGGCGGACCAGGACGGGGTGCGCATTGCCGAGCTGGACGAGATGACGTATCGCCGTCAGCTCTGGGACCACCGCCCGCTGACGGCCTTCTGGCGAGTGGGGCGCGGCTTGAGTCAGCGACTGGCAGCCTACGGCATCGAGACGATGGGGCAGATAGCCCGCCTCTCGCTGCAGAACGAGGAACTGCTCTACGGTCTCTTCGGCGTGAATGCCGAGCTGCTTATCGACCATGCATGGGGCTGGGAGCCCTGTACGATCGCGATGGTGAAGGCCTACAGGCCGGAGTCGAACTCGCTCTCGAGCGGGCAGGTGCTGCAGTCGCCCTACGACTGGGCGCGGGCACGCATCGTAATCCAGGAGATGGCCGATGCCGCAGCGCTCAACCTGGTGGTCAAGCGGCTGACGGCAGACCAGGTGGTGCTCACCGTGGGCTACGACCGCGAGAGCCTCACCCGCCCCGAGATACGCGACCGCTACCGGGGCGAGGTGACCGTGGACTATTATGGCCGGATGGTGCCGAAGCATGCCCAGGGCACGGAGACGCTGGAGCTGCCCACGTCCTCCTCGCGCCTGATCACGAAGGCCACGCTGGCCATCTATGACCGTGTGGTGAACCGCGACCTGCTCGTCCGTCGCCTCAACCTGGCACTCAACCATGTGAGGGACGAGTCGCTGACGGCCATTCATCGCGAGGCGGAGCAGCTGGACCTCTTTACGGACTACGAAGCCCTGGAGCGCGAACGCCGGCAGGAGGCCGACCGCCTGGCTCGCGAACGGCGCATCCAGGAGGCTCAGATTGAGATAAAACGACGCTTCGGCAAGAACGCCATCCTGAAGGGGCTCAGCTTCGAGGAAGGGGCCACGGCCCGCGAGCGCAACGCGCAGATAGGAGGGCACAGGGCGTAGTTTTTAAAGTTTAAAGTTTATAGTTTAAAGTTTAAAGTTCTTCGCACTAAAGGCGAAGCGGCGGAGCCGATTACTTGGACAAGCCAGCGGCAGGGCCGATTACTTCGACGAGCGAAGCTGCCGCTCGACATCCCGTAGGGTGGCGCTTGCTACCACAGGGACGCAAGAAGCCGATTACTTCGCACTAAAGGCAAAACGGCATAGCCGAGCGAGGAATTCAGCGTGTAAAGATATGGGAGACTACGACGATATAATCCATCTGCCCCACCATGTGTCGAAACGGCACCCGCAGATGTCGATGCTCAACCGCGCTGCGCAGTTTGCGCCCTTTGCGGCTCTCACGGGCTACGACGATGCCATCCGCGAGAGAGGGCGCGAGACCGACGAATGGCGGGAGCCGGGCGAGGCGGAGAGCGAGGAGCTGAACCGCTCCGTGGCCCGGCTGATGGAGCGTATTGCCGAACAGCCGCGTGTCAGGGTGACCTTCTTCCGCCCCGACGAACGAAAGCGGGGTGGGACCTACAGCGTGTGGAACGGCCGTGTGAAGCGCATCGACGAACACGAACGACGCCTCTGCCTGACGGACGGACGCTCGATACCGATGGACTTCATCACTCAAATAGAAATAGTATGCTGATTCATGGGAAAAAAGACTAAACAGAATATGAAGAGAACGATATGCTCGATGCTGCTGGCCGTAGCAGCCTTGGGAGCTGCTGCACAGTCGTGGCCGGAGGCGATGAACGAAGCACGGCCTGGCACCCGATGGTGGTGGTACGGTTCGGCGGTCGATAAGGAGAACCTGAGATGGCTCATGCAGCAATATGCCAGCCACGGGATAGGCGCGGTGGAGATAACGCCCGTAGATGCCATAAAAGGCAACGAGGCCAACAATATTCCCTACCTCTCAGACCGTTGGATGGAAATGCTGCGCGAGGTGCAGCATAATGCCGGCGAGCTCGGGATGGAGGTCGGCATGGCCACTGGCACGGGCTGGCCCTTTGGGGGTCCTTCGGTGCCTCTGGAAGAGTCTGCCTGCAAGGTCGTATTTGTGGAGTCGGGCTTTACGGGCCGTCGGGTTCAGGATCTGGAATTGAACGTACAGGAGGGCGAACGCCCTTACTCGCGCCTCTCGAAGGTGATGGCATACAGTAGCAGAGGGACTTTCGACGTGACGTCGTCCATGACCGACGGACGGCTGAGCTGGACTGCTCCGGATGGCACGCCAGAGGGGGAGTCGTGGCAGGTGATAGCTCTCTACGTCCGCTATGGCGTGCTGAAGGTAAAGCGGGCTGCGCCTGGCGGCGAGGGCTGGGTAATCGACCACTTCGACAGCACAAGCGTAGCCCACTATCTGCAGCATATCGAGGAGGCTTTCGAGCGGACGAGGACGCCCTATCCTCATACATTCTTCAATGATTCCTACGAAGTGGCCACCGCTACGTGGACTACTCGCCTCCTTCAGGAGTTCGAGCGCCGCAGAGGGTACAGGCTGGAGGAGTACTTGCCCGAGCTGACTGGCCATCTGGCAGACAACCGGCGGTCCGCAAGAGAGAGAGAGCAGGTTGTCGCCGACTATCGCGAGACGCTGAGCGACCTGCTGCTGGAGAACTTCACAATGCAATGGACGGCCTGGGCCCACCGCCACGGAGCCGTAACGCGCAATCAGGCTCATGGCTCGCCCAGCAACCTGATAGACTGTTACTCTGCAGTGGACATTCCGGAGATTGAGGGATTCGGCCTCTCCGATTTGGGCATAAAGGGGCTCCGTACAGACCCTGGCAAGACGCGAACCAACGATTCCGATTTCTCGATGTTCAAATATGCTTCCTCGGCTGCTCACATTTGCAACAAGCCCTTCACCAGCAGCGAGACGTTTACCTGGCTCACAGAACACTTTCGCACTTCGCTTTCGCAGTTGAAGCCCGACCTCGACCTGATGTTCTGCGCCGGTGTGAACCACATCTTCTTTCATGGTACGGCCTATTCGCCAAAGGATGACCCCTGGCCCGGATGGAAGTTCTACGCCACCATCGACATGTCGCCCACAAACTCTATATGGCGCGATGCGCCCTACTTCGTGGAGTATGCCACGCGCTGCCAGAGTTTCCTGCAATGGGGACGGCCCGATAACGATTTCCTGGTGCTGCTGCCTATTCGTGATATGTGGCGCAAGAACCCGAATCATTTGCTGATGATGTTCTCCATACATAACATGGCCCATCTGGCTCCGGAGTTCATCAAGACCATCCTGGGCATTGAGAAGGCGGGTTTCGACAGCGACTATATCTCCGAACGCCTGCTGATGAACGTAGCCTTCCGTGACGGAATGCTGACCACACAAGGCGGTACACGATACCGTGGGCTGATAATACCCGGACGTGGACAGATGCCTGATACCGTCAGACGTCATATAGAGAACCTGAAAACGCAGGGGGCGCCCGTATTCTTTCTTCCCGACATAGAAAACGGGACGGGGACAGGATTCGACGCTCTGAGCCGGGCTGCCCGCCCCGAAACGATGAAATCCCAGTATGGTCTGAAGGCTATCCGGCGCCGCAACCCTACGGGCTATCACTACTTCATAGCCAACCTGACCCCCGATGACATCTCGGCCACAATCCCGTTGGCGGTGGCATTCCGGCGGGCCGTGTGGTTCAATCCGCTGAATGGAGATATCTGTCCGGCACAGTTCGATGAGCGGGGTGTCAAGATAAGCTTGCGCAGCGGAGAATCCCGTATCCTGCAAACATGGGACGAAGCGACTGGGGCCTTTAGAGCAATGACTGAATGTCATCGCGGCCCCACAAAGGGGAGCGAATCCCCATTCGCGACGGAGATTGAGGCTGCATCACTCGGCGCAGACGGTGGGTCGGCAAGTCGTCCCTCAAAAGTCCTCCCCCTGACAGTTCCCCTTCCCGGCCCTTGGAGGCTCTCCTTTACCGAGGAGGCTCCGCATGTGGCCCGCACCTTCGAGCTGGATAGCCTCCAGACGTGGGAGACGCTCGATGACGACTCTGTGCGGGTGATGATGGGTACCGGCGTCTATGAATCTCAATTCAAGCTGACCAGGAAGCAGCTCGGAAAGGGAAGCCGGTGGCGCATAGAGCTGGGAGACGTCCGCGAGTCGGCCCGAGTATATATCAATGGGCAGTTCCTGGGATGCGCCTGGAGCGTGCCCTTCTGCCTCGACTGCGGCCAGAGCCTTAAGCCTGGCACGAATGAGATACGAATCGAGGTGACCAATCTGCCGGCCAACCGCATCCGCGACCTGGACCTCCGGAAAGTGCCCTGGCGCAAGATGGAGGGCATCAATCTGGTGGACATAAACTATAAGCACACCACCTACGAGGGTTGGGACCTGGTGCCAAGCGGCCTGAACTCTCCCGTATTGTTGGTGCGAGAGCCGTAAACATCCCCCTTAGGGCAGTATCGAAAAGAATAACTCATAAAATCGCGAATGAAGATGAAACGAATGCTTACCTTTCTGATGGCCATGCTGGGAGTCATCCTCGGCTGCAGCCGTCACGGTTATGAGAACATGGGCGTAAAGGAGTTTGCCCAGCTGGTGGCTTGCTCGGACGTGGTGGTGCTCGATGTGCGCACTGCCGAGGAGTTTGCCGAGGACCATCTCTCCTGCGCCATCAACATTGATGTGAAGGGGGAGGACTTCCTCACCCTGGCCCGCGATGTGCTGCCCCGCGAGGGATGCATCGCCGTCTATTGCCGCAGCGGCCGTCGCAGCGCGCTGGCCTGCAGCATGCTCGCCCGCGAAGGCTACCAAGTGGTGAACCTCACGGGAGGCATCCTCGCCTGGAAAGAGGAGGGCCAGCCTGTCACGAAATAGGAAGCCGAGCGCTGGCTCCGTGCCGTCTGCTCACTGGCGCTCGTAGCCCCAGTCGTCGATGGCCTGCCCCCAATGCTCGTTGACGAGCTGGATGGTGCGTGGCTTGTATTCGTAGCGGTTTTTCTTGTAGCCCCGCTTGCTTTCGATGTAGGCGCGGATGGCGGGCTCGGCCTCTTCCCAGCCGGGAAGGCGCAGCTTCTGGTAGATGTCCTGAGTGGTGGCATAGGCATCGCGCTCGAACTCCTCGAACCGGACCTCGTAGAGATTGCCTTCGGGGATGAATCGCTTCTGGTCCTGATAGGCTCGATAGAGACGTGGATAGACCTCGATGGCGTATTGCTCTATCTGGTCGTCACTGACGTCCTGCAGCTTCAGCGGCGCGATGGTCTGCGTGAAGAAGGAGCGAGTGCTCTCGAAGACGGTATAGGGATTGCGCATCAGATAGATGAACTTGGCGTTGGGGAAGAGATCGACGAGCGCCTTGACGTGACCCGTGTGGGGAGGGTTCTTGGAGAGGTACTGGGTGCCGCCCGTGTTCCAGAGCGAGATCTTCACGCAGCGCAGGAAGGCTTCCTTGTAGGCGGCCTCCTCCTCGGGCGTAATCTTCTCGAAGGTGAGGTAGCGGTCGCAATAGTCGAGCATCGACTTGGGGAAGTACCAGAAGTTGTAATAGGAGTAGGGCATGGTGTTGTTCAGGGCGAACTCCTCTTCCTGCGGCGTGTCGGGCGTAAGCTCCATGCCGTCGGTGGGCCGATGGTTGGGGATGAAGACGTTCATCATGAACTTGAAGAAGGGCTGCCCGAACATCATCAGGTGGGGGAAGACGGTCTGGTAGGTCGTCGTGTGGCCGAAGTGATGGTCCTGGGCGAAGATGTTGTGGACGAAGGTGGTGCCCGAGCGCCAATGGCCCAGGATGAAGAGCGGGTCGTGCTGGAGCGGTTTGTCGGCAAGCAGCTTCCGATAGCGGCGCTCCTGAATGGGCGTCAGGACGGAGAGTAGGCGGCAGATGCTTTTCGTGAGATAGTATTTCGTGCGGAAGCCGGAGTCGATGGGCTGTCCGGCTGTCATTTCCTTAAATGTCTTCCAGTCTGCTCCCACGAGCGGGTTTACAGGCAGGTCTTCAAACTTTAGTAGTCCCATGTTGAGAATTGAGAGTTGAGAGTGGTTGCTATATCAATAGATGTATGGCAGGATTCGTTTGCGGTTGCCTACGGCTGCGTCTCCGAATTCCTTGCGGTACTTCCGGTGGATGGCGTGGGCGCGTGGTACGAGGTTGGCAGCCGTCCAGATGGGGAATACCCAGGCGGCGGGGGTGGCAGCTACGATGGCAAAGCCCGTCCACTCCATCAGCTCGCCAAGGTAATTGGCGCTGGTGACCATTCTGTATAGACCTTGATTGGGAAGGTAGTGACGCGTGTCGCCTGGCTGGCGCAGGTGGCGGATGACGTGGTCGGAATGCAGGTTGACTGCCATTCCGGCAGCGAAGAGGCACAGCCCCGCGATGGAGTGCGGGCGGAGCAGATAGGCGGCGCCGAGGGAGTAGTCCGGGTTCGGATACCAATAGAGGTTACCGCCTTGCAATATGCCGTTTATTGTGTTGAAGATAATGCCCATCAGCATGATGGCGACGGGCATCTGGCTGTGCCCGTTCATGAGACACGGGAAGACGAAACTGCGCTGGAAGTAATGCAGTTCGAAAAGACCGAACAGCACGAGTTCGGGCACATGGGTGCTGGTGCCACTCGTAATCCAGATGGCAAGCATGACGAAGAATACAGGGGCCTCCATAATCATCCACGCCACGCGGTTGTTGATGCTCCATCCCCACTGGCGGGAGCGGAATTGTCCGTAGCCGGCATTAACATAATACAGGCTCACGAACACAACGGCAGCCATGATGAGCATCGCCCAGATGATAGTGCCGAAGACGGAGCTGGAAATCATGGCTTACTTGATGATCTTCACTTCCAGACCCTGACGAGCCAATTCCTTCACGGCGGTCTCGATTGCTGCATAGTGCGCCTCGCCAATATTCAGCTTCTTCAGGTCGAGTGTCGGCAGGAGGTCGTTCTCAAGGGAACTCTCGTCGAGCGGCTCGATAATCATGCCCACGGCCGACGTGTTGTTCGTGATGGGGTCTATGAGGATGAAGGCACCCGTCGCTTTGTTCTTCGTGTAGGCATCGAAGAAGAGCGTCTTGGCCGTGAGGATATCCACCTGCCCGATCTCATTGAGCTGGAAGGGCTTGCCCTCCTTCTTCTCGAGGGTGTTCACATCCACGCGGTGGCGGATGGCAGCAATGGTGGCGCGGGTGGTATTGGTATTGTGCTTGAGGAAGAACTGTTTTGCGGTGTCCATGGGTTCTTCGTCCATCCACACCAGCATGGTGGTGAAGTGGCGTCCGATGTGGGGCATGTTGTCCGGGTGGACAATCATCTCGCCGCGGCTGATGTCTATTTCGTCCTCGAGTGTCAGCGTGACACACTGCGGACAGAAGGCTTCCTCCAGTTCGCCGTCGTAGGTGACGATGCTCTTGACGTGGCTTCGCTTCATCGAGGGCAGGGCCACCACCTCGTCGCCCTTTCGAACGATGCCGCTGGCTATCTTGCCCGAGAAGCCTCGGAAGTCCAGATTGGGGCGCAGCACGTACTGCACAGGATAGCGGAAGTCCGTCATGTTGCGGTCGCGGTGGATGGGCACGGTCTCCAGGAATTCCAACAGCGAAGGTCCCTTGTACCAGGGTGTGCGCTCGCTCCGCTCCACTACATTGTCGCCCTCGAGAGCTGAGAGGGGGAAGCAGGTGACGTCCTCGATGCCCAGCTGTGTGGTGAGTGTCAGGTACTCGTCTCGTATCTTGTTGAAGACCTCCTCGGAGAAAGCGACAAGGTCCATCTTGTTCACCGCCAAGACGATGTGCTTAATACCCAGGAGGGAGACGAGGAACGTGTGGCGGCGTGTCTGAGTGATGACCCCCGTGCGGGCATCCACCAGGATGATGGCCAGGTTGGCCGTGGAGCCGCCCGTAATCATATTGCGTGTGTATTGTTCGTGTCCCGGTGTGTCGGCAATGATGAACTTGCGCTGGTTGGTGGAGAAGTAGCGGTAGGCCACGTCGATCGTGATGCCCTCCTCGCGCTCGGCCTTCAGTCCGTCGAGCAGTAGGGCATAGTCTATCTGTCCGGCACCGGCATTGCCCACACGCTTCGAGTCGCGCTCCAGAGCCGTGAGCTGGTCTTCATAGAGTTTCTTGCTGTCGAAGAGCAGTCGCCCGATGAGCGTGCTCTTCCCGTCGTCCACGCTTCCTGCTGTCAGCAGGCGCAGCAGCGACTTCTTCTCGTCGGCGTCAAGGTATGCTTTAATATCAACTCCTGCCTTGCTCCCATCCTGGGGGAGGGAGGTAATTTCGTTTGCCATATCCTAATATAAATTCATAATTCATAATTCATAATTCATAATTAAGCGGCAGAGCCGAGGGCACTTTTTCACTCTTCACCCTTCACTATTAACTATGAACTATCAGAAGTATCCCTCTCTCTTCTTCTGTTCCATGGAGGCTTCCTGGTCGAAGTCGATGACGCGGGTGGTGCGCTCGCTCTTCGTGGTGGTCATCATCTCCTCCACAATCTCCTCGATAGTGGTGGCGTTCGACTCTACGGCACCTGTCAGCGGCCAGCAGCCCAGGGTCCGGAAGCGAACCATGCGCGGACGGATTAGCGGCCGATACTGCTCGGGCAGACGGTCGTCGTCGGCCATGATAATGTTGCCGTCTATTTCTACACACGGGCGTTCCTTGGCGTAGTAGAGTGGCACGATGGGGATGTGCTCCAGGCGGATGTACTGCCAGATGTCCAGCTCTGTCCAGTTGGAGAGCGGGAAGACGCGGATCGACTCGCCTTTGTGGATGCGGGCGTTGTAGATATCCCACAGCTCGGGGCGCTGGTTCTTGGGGTCCCACTGCTGGAACTGGTCGCGGAAGGAGAATATACGCTCTTTAGCGCGGCTTTTCTCCTCATCGCGGCGGGCTCCGCCGAAAGCAGCATCGAACTTATACTTGTTCAGTGCGTCGAGCAGTGCCTTGGTCTTCATCAGATCCGTGTGTACTTTCGACCCGTGTGTAAAAGGGCCTACGCCAGCTCGGAAGGCTTCCATGTTCGACTCCACGATGAGGTTCCAACCATATTTCTTGGCATACTCGTCACGGAACTGAATCATTTCCTTGAATTTCCATTTTGAGTCGATGTGCATCAGTGGGAAGGGAACCTTGCCGGGAGCGAAGGCTTTCTCGGCCAGTCGCACCATCACGCTGCTGTCCTTTCCGATGCTGTACAGCATTACGGGATTCTCAAATTCGGCCGCCACTTCACGGATGATGTGGATGCTCTCGGCCTCCAGCTCCTGCAAGTGGCTTAGGCTGTATTCTTTCATGTCTTATTCTTTGGTTATTATCAGTTGAACGACTTGGCGCACGCATTCCTCCCGGGTGAAACGGCTGGTGTCAATGCTCAGCGCCGGATGCTGCGGCGTCTCGAAGGGAGCGCTGATGCCGGTGAAGTCCTTCACCTCTCCTCGCCGGGCACGGGCATAGAGTCCCTTTACGTCGCGGCGTTCGCATTCCTCGAGCGGTGTGGATACATAGACCTCCAGGAAGTCCTCCGGGCCAATGATGTCCCGTGCCAGCTGGCGTATCTCCTCGGTGGGTGAAACGAAGCATGCCAGCGTGACGATACCTGTCTGTACGAAGAGCTTTCCTACCTCGGCAATGCGGCGTATGTTTTCGCGGCGGTCTTCGGGCGAGAAGCCCAGGTTGTTATTGATGCCGGCACGGATGTTGTCTCCATCCAGAATGCGACACAGGATGCCCCGTCGGTGCAGTTCCTGCTCCACGCCCAGTGCCACTGTGCTCTTGCCACTGCCGCTCAGGCCGGTGAACCACACCATCATGCCTCGCTGGCCGAGGAGCGTCTCCTTGTCCTGGCGTGTCATCATCGTGATGGGATAGATGTTCTCGGGGCGCTGTCCGATGCTGTCGTTTGATGCCATATATATAATAATGTATGTTGTGCGCTGTCGTTGTCGTTTTCGTGCGATGCTTCTCTCCTGCTTAGATTGAACAAAGCTCAGCCAAGTCTTTTGGGCTCAGCTGAACTTTGTGTTGACTCTTTCTGTCTGGGACGGGGACGAAGTATCAGAGCTGCGTCAACTGGAAGTTGCGCCAGAGCACCTTGATGTCGTTTCCGTCATGAATCTGTAGCATCAGGCGTCCGGGTGTGCGGCCGATGAGTTCGTCCTCGATGTCGGCCATCGGCTCGCCGTTGAGCCATGTCTGGATGTGGTTGCCTTCCACGCGCAGGCGCAGGGTGTTCCACTCGCCTTCCTTCAGAATTTCCTCCTTCTCGTCGGGAATCTGCTGCAGCCAGCCGCGGCCGTATGATTCGTAGATACCACCTGTGTCACAGCCCTTGGGAGCCACTTCACACTGCCATCCGTGTACCGTATTGAAGCCTTCGATGAACGAATGGAAGAAGAGGCCGCTGTTGCCGTTGGACTCCTGCTTGAACTCCAGTGTGAGGTCGAAGTCCTTGTAGTACTTGCGGGTACAGAGGTAACCATACTGCTTGTTGTCGCCGTTCTCGGTTACGAGGTTGCCTTCTTCATCCACGCTCCACTTGCCGTCGCCGAAGGGCTCCCAGCCTGTGAGGTCCTTGCCGTTGAAGAGACTCTCGGTCTGACCGCCCTTATGCGGCAGCTGGCGTATCTTAATGTTCTTGAAGGAGGCGGGGTCACCGTGGTCCTGCAGGCAGATGACACCCTCGTCGGAGAGACCGTACTCGAGTGCGTGAGCCCATTTACCGCTGCCCTTCTTCTCGAACCAGTCGTCGGTCCAGGCTTCGAATTCCAGAATCTTCTCGCCGTTCAGCCAATGCTCTACATGGCCATTGTCGAATACGATGCGCGAGGTATTCCATTCGCCTACGGGGTTCACATGCATCTTCGAGTAGTCGGGCAGATGCATGGCGTAGTCCACACCCAGCTTCTGCCATTCCTCCAGCTTGTTGGGAGCGTTCACTTCTTCCCATCCCTCATTGTCGATGAGCTGGTACTCGGGGCCAGTCACATAGGGCACTCCGAACACGGAGTTCTCCACTACGTGGTACAGCATACCGCTGTTGCCTCCGTGGGTGAGTTTCCAGTCCCAGGTGAGTTCGAAGTCCTTGAACTTACGCTTCGTGACGATGTAGCCCGAGGCATCGCCGCCTTCGCCGCTTGCCTGAATGCATCCATCCACGGCAGCCCATCCGTTGCTGAGGACGGTGTCGTTGTAGTTTCGCCACTCGGAGAGATCCTGCCCGTTGAAGAGCAGTTCCCAACCCTCTTCCTGTTCTGCCTTCGTCAGCGTGTTGTCTTTGGGTTGGCAGGCGCAGAACATTCCACTCATTGCTGCTGTGAGAAGCAGCGTCAGATTTGTCTTTTTCATTGCGTTAGTTTGTTTTGTGCTTATAGAATTTGTTTAAGACACGGCAAAGTTACACATTTTTTTGTGTTTCCAGCCATTTTTGTCGGGCAAACGTCGTGTCGGGGGCATTTTTCTCTGTCGTGCGTGGAGGAGTGATGTGTTTACGCAGTGCCTATACCAGATGATAGAACAGTGGGATGAGCAACACGCTGACCAGGAATACGATGAGATTCATTGGGAGACCCACCTTGACGAAGTCCTTGAACTTATATCCCCCGATACCCTGCACGATGAGGTTTGTCTGATAGCCGATCGGGGTGCTGAACGACGAGCTGGCGGCAAAGCAGACGCATACGACGAAGGGCATTGGGTTCACGCCCAGTTTCTCGCTCACGGCCAGTGCCAGAGGGAAGGCCAGCGCTGCGGCCGCATTGTTGGTGATCAGTTCGGTGAAGATATTCGTGATGAGGAAAAGGGCAGCCAGGATGGCATAGACACCATACGTGCTGCCTCCCACCGCATCGGTGAGTGAGATGATGTATCCGGCCACGAAGTCGGCAAACCCGGACTTTGTCATGGCCGTGCTGATGGCGAAGGCGCATGCAATTGTGATGAGCACGTCCCAGGAGAAGAATTTCGTGTACTTGCGTGGGTTGAACATTCGTGTCCATGCCATAATGATGGTAGTCACGCAGGCAAAGAAGAACATGTCCAGCTTGAGGAAATGGAAGTTGTCCTTCACGATGGGCAGTTCGCCCACGGTGGCTCCGATAATCATCAGCATGAGCAGTGCCAGTGCCAGCCAGCGTTTCTTGGTGCCCATGGGCGGTTCGTAGTCGCCCACGCGGTTAATCATCCAGAACACACGGCTGTCGCCCCACGTTTTCATGAAACTCTCGTCGGCATCGATGATGAGCGTGTCTTCGTGAGACATGGGTGTGTTCATGTAGTCACCTTCCACGATGTTTCCACCTCGCCGGATGGCACGTACGTGGGCTCCGTAGTGGCGGTAGAAGTCAAAGTCGTGCAGTGTCTTGCCCAGCCCCGGGAAGCGTGTGCTCAGCATCACCTCGAAGCGCGACATGCCCGGCGCGATGTTCTGGTCCTCGGCATCTTCGTCCGCCTTGCGCTCCTCGGGCAGCAGGTAGCGGGAGAAGAAGATGAGGTAGATGAGGCCTGCCAGCGCGATGAAAATGCCCACCTTGGTCAACTCGAACATGTGCATTCCGTCGATGCCGTTCTGTAGCAGGATACCCTTCACCGTACCGCCCGACTCCTCGAAGGCTGTCATCTCGTCGCGGTGTTCCTGGATGAGCATACCGTGGAGCACAAGGTTGGTGGTGGTGCCGATAAGGGTACAGATACCGCCGATGACAGTGGCGTAGCTCAGGGGTATAAGGAATTTCGTGGGTGGAAGCTTCATCTTGCGTGCCCAGTTCTTAATCATGGGGGCAAATATGACCACCACGGGCGTGTTGTTGAAGAAGGCCGAGATGAAGGAGACGATGGGGTAGAAGCGAAGGCCGGCCTTGGTCACTGTGACGTTTTTCGTCGGCAGCATGCGGAAGACGATGCGCTCCAGCAGACCGCTTTTCCTGACTCCCTCGCTCACCAGATACAGCAGGGCCACGGTGATCATACCTTTGTTGGAGAATCCCTTCAGTGCCTCTTCGGGGTTGATGATGCCTGCACACAGCAGGAGTACGACTGCTGTGAAGAGAATGAGCCCCGGCCGCAGAGCTTCGCGCATCAGCGCTACCAGCATCAGCACCAGGATAATGGCTACATAAATTATTCCAAACGTCATACTATATTATATTGTACGTTTCGGGTGGCAAAGTTACGAAAAAGAATTGATATTGCATCTCGTTTTGAACGGAGAATGCCATTTTCGGGGAAAATCAGGACAAAAGGCATCGAGGCCGTTCATCTCTTATTCTCGCATCTCTTTGGCTCTTTCCTCCATGCGCAACATCTCGTCGCGCAGGTGGGCTGCTTCCACGAAGTCAAGTCGCTTGGCTGCTTCCTCCATCTTGCGGCGTGTGGCCTTGATGCTCTTCTCAATCTGTTCGGCCGTCATGTGTTCCACCACTGGGTCGGCCACCATCGCTGCCGGTATCTCTGGCTCCACGTAGGCGCGTGTCTCTGCCTGTTGCTGTGCCTGGATGAGGTTGCCCATTGTCCGCTCCTTGCGTATGGCTTGCGGGGTGATGTGGTGTTCCTCGTTGTAGCGGAGTTGTTTCTCGCGTCGGCGGTTTGTCTCCTCGATGGTGCGTGCCATGCTCTCGGTGATGTGGTCTCCGTACATGATGGCTCGTCCGTTCAGGTGGCGGGCGGCGCGTCCCACGGTCTGCGTCAGGCTGCGGTGGCTGCGCAGGAAGCCCTCCTTGTCGGCATCCAGAATAGCCACGAGCGATACCTCGGGGAGATCCAGACCCTCGCGCAGTAGATTGACGCCTACGAGTACGTCATAGACCCCTGCCCGCAGGTTGTCCATGATCTGCACACGTTCGAGGGTATCCACATCGCTGTGTATGTATGCCGTCTGGATTCCGTGGCGTTGCAAGTATTCGCTCAGCTCTTCGGCCATACGTTTGGTCAGGGTGGTCACCAGTGTGCGTTCGCCGCGTTCGATGCGTTGCTGGATTTCCTCCATGAGGTCGTCCACCTGATTCTCCGTGGGGCGCACCTCGATGACGGGGTCCAGCAGGCCTGTGGGTCGGATGAGCTGTTCCACCACCACGCCTTCGCTCTCGGCCAGCTCGTAGTCGGCAGGCGTGGCCGAGACGTAGATCACCTGGTTCACCATTTCCTGAAACTCCTGGAACTTGAGCGGTCGGTTGTCGCGGGCTGCGGGCAGGCGGAATCCATATTCCACCAGATTGTTCTTACGTGCCTGGTCTCCGCCATACATGGCCCCGATCTGAGGCACCGAGACGTGGCTCTCATCGATGACCATCAGATAGTCCTTAGGGAAGAAGTCGAGCAGACAGTATGGCCTTGTGCCTGGCGCGCGTCCGTCGAAATAGCGGCTATAGTTCTCGATACCCGAGCAGTGGCCCAGTTCGCGAATCATCTCCATGTCGTATGTGACACGCTCCTGCAGTCGGGCTGCCTCTAACGATTTGCCTATTTCCTCAAAGTAGGCCACCTGCTCGTGCAGGTCTTCCTCGATGTGGCGCAGTGCTGCTTCCTGCTGGTCGTGGCTGGTCATGAAGAGATTGGCGGGGTATATCTTGTATTCCTCGAACCGTCCGATGCGGTACAGACTCACGGGGTCCACCTCCTCGAGCGACTCTATTTCGTCGTCCCAGAAGGTGATGCGCAGGAGCGAGTCGCTGTAGGCCAGTGCCACGTCCACCGTGTCTCCCTTCACTCTCACCTCGCCTCGGTTGAGCGAGATGTCGTTCCTTACGTACAAGCTGTCCAATAGTCGCCGTAGCAAGTCGTTGCGGTTCAGTTTCTGTCCGACATGCAGGTCGATGACGTTCTCGTAGAAGGCCGCTGGGTTGCCCATGCCATAGATGCACGACACGCTGCTCACCACGATGACGTCGCGTCGCCCGGAGAGCAGGGCACTGGTGGCTGCCAGCCGCAGCTTGTCTATCTCGTCATTGATGGCAAGGTCCTTCTCAATGTAAGTGTCGGTGGAGGGGATGTATGCTTCGGGCTGGTAGTAATCATAGTAGCTGACGTAGTATTCCACCGCATTGTGTGGGAAGAACTGCTTCATCTCGCCGTACAGCTGGGCGGCCAGCGTCTTGTTGTGTGAGAGAATGAGCGTGGGGCGTTCCACCTGTGCAATCACGTTGGCTATGGTGAACGTCTTTCCGCTGCCGGTGACTCCCAGTAGTGTCTGAGCCGGTGTGCCTGAGAGCACGCCCTCTGTGAGTTGGCGGATGGCCTCAGGCTGGTCGCCTGTGGGCTGGAACTTGGAGGTTAGGTCGAAGACTTTCATAACAAAGCACAAAGGTACGAAGTTTTTTTCAACACACCATGACTGACATATCAATATTTATCCGTAAATTTGCACTCGGAAGCAACAACCGTCAAGCAAGCCCCCAATGAAAGCATTCATCACAGCACTGTTTCTCATGTCAATGGCATGCTGTCTCCGGGCTGAACGCCTGGAACAGAAAGTGGCCTCGCTGCCTGTCTTTGACAGCCTGGCCTCGACACGCACACCTTTCGACTGGCTGCTAACCCCCGAACGCTCCGTGGCGGGCATCTACCGTACACCCGACGCTCGGGGCATCGTCGTAGCCAACAGCATGGTGTGGCGCACGTTCCGGATTACCCCCAACCTGGCTACCACCGACTACGTGAACCGCATGACCGGCGAGCGGATGATGCGGGCCGTGAGTGCGGAGGGCAGTGTCAGCATCAACGGTACCCGATACCCTCTCGGCGGCCTGCAGGGGCAGCAGGAGAGGGGGTATCTGTTGGACGACTGGATTGCGTCGCTGACGCCGACTGAAGGCTCTTTCCGTGTCGAGGACTTCGAGACTCGGGATATGGCCCCCTTGCTTCCCTGGAAGCGCACTCGTTGGGCGCGTAACACCCACGATGCCACGGGGCGCGAGGTCGTCTTCACTCTGCGAGGCCCCGAGGGGATGAAGGGGGTGACGTTGAAGCTCCATGTGGGCATCTACGACCAGTTGCCTGTCATACGCCGGTATTTCGAGCTTGTCAACGAGACGTCAGACACCCTCTGTGTGGACTCCTTTGAACTGGAGCGCCTGGCCATGTTCGAACCCGAGTCGCCCGTGGAGGTTCCCCCGCATTTCCTGCTTCCCAACATCCACGTGGAGAGCGACTATCATGGTGGAGGTAGTTTCACGGAGCGTGAGACGGACATCACCGAGCACTGGCTGACCGACCCTGCCTACACCTCGCAACGCAACTATCCTCGCCAGACACCCTGCGTCCTGCAGGTATCCCCGCCCATAGGGCCTGCCCAGGACGTGGCTCCGGGCGAGACGTTCTGCTCGTTCAATGTCTTCGAGATGCCCTTCGACAGCGATGACCGCGAGCGGAAGGGACTCTTCACGCGCCGCTTCTATGCCGCCATCGCCCCCTGGACCACCCAGAACCCCATCTTCCTCCATCTCACCTCCACCGACCCCGCCACCGTGCGGCGTGCCGTCGATCAGTGTGCCGAGACTGGCTACGAGATGATTATCCTGAGCTTCGGTTGCGGACTGAACATGGAGGACGTGTCTGAGGAGAACATCGCCCGCTACAGGGAACTCGTGGACTATGCCCGTTCGCGGGGCATCGAGATGGGGTGCTATTCGCTGCTGGCAAGCCGATGGATCAGCGATGAGGTGGACGTCATCAACCCAGCCACAGGCCATCGCGGCGGCATGCGCTTCGGCAGCTCGCCTTGCCTGTGCTCCGAATGGGGCTACGACTACTTCCATAGGCTACAGACCTTCATGGAACGAACGGGAATGACTTGCCTGGAACACGACGGGTCTTATCCCGGCGACGTCTGCGCTTCGACCACTCATGCCCACCATCGCGGGCTGGCCGACTCGCAGTGGAAGCAGTTCCGAAAGATTTCCGACTTCTACCGCTGGCTCTCGGAGCGAGGCATGTACAGCAATGTGCCCGACTTCTTCTTCCTGAACGGCACCACGAAGGTGGGCATCGGCTATCGCGAGACGAACTGGTCGCTGCCACGCGATCGTCAGATTATCCACACACGCCAGCTCAATTTCGACTGCACCTGGGACCGCCCGCAGACATCCCTGTGGAGCTTCGTCCCCCTGGTGCAATATCATGGCGGGGGCGACGCTGCCACCCTGGAGCCGCTGAGCGAACATCTTTATGAATACAAGACACTCATGGTGCAGAACTACGGCTGCGGCGTGCAGGCCTGTTATCGTGGACCTCGCCTCTATGACAATGACGAGACGCGCCAGGCTGTCATCGACGTTATCAGCTGGTACAAGAAGTATCGCCGCATCCTGAACAGCGACATCATCCACCTGCGTAAGCCCGACGCCCGCGACTGGGACGGTATCCTGCACGTGGATCCCCAGGGACAGGAGAAAGGGCTGGCGCTCATCTTCAATCCCCTCGGCGAGGATGTCGTGCGAGAGATTACGCTGCCACTATACTACACCGGACTCACCCGTCGCGCACGCATCCGCGAACGTGAGGGCCGTGCCAAAAGCTATCGGCTGACGCCTGAGGGCAACGTCACCCTGACGGTACGTATCCCGGCGGGCGGCTATACATGGTACGTTATCGAATGACGCTCTCTCCCGATCCTGCCGGCATGCGGAGGTGAGAGAAAAGGCTCAATGGCCCACCCGCGTAGGTATCTCGTCGCGGATGGGCGGATTCTGCTTGATGTCCCTATTTCTTCACGAATTCCACGCGGCGGTTTTTGGCGCGTCCAGCGTCGGTCGTGTTGTCACCGATGGGTTCCCTTGAGCCTTTGCCCACAGCCGTCAGGCGGTCGGCAGCGATGCCGTTGGCCACCAGTGCTGCCATGATGGCCTCGGCCCGCTGCTGCGAGAGCTTGTCGTTCACGGCGTCGGTGCCCGTATTGTCGCAGTGGCCCTGAATCTCAAACTTCACGGCTGTGTCGTCTGTCATTATCTTCGTGATGCGGTTCAGCTCGCCCGTCGATTCGGGACGTATGGTGGCCTTGCCCGTGTCGAAGGTGATGGCATAGGTGATGATCTTTCCTTCGCTTTGCAGGCGGTCGGCCAGGGGCACGGCGCCCTTGGCGATGCGGATGTTGCGCCAGAAGTAGAGGCGGTTGTAGTCGTACGAACCCTCCAGCACCAGGTAGGTGGGCACCGTGGCGTTGGGTATGTTAGCCACGCGCTGCTGGTCGAAGTAAACCTTGTAGGCCCGCTTGTTGAACGAGATGGCTACGTGGTGCCAAGCGTCTCGCTGTATGCCCTTTATCTCGTAGCTCCCCTCGCGTAAGTCGTCGCTGCCGGGCACGCTCCAGCGGTAGTCGAAAGAAGCATCCTCGCCATTCTCGGCCGCGGTGATACGCATCCACAGGGAACATTCGGGATCGCCGCCGATGTCCTGTATCTTATCCTCGCGGCCCAGCATGATGACGTAGTCGTTCAGGGCTACGCCGTCTCCGTTATACTGTTCCTTGTAGGTGTCCTCGTCCCAGATGTAGATGTCGAACTCCACGGTGCACTCGTCCGTCAGATAGACCTTGTTGTCGGCAAAGAGCGGCGTGATTCGGGCGTCCTGCGTGTTTATGGCAGGCTGTCCGTCGAACTCCACCACCTCGGCTGCGCCCTGAAAAGTGTCCCACATCGAGGGGAACTCGCCCAGCTTCTCGCCGGCCTGGTTGTCCTCGAAGATTATCTCGTCGCCAGAGACGAAATCGTAGTTGTTCCAGCTCACGTTGGCCTGTTTCTTCCCGGCCTGTTTCTTTTCCCCGCCCTCTGCTGTCTCCTCTGCGTCTGTGACAGTGTCCTCGGCCTTCGCTTCGGTCTCTGTTTTCTTCTTCTTGAACGGAATCTTGCCGTTGAGGAGGGCATCGGTGGCCTCGTCAGTCTTCTCCAGCGCCTTTTGCTCTGTCTTCTCCTGTACTTTTTCCAATGCTTTCTTTCCGAGGCTCTTCAGAATGGCTTGTGCTCCGGCGTCCATGCCAAAGCAGAGTGTCATCACCAGGATGACCGTGAATCTCATTGTTCTCATAGTTTGCTGACGTTTATTGGGGTTGTTTGTTCTTTCTCTCGGCGCAAATATAGATATATCGAGCAATGTGACAATGGGAAGAGACTCCTTTTTTCCTTCCTGTGCCCGCAGTTCCACCCATTAGGGTGGTTCTCTCTCCTGTAAGTGTTTCGGAAAAAATCTCTGCGAGACGTCCCGCCGGCCCCCTCCCAAAATGGGTCGAAAATGCCCCAAAAAGGGACCTTTTCGGGGTGCTTGCTATGTTGGGACTTTCTTAACCGCCTGAATGTCAGCGCTCCGAAATTCTGCGTTTTTCTGAGCGAAGCGTCCCCTCGGCCAGAAATACGCGATTCTCGCGACGTAGCGACGTGTCACTTGCGTTTTGGTGGAGTGTCGCGGCGAGCTTTGCGACACTCCATCTCGACCCTCGCGGCATTCTGTTTCTTTTTACGCAAAATTTCGTGTAAACATTTAATACATGAATTCCATGCCGGCGTATGTATTAAAAAGGTGGAATTATTTTGTACTTTACCACTTTTTGTCTACCTTTGTGCGACCGACTGCCACATAATGCGCAGGAAATGTATCACATCGACTAATCTAACAGCCTATGAAAGAGCAATACATCCTGGCTATCGACCAGGGTACCAGCAGTTCGCGAGCCATCGTCTTCAACCGCCAGGGCGAGAGCCTGGCCGTGGCGCAGAAGGAGTTTACACAGCATTTTCCCCAGTCGGGCTGGGTGGAGCACGACCCGCAGGAGATATGGTCGTCCGAGGCTGCCGTCATCAGCGAGGTGATGGCGAGCATGGGCATCAGCGGGCAGGACATCGCTGCCGTCGGCATCACCAATCAGCGCGAGACCGCCATCCTGTGGGACGCCGAGACGGGCGAACCCGTCTATAATGCCATCGTGTGGCAAGACCGTCGCACGGCCGAGTATTGCGACCGGCTGAAGGCCGACGGGCTCACGGAGACCATTCGCCAGAAGACGGGGCTGATTATCGACGCCTACTTCAGCGCTACGAAGATAAAATGGGTGCTCGACCATGTGCCCGGCGCCCGCCAGCGGGCCGAGCAGGGACGGCTGCGCTTCGGCACGGTGGACACGTGGCTCGTATGGCAGCTCACGAGCGGCCGACTGCACATCACCGATGCCACCAACGCCTCGCGCACGATGCTATTTAATATTCACACCCTGCAGTGGGACGAGGAACTGCTGCGCCTCTTCGACATCCCACGGTCGCTGATGCCCGAGGTGAGGTCGTGCAGTGAGGTGTATGGCCATACTGAGGCCACGCTCTTCGGTCAGCCTGTGCCCATCGGGGGCATTGCGGGCGACCAGCAGGCAGCCCTCTTCGGCCAGCTCTGCACCGAGCCGGGCAGTGTGAAGAATACCTACGGCACGGGCTGCTTCCTCCTGATGAACAGTGGCGAGAAACCCATCACCTCGGCCAACAATCTGCTTACCACCATCGCCCTGAGCCTTGGCGGGCGCGTGACGTATGCCCTCGAGGGCAGCATCTTCGTGGGCGGAAGCGTGGTACAGTGGCTGCGCGACGGGCTGGGCATCATCCGCTCCTCCGGCGAGGTCGAGGCATTGGCCGCCTCGGTACCCGACACCGGAGGCGTCTATTTCGTGCCGGCCCTCACTGGCATGGGTGCTCCGTATTGGGACCAGTATGCCCGAGGCAGCATCACTGGCATCAGCCGGGGCACCACGGCTGCTCATATCGCTCGGGCTGCACTCGAGGGTATCGCCTTCCAGACGCTGGACATCGTCGAGGCCATGCAGCGCGATGCCGGCATTCCGCTGCGGGAACTGAAGGTCGATGGCGGTGCCTCGCGCAACAATCTGATGATGCAGTTCCAGGCCGACATTCTTGACACCACTGTCATCCGTCCCCGCAACCCCGAGACCACAGCGCTGGGAGCCACCTATCTGGCCGGCCTCGCCGTAGGCTACTGGGACAGCGTCGAGACCATTCGCCGGCAGTGGATCGTTGACTCCACCTTCACCCCGACGCCCGACCGCCAGCGTGTGGAACAGGCCGTTAAGGGTTGGCGCGTGGCGGTAGGAAGGACAACCACAGCCACACCCCCAGCCCCTCTCCAGGGGTGAGGGAAGAGAACAATAAGCCCCCCTGTCAGTTTCCCCTCTCCTCGGAGAGGGGCCGGTGGTGAGGCTTTAAACAAACCATTAACCACCCTCTCCCTGTCAGCCCCCCCTCTCCCCGGAGAGGGGCCGGGGGTGAGGCTTTAAATTCCTATATTATGTTAGAGAAAATGACCTTTGAATTCATCGGTACGATGATTCTGATTCTGTTGGGCGACGGTGTGTGCGCCAACGTAAGTCTTGACAAGACAAAAGCCAAGGGTGCCGGCTGGATTGTCGTCACTATCGCTTGGGGCTTGGCCGTGATGTGCGGCGTCTTCGTGTCGGGTCCCTATACCGGAGCCCACCTCAGCCCGGCTGTGTCCGTCGGTCTGGCCCTGGCCGGACAGTTCGACTGGAACCTGGTGCTGCCCTATATTGCAGCACAGATGCTGGGTGCCTTCGTCGGTGCGGTGCTCGTGTGGCGGTATTTTAAGGACCACTACGATGCTACGGCCGATCCCGATGTGAAGCTGGGCACCTTCTGCACCATCCCGGCCATCCGCAATCCGTGGCGCAACCTGCTGAGCGAGATAATCGCCACCTTCGTGCTCATCTTCTGCATTCTGGCCATCGGCAACAAGGAGAACACGCCCGAACTGGGCATGGGAAGCCTGGGAGCATTCCCCGTAGCCTTCCTCATCATCTCCATCGGCATGTCGCTGGGGGGTACCACGGGCTACGCCCTCAATCCTGCCCGTGACCTGGGTCCACGCCTGGCCCACTGCCTGCTCCCCATCAAGGGAAAGCGCGACAGCGACTGGGCCTACTCGTGGATTCCTGCCCTGGGCCCTATCATCGGCGCCGCCCTCGCTGCCGGCCTCTACCTGATTGTGTACTGAGACAGCGCCTCGCCACCTCTACTCCGAGGACGTGCCCGCATGGGCGCGTCCTCGGAGTATATAAAGTCCGTCGACGTCAATGATACACAACGAAATACAGGATGAAACGGAATACTCTTATATAAATGAAGTTTAAAACTCTATTGGCTACCAAAGCGTCCCTCACCCTTCTCATGAAGACTCTGAGTGCAGCACTATGGATGGCGGGGGTGCTCGTGGCGGCATCCCCCTCATCGGCTCAAAATCCTATCGTGCCGATGGGCACATACATCGCTGACCCTTCGTCGCGGGTGATGCCCGACGGGCGGCTCTACGTCTATGGTTCCACCGACCTCACCCCCGACAAGTATTGCTCGAAGGAGTACCATGTGCTCTCGACTGCCGACCTGAAGCAGTGGACGATGCATCGCAACTCCTTCTCGTGGGGCGAGACGCTCTACGCGCCCGACGTGATGCTGCGCGACGGCACCTACTACCTCTATTATGATGTGCCCGACGGCAGCGAGTATGTGGCCGTCGGCGATTCGCCCAGCGGTCCATTTCGCGACGGGGTGAAGATAGAAGGGCCACGCCAGATTGACCCCAACATCTTCATCGATGATGACGGGCAGGCTTACTATTTCTGGGGGCAGTTCTCGGCAAAGGGCGCTCGTATGAACCCCGACATGAAGACGCTCGACCTCTCGTCGGTGGTGGACGGGCTGGTCACGGAGAAGGAGCATCACTTCCACGAGGGAAGCTACGTCATCAAGCGGGGCAAGTACTACTATTATATATATGCCGACATCAGTCGTCGTGGACGCCCCACCAGCTTGGGCTATGCCATGGCCACCTCGCCGCTTGGACCCTACGAATACAAGGGCGTTATCATCGACAATCATGGATGCGACCCTGCCAGCTGGAACAATCATGGTTCCATCGTTGAGTACCGGGGCCAGTGGTATGTTCTCTATCACCGTTCCACCCACAACTGCCGTTCGATGCGCAAGGCATGTATCGAGCCAATCCGATTCAATGCCGACGGGACAATCGACGAGGTGGAGATGACGTCACAGGGAGCATCCGACCCGCTTGATGCCTTTGTGAGGAACGATGCTGCCCGTGCCTGCCTGATGGGTGGAAAAGTGTATATCCGCCGCACGGCTGAGGATGCGAATCGCGAAGAGCTGGGTAACATACATGCCGGCGACTGGGCTGCATGGAAATACATGGACTTCGGACGGGGAGCTCGCGGGGTGTCGCTGCGTGTGAAGTCTGAGGCTGGTGGCACTATTGTTCTCCATTCCGATTCGCTCTGCGGTCGTGAACTGGAGCGCATCGAAGTGCCTGCTCACATGGGCTGGACGGAGTGGCGTGCTAAGGTAAAAAGAGTGCGTGGAGTACATGCCTTGGTGATGGAGTTCCAGGGGGCGCAAACAGACGAGGAACTGTTCTGCATAGACACTTTCGCCTTCATGCGCCGCTGATATACGCCTCCCTTCTGTATAGTCATACGCCTAATTGTCTGCATATATATAAAAAGTCTTACGATAGAGGGCCTTTATGTGCTTTTTTTTATGTACTTTTGCACGGCAAATCATTAACTGACAGACATGAGAATAAAGTACCTGAGCCTGCTGCTCGCTGCAGCACTCCTTGGCAGCTCGCCTGCCACCTCGGCCGAACGGAATGAGAAGGCCAAGACAGAACAGAAGGACAAGAAACAGAAAGAGCCTGCAAAGAAGGAGGCGCAGACGGGCAGGAAGCACCGCCTCTTCGGGAAGAAGAAAAAGAATCAGCCCGTGGCTGAGAAAAAGGATAGCGTCAAGGTGGAGAAGCCGGCAGTGGACCGTCCGGGACTGTTCCATGTGACGAAGATGAAGAGCGACTGGTTCTTCGAGATTCCCGACAGCCTCGTTGGGCGTCACTTCCTGACCACTACACGCTTTACCAGCACTCCCTCGAACACCGGCAAGTTCGGTGGCGAGCAGGTGAACGAGCAGACCGTGTACTTCCAGAAGGGACCCGAAGACCAGCTGCTGCTGCGGGCCAACCTGCTCATCAACTATGCCGACACGACGCAGAAGATCAACCGGGCCATCACCATCAGCAACGAGAATCCCATCATCGGGGCCTTCAAGGTGGAAAGTCACAAGGACGGAGTATATAAAATAAAGGTAAACGCCTTCTTCAATCAGGACAACCCCGCACTGGGTCTGCCGCAGTATGCCAAGCAGCAGTACAACCTGGCAGGACAGGTGGGCGAGATGTGTTACATCGAGGACATCAAGTCGTTTCCCCTGAACACCGAGGTTCGCTTGGTGAAGACATTTGCCAGCACGCCCAATGCCAGCCTGCCCGCCACACGCATGACGGGCAAGGTCACCTTCGGGCTGAACATCAGCTTCATCCTCCTGCCCGAGAGGCCCATGATGCGTCGGTACTTTGATCCGCGTGTGGGCTATTTCACCGACGACTATACCAACTACTCCGACGACCAGCAGCGGGTGGAGGAGAAGCGTTTCATCACTCGCTGGCGTCTGGAGCCACGTCCCGAGGATGTGGAGAAAATGAAGCGGGGCGAGCTGGTGGAACCCATGAAGCCCATCGTCTATTACATCGACCCGGCCACGCCCAAGCAGTGGCGCAAGTATCTCATCCAGGGAGTGGAGGACTGGCAGGTAGCCTTCGAGAAGGCTGGTTTCAAGAATGCCATTCAAGCACGCGAGTGGCCCGAGAACGACACGACGATGAGCATGGAAGATGCCCGTTACAGCTGCATTCGCTATCTGGCAAGCCCCATCGAGAACGCCTATGGACCCAACGTGCACGACCCGCGTACCGGCGAGATCCTGGAAAGTCACATTTGCTGGTATCACAATGTGATGAAGCTGGTACACGACTGGTACATGGTGCAGTGTGGAAGCATCGACGAGGCTGCTCGCAAGATGAACTTCGACGAGGAGCTGATGGGACAACTCATCCGTTTTGTCTCCAGCCATGAGGTGGGACATACGCTGGGCTTGCGCCATAACTTTGGCAGCAGTTCCACGGTACCTGTGGACAGCCTTAGGAACAAGGCATGGGTGGAGGCACACGGCCATACGCCCAGTATCATGGACTATGCCCGCTTCAACTATGTGGCACAGCCCGAGGATGGCATCTCACATCGGGGAGTCTTCCCTCGCATCAACGACTATGACCAGTGGGCCATCCAGTGGGGCTATACGCCGATGTTCGGGGCAAAGGATGAGGACGAGGATCACAAGATGCTGGAGGCCATGACGCTCAAGGCAACCCAGAACCCACGCCTCTGGTGGGGCGACGGCGAGAGCGACGAGGGAAATACTGATCCGCGTCGCCAGAGAGAAGACCTGGGCGACGATGCTGTGAAGGCCAGTCTCTATGGCATACAGAACCTGAAGCGCGAGATAGTCCAGCTGCCCCAGTGGACGATGGACAACGAGAAGGATCTCTATGGAGAGGATTTGCGGACGATGTATGTACAGATACGCACACAGTTCCTGCGCTACTGCGGTCACGTAGCGCGCAACATTGGCGGCCGTCTCATCAATTTCCGCGAAAAGGGCTCCGGGGAACCCGTCTATCGTCCTCAGCCCCTTGAGAAGCAGAAGGCTGCACTCCAGTTCCTGGACGAGCAGGTGCTGCAGGAACCCGTCTGGCTGCGCGACGTCAGCTATGCCAGCCGCATCTCGGACTATCCGCAGGTGCTGACCACCGTCGTGGGCGAGAGCGTGGTGTCGAGCCTGATGGGCCGAATGGAGGCACTGAACGAGCTGTACAAGCCACAGGCCTATCTGGCCGACCTCACCAAACTGGTGTTTGCAGAACTGGATAATCATAAGAAGGTGACGCCCTACCGCATGGTGCTGCAGAATACGATGTATACACATCTGAGTCGTGCCTATGGCAACGGCAACCAGACGGTGCGTCCGGCCGTGCTCTACACGCTGCAGCAGCTGGAGAAGAAGACGCGGGCCGCCAGCCAAAGCGCTCCCGATCAGGAGAGCCGTGCCCACTGGGCCAGCCTCTACGACAGGATAGGACGCCTGCTTGCGTGGAAATAGTGCATGGCACGTAGTTTATGGGTAAAATCAGCAACTCTCCCGACATGACACTGAAAGAATTCTTTGACCGCGACCGTTTCGCTGCCATGATAGGCGCGGAGCTGATAGAGATACGGCAGGGCTATGCCCGTGCACGGATGCTGGTGACGTCTGAGCATCTGAATGGTGCAGGGCAGTGTCAGGGCGGTGCCATCTTCACGCTGGCCGATCTGGCGTATGCCGCTGCCGTGAACAGTCACTTGACACTCACGGTGGCCATCTCCACGAACATCACCTATGTGAGCAACGTGAGTGAAGGCTATATCTATGCCGAGGCCACAGAGGTGGTCAATCACCGGCGGGTGCCGTTCACTGAGGTGCGTGTCACAGCCGAGGACGGACGCCTGCTGGCCATCTTCACCTCCACGGGATATCGCAAGCAAGACGTGCACATCGATGCCGACGAACCAGGCCCTGCTTGCCAGTAGTTGCAGGCGAGGTGGAGGAACAGAAACGCGGCGCTGCCCTATCTCGGATGAGGTGTGGCAGCGCCGCGTTGTATCGTGAGGAATGAAGGATTACCTGAACGTCTGGATGATGGAATCGATCACGGTGGTCGGTTTGCCGAAGTAGCGTTCCAGCTTCTTGATGAGGCTGCTCATACAGAATACCACTACGCTGTCGCCCGCCTGAATCTGTGTGTTACCACCTACGAGCTGTCCCTCTCCGTCGCGCACCAGTCCTCCCAGCGTCACACCCTGCGGCAGCCGGAGGTCCTTGACCAGGCTCTTCGTCACCAGGCTACCCTCGCTGGCAATAAACTCGGCCACATCGGCATTGGCGATGGTGAGGCACTTCACATTGGCCACGTCTGTATTGAGCATTATCTGATAGATATGGCTGGCCGCAATCATCTTCTTGTTGATGATGGTGCCGATGTCCAGCTTCTCGGCCAGCGTCACGTATTCCATATTCTCCACCAGGGCCACCGTCTTGCGCACTCCCATGCGCTTGGCAGCCAAGCAGGCCAGAATGTTGGTCTCCGTTTCGGGCGTCAGGGCTGCAAAGGCCTGCATGTCACGGATACCCTCCTCGAGCAGCAGACGTGTGTCGCGCCCGTCCCCCTGGATGATGCGCACCTCGTCATCGTCCAGCAGTTCGCTCAGCCTGAGGCAGCGCTCCTCGTTCTGCTCGATGATTTTCATCGTCATATAGTCGGGCCGTCCATTTGCCACGTCCACGCTGGTGCGTCCCCCTCCCATGATCATGACATTCTTCACATCGGCATAGGTCTCCTTGCCCACGATTTCGCGAATGTATGAGATAAACTTCTTCGTGGTCATAAAGTAGGCAATGTCTCCCAGCCTCAGCTCGTCGTTACCGCCCGGTATGATGGTAGCCTCGTCGCGCTTGATGGCCACCACGTGGTAGGGAGTGCCCGGAGCGCACAACTGTCGCAGGGGGACGTTCAGTATGCGAGCCGTTTCACGCAATTTGATTCCCAGCATGATGAGGGTGCCTCCGTGTACCTCCCAGTACTGGCGCACCCACGAGCGCTTCAGGCCCTCCAGAATGTCGCGTGCTGCCAGGCTCTCGGGATAGATGAGCGAGTCGATACCCATCTGCTGGAAGTATGGCTGATACTGCGGCTGCACGTATTCCGAGTTGTCCACTCGTGCTACCGTCTTGCGAGCCCCCAGTGTGTGGGCCAGCAGACAGCATGTCAGATTGCGTGCCTCGTCGGGCATCACGGCGATGAAGAGGTCGGCATGCGGCACTCCGGCCTCCTTGAGCCCGCGTATGCTGCTGGGCGAAACGTTCAGCGTGAGCAGGTCATAGTTGCCCTCGCTGTTCAGCTTGTCCGTCTTCTCGGGATTCTCGTCGATGAGGATGATGTCCTGATCCTCTTTGGAGAGGAGTTTAGCGAGATGAGTTCCCACTGCACCTGCGCCGGCGATGACGATTTTCATTGGCTATGGTATAATGTTCGATGTTCAATGTTCGGTGGGGGAGAGGATGGCACGTCGTATGCCCTCGGCATCCAGTCCTACGATATGATACAGCTCGGCAGGTGAACCATGTTCCACGAACTCATCGGGTAGTCCCAGCCGAGTTACCGTGGGGTGCATCCTATGGTCTGCCATGTATTCCAGCACAGCGCTGCCCAGCCCGCCGCGTATCACGCCGTCCTCTACCGTGATGATGCGTTGGAAGTGGCGTCCCACGTGTTCCAGCAGTTCCTCGTCGATTGGCTTTAGGAAACGCATGTCGTAGTGGGCAATGTGCAGTCCCTTTGTCTCCAGTTCCTGCACGACGCTCTCCACCGTGTTGCCTATCGGACCGATGCTCAGCACCGCCACCTGCTCGCCTTCGTGCAGGCAGCGTCCCTTTCCCACGGGGATGGCCTCCAGCGGGCAGCGCCAGTCCTGGAGCACTCCGCGGCCGCGGGGGTAACGGATGACGAAGGGTCCTTCCTGTGGCTGCTGTGCCGTGTACATCATGCGGCGTAGCTCATGCTCGTTCAGGGGGGAGGCAATGGTGAGGTGGGGAATGGGCCGCAGCGCAGCCAGATCGAATGCCCCGTGATGAGTGGGGCCATCCTCGCCTACGAGGCCTGCACGGTCCAGACACAGCACCACGTGCAGGCGAGTCAGTGCCACATCGTGTATGATATGGTCATAGGCACGCTGGGCAAAGGACGAGTAGATGTTGCAGAAGGGGATGAGGCCTTCCTTGGCCATTCCGCCCGAGAAGGTCACGGCATGTCCCTCGGCGATGCCCACATCAAAGGCTCTTTCGGGCATCTTCTTCATCAGAATGTTCATGCTGCAGCCTGTGGGCATGGCCGGCGTGACTCCCATGATGCGCTCGTTCTGCTGTGCCAGTTCCAACAGTGTCTCGCCGAAGACATCTTGATATTTCATCGGCAGGCTCTCGCCGCTGGGCTTTATCTGCTCGCCTGTTACGGGGTTGAACTTGCCTGGGGCATGCCATTCCACGGCATCCTCCTCGGCGGGGCGGAATCCCTTTCCTTTCACCGTGCGTATGTGCAGCAGGCGTGGTCCCGTCATGTCGCGTATGCTCTGTAATGTGGCCACCAGTTCGATGACATTGTGCCCGTCGCTCGGTCCGAAGTACCGGATGTTCATGCCCTCGAAGATATTGCTTTGGTTCATGAGCAACGATTTCAGCGAGTTGTTGAAGTGCAGGATGCGCTTGCGCCGATTTTCGTTCAGAATGCCCATCCGTAGCATCCACCGTGACAATTTGAATCGCACTCGGTTGTACAGCGAGCTGCGGTGTAGTCGATGCAGATAGTCCTTCATCCCGCCTACGCTGTAGTCGATGCTCATATTGTTGTCATTCAGTATAATGAGTAGGTTGTTGGGCGTGACGCTCACGTTGTTCAGTCCCTCGAAAGCCAATCCGCCACTCATGCTTCCATCACCGATGATAGCCACCACATGGCGGTCCTCTTCGCCATTCTTGTGAGCTGCGACCGCCATGCCCAAGGCTGCCGATATACTGTTCGAGGCGTGGCCGCAGGCAAAGGTGTCATACTCGCTCTCCTCGGGCGAAGGGAAAGGGCGTAGTCCATGTAGGTGTCGATATGTCGAGAAACGTTCCTTCCGGCCCGTCAGTATTTTATGTCCAGAGGCTTGGTGTCCCACATCCCACACGAGGCGGTCATAGGGCGTGTTGAATACATAATGCAGGGCGACGGTCAGTTCCACCACACCCAGCGAACTGGCAAAATGTCCTGGATTATCTGCCAATTGCTCGATAATCGTTTGGCGCAATTCCTCGCAGACCCGTGGCAATTCCTTCACGGGCAGCCGTCTCAGATCGGCCGGAAGATTTATGTTCGTTAAAAGCTTTTCTGCTTCCTTTTCCACGTTATTCTTAATTTCTTAATGCAAAGATAGTGCAAACGAGCGACATGGGCAAAGAAAACCGCAAGTTTTCTTTGTTCCATGCCCGAGTGCCGCCTATCCTCGACGAAAGTCAGAGTAGTGCAAACGAGCGACATGGGCAAAGAAAACCGCAAGTTTTCTTTGTTGCATGCCCGAGTGCCGCCTCTCCTCGACGAAAGTCAGAGTAGTATTTATCTGTAACGGACAAGGGAAAGTGGGTGAAGCTGGGAATGACGGGGAAGAGGAGTCGGGTCAGGAGGGAGATGGAGCCGACTCCGAAGGGAAACGGAGTCGGCTGGATAGGGAAAACGGCTCGGGGCGGACGGTTGGACGGCCCGAGCCGTCTATTCGGACGCCCCGAGGCGTCTAACCGGACGGCCCGGGGCGTCTGAAGTCGAAATCTTTTCTTGTGGGATATGTGATGCCGCTTATATTCAATCATATAGATGCGATAAGGCAAGCGCGAATGCAAGGAATAGAGCAAAAGGCATTCAGATTGAAGTTCCGGCACTATATACATCCTGAACTTGAATGTCAACGACCTTGTATTTCCATTCCTCAACGGGCTTGTTCAAATCATTCTTGATTCTTTGGTATTTGACACGGTTCACCCCGTGTTCTTCACAAAAGTTCTCAAAGGCCGTTGTCGATGGCCATTTGCAGCCCTTGAAAGAATCGCCGGGTGATTTCGATTGCTTGGGCGTTGATTGATTTCTTCATTGTTGCGTTCTTTTTACGTTGATGGTATGTGAACCCGTTGTGAATGTTGCAAGGTTCTTGTCTGTTTGGTCAAAGGCAACAACGATTCGGAAGATGTCAATGCCGCCGTCCGGCTTGCAATGGATGGTGTTGTCATCCGTTGTGTACATGAACGCCCCGGACATTGTTTGCCCGTTGTAGTGAATGAATATCCCGTCCGATGACCGCCCATCGGTCGAGAACTGATAATATTCAGCCCCGCCGACTTCATCCCATCGGCCAAGGATTGCCGCCGGATTCGTTGCAGGGTCAAGAACGACATGCGGTTCTTCATCCCCGGTGTCTGACGAACACCCGGCAAAGATGGATGCAAGCAGCATCAAGAAGCAAAACTTCAACGCTTTCATCCCTTGTTCTGTTTTTCGTTGTCTTGATTCGACAATCCCTTGATGAAGTAATAAAGCAGGATGCCGCCGACAATCGGCAAAACACCATAATAAAACCAATCCATCATGCAATTTTCTTTTGAAAGTCCGACATCATCTTGTCAAATTGCGCCTTGCAAACGGTCGCCGTTTTGTCACCGTTCAACGCCGCCGATTCAAGAGCGTTGAAGATGTCGCGCGGCATTTCCGAATAATAAGCCGGGACACCGTAAAATTCCGAAACATTGATTTCAATTGTTGCCATTAAAATTCGATTTTTGATTTGAAGTTCACGAATATACCTTTTGAACGAAGTGAGAAAGTATATTATAATATCTTTCTTTTCCTTTTATATAGTGTTTTGTAATGCAAGTGCGAAGCGGAAGGAGAGGGATTCGAACCCCCGGTACCTCTCGGTACGCCGGTTTTCAAGACCGGTGTAATCGACCACTCTACCATCCTTCCGTGATGAGCCTCCTAAGGGAAAAGCGCTGCAAAGGTAGTGACTTTCTGCGAGACGACCAAATTATATGGAAATAAAAGTGATATTTCGCATTTCTTGCGCCAGAATATGGTAAATTCGTATTTAATAATTAACTTTGCATGCGAAAACGACAGATTATACGTTATAGAATATCATAGAACTATGTTATTTGACAGAGAAACTTATATCCAGCGTCGTGCCGTGTTGCGGCAGGCGGTAGGCTCGGGCTTGATATTGCTCACGGGCAATAATGATTCGCCGGCCAATTATCCCTCGAACGTCTATTCTTTTCGTCAGGACAGTACATTCCTGTACTATCTCGGCCTTCATCGTGAGGGTCTGGCTGCAGTGATTGACGTAGAGGAGGGCGAGGAATGGCTCTTGGGCGACGACATTGACATTGATGACATTGTATGGTTTGGCCAGGTGGACAGCGTGGCCGACATGGCAGCTCAGACGGGTGTGGCCAAGAGCGGCCCGATGAAGGAACTGACTCGGCTGGTGACGAGAGCTCTCGAACAGGGCAGGACTGTGCACTTCCTGCCTCCGTATCGTCACGACTGGATGATCCGACTCATGGATCTCACAGGCATCCACCCCTCTCAGCAGCGTGATGCTGCCTCCCTGACGCTCATCAAGGCTGTGGTGGCACAGCGTTCGGTGAAGAGCGAGGGAGAGATTGCAGAGATAGAACGCGCCTGTGCCATTGGCTACGAGATGCATACGACGGCGATGCGTCTGTGCAAGCCCGGCGTGACGGAACAGTATATTGGTGGCGTACTCTCGGGTATTGCCAGCGGTCGCGGTTGCATGGTCTCGTTCCCCTCCATCGTGACGATGCACGGGGAGATCATGCATGGAAATCCCAGTCCGCGAGCATTGGAGTCCGGACGGCTGATGCTGTGTGACGCCGGAGCCGAAACGAACGAGAACTACTGTAGCGACAATACCCGTACGACTCCCATCAGCGGACGCTTTACCCAGCGTCAGCGTGAAATCTATAGCATTGTCGAGGACTGCCACGACCTGGCACTCTCGCTGGCCCGCCCCGGCATGAAGTGGTGGGACGTGCATTTCGACGTCTGCCGTCTCATGGTGGATCGCCTGAAGGAACTGGGTCTCATGAAGGGCGATACGGAGGAGGCTGTACAGGCCGGCGCCCACGCCATGTTCATGCCTCACGGGCTGGGGCACATGATGGGCATGGACGTGCATGACATGGAGGGCCTGGGACAGATTTATGTGGGTTTCGATGACGAGGTGCGCCCCCGTCTCGACCAGTTCGGCACGAACTGCCTGCGCATGGGCCGTAGGCTTCAAGAAGGTTTCGTGGTGACGGACGAGCCTGGCATATATTTCATCCCTGCGCTCATCGACGAGTGGAAGGCCACAGGTCACTGTGCTGAGTTCCTGAACTTCCCGCTGCTGGAGACCTATAAGGACTTTGGAGGCATCCGCATCGAAGACGACCTGCTCATCACGCGAGAAGGCTGCCGTTTCCTGGGCGAGCAACGCATCCCCTATCATATTAAGGACATCGAAAAATAAGGAATAATATTAATAATCAAAACACACCGCAATTCATGAAAAGAATTATCGTAATGGCACTGGCCGTGATGTGCATCCTGCCCGTTGCCGCAAAGGACAAGAAGAAGGAAGAGAAAAGTAACAAGCCTGTCTTCACGACCATCAAGGAGAATCCGATTACCAGCATCAAGGACCAGAATCGTTCTGGTACGTGCTGGGACTATTCGACGCTCTCCTATTTCGAGTCGGAGATTCTGAAGGCAACGGGAAAGACTTATGACCTGTGCGAGTCGTTCGTGGCTAACAAGACATACATGGAACGTGCTATCCAGGTGGTGCGCCTGCATGGCGACTGCCAGTTTGCCCAGGGAGGGTCGGCCGAGGACGTGCTCTCTACACTGAAGACTCACGGCATCTGCCCCGAGGACGCCATGCCATTCCCTGGCTCGCTCTATGGCGATTCGCTGAACAATTTCAATGAGTTCTTCGACTTGATGGAGCCTTATGTGGATGCAATCGCTACGAATAAGTCCAAGAAAATCAGCAATCAGTGGAAGGTGGGCCTGCAGGGTATTCTGGATGCCTATCTTGGCAAGTGTCCCGAGAAGTTTACCTATGAAGGTAAAGAATATACTCCGAAGACATTTGTGCAGAGCCTGGGGATTAACCTGGACGACTACGTGAGCATCACCTCCTACACCCATCACCCCTTCTATACGGCCTTCCCCGTAGAGGTACAGGACAACTGGCGCAATCCTCTGAGCTACAACCTGCCTATGGACGAGATGATGCAGGTGATTGACAACGCCGTGGCACAGGGTTATACGGTAGCCTGGGGCGGCGACGTTTCAGAGGAAGGCTTCACCCGCAATGGCCTGGCATATGCCATTGACGGACAGGCAGCCAAGGACCTGACAGGCAGTGACGCTGCACGTTGGCTGAAGCTCTCGGCCGAGAAGCGTCGTAGCATCATCGACTCGTTGGGCGTGAACGTACCTGAGATCGTACCCACACAGGAGATGCGCCAGGAGCGCTTTGATAACTGGGAACTGACCGACGACCACGGCATGCTTATCTATGGCTTGGCCAAGGATCAGAACGGCAAGGAGTACTACATGGTAAAGAACTCGTGGGGCGAGAGCGGCGATTATAAGGGTATTTGGTACATGACCAAGGCCTTTATCGCTGCCAATACGATGGACTTCCTTATCAACAAGAATGCCATCCCTGCCGAGATTCGCAAGAAACTGGGCATTTGATCCGCTTAATCTTGCACTACTTCGTTATAGTGCTGTGATTTGATATTAAGAGCATGGAGAGTAGGGGAGGATGTTTGCCTCCCCGTCTCCATTGCTTTTATTAATAAGAAGAGTGAATAATCCGCAAGATGATTATTGAGTCCCATCCCCTGCAACCCTTCCTGCCGACAAAGGCTCGCATCCTCTTTCTGGGAAGTTTTCCTCCCCCGCACGATCGTTGGTCGATGGAGTTCTTCTATCCCAACTTCCGGAACGACTTCTGGCGTGTGATGGGCCTCTGCTTCTATGCCGATGCCCTGCATTTCGAGGTGGAGGGAGAGAAACGCTTTGACGTCGAACGGGTGACTCGTTTTGCTGAGATTCAGGGGTTGGCATTCTATGATACTGCCACTCAGGTGTGCCGTCTGCGGAATAATGCATCTGACGAGCACTTGGAGATACTCAAACCTACGGATGTCAGTTCTCTGCTTGCCTGCATACCTGACTGCCATGACATCGTCACCACGGGTGGGAAGGCCAGCGAGGAATTGCAGAAGATGCTTCCTTATCCAATGCCCCGTATAGGGGAATGCTCTGAGGGTGTTCACTGGGATCGCCCCCTCCGTTGGTGGCGTATGCCTTCCACCAGCCGGGCCTATCCCCTGGCATTACAGAGGAAGGCTGATTTCTATGCAGAACTCTTTAGTCGGGTCCTTAATTATCGTACAGGCCAAATAGCGGGGTCGAGCGTATAAAAATCCATTATTAAAATATTTCCGATTCGTTTGCCTTGGGCGAGGGTCGCCCTACTTCTATATATGCGCGTGCGGGAGATTTTGTTTAGTCTGGTATTGCTGGCCTGTCCAGTAGTTAACCTCAGCGTTCGTGGTCAGGTTGCGACGGAGTTTCAGCAACTGGTGGCCCACCTGGGGCTCGACCAACAGGTGGAGGATCTGTCGGACGTCCCGTCTTTCTCATTGCCTGAACCTAACCTGGCGTATGTTAACCTCACAGGCGTGTCGTCGTTGCCCGGCAACAAACGTTCTATCTACAACGGCTGGATAGAGGTCTATGACGGTGCCGGTCACTACTTTCGCAAGCGAGTGCGCATTCATGGACAAGGCGGCTATTCCATCCGTTACCCCAAGAAAAACATATCGATGAAGTTGTGCGAAGCAGATTGGTCTGAGGCATCGACCACGGATGTGCAATGGGGCATCTGGGTGAAACAGGATGGATTTCATCTGAAGGCGTTCTACACCGACTTCAGCCGTGGCATAGGCGAAATCTGCTATAAGATGTTTGAGCGCCTCGTTTCCGACCGGCAACCCTATTGGTCACGTGGTGGCGTGGAGGGTACAAGCCGTGCCCGCTGCATTCCCGACGGTTTTCCCTGTGTCTTGTATCTGGAAGGTAAGTTTCATGGAGTCTATGCCTGGCAGCTGAAGAAACACCGCAAGAACATGAATATGAAGAAGGACAATGCCTTGCACATCCATCTGGACGGTAACATCAGTGATGCCAATCTCTTTCGGGGCAAGGTGATGTGGACGCAGTTTGAGGTTCGTAATCCCAGGGATCTCTATGATACGAAGGGCAATGCCTATGACGGTAACTCGCCTCGAGAACTGATTGACGAGACATCGGCCAGCTACTATCAATACAATGATACGGAAGAGGTGAGGCTGGGCAAGGAGCGCTCGGCCATGGTTAAGGAGGCTGTGGTGAGGCTGAGTCAGTATCATGCCGAGTTGGCGGCCATGGAGGCATCGGGCGCGGGAGAGGATGCCATCCGACAGCGCTTTGAGGAGTGTTATGACCTGCAGAGCCTGCTGGACTATGTCGTTTTCTTTTATTTCACGGCCAATGGCGACGGATCGCTCAAAAACTGGCAGTGGTTCACGTACGACGGAGTGAAGTGGATGGTCACGCCCTACGACATGGATCAATGTCTTGGCCTGGGGCTCTACGGACAGGTGCGCCCCTCGTTCTTTCCTGTGGAGTGGTTGCAGTCGGGTCCTTTCTTCTGGATTTACAAGTACTATGACAAGGAGGTGCGACAACGATGGGCATCACTTCGAGACAGCGGCCTGCTCTCAGGCGAGCCACTCGTCGATATCGCACGCGACTGGTGTCGGCGGGTGGGTGACGATAATTATGCCCGTGAGCGTGCTGAATGGCCGCTGAGTCCATGTTATTGTGAAGCCATATGTAACCCCGGCTGGCAAGTGTTTGACCAGTGGGAGTATTATACGGTGGCGCCAGCTTACAGCAGTTCTGCAACGTACAAAGCCGGCGATTTCGTAAAGCTGGAAGGACGTCTCTGGCAGGCCACGACTACCGTGCATGGGGTCTATCCCTTCGTGCGAAATGCCACTCCCGACGATCTCTCACGTCTCGAAGCCTGGATACCGGCTCGTATTGCCTTTTTGGACAAAGTGTTCGGATATACTCCCGGCGGAGTGCATGTGTCGCCCGAAATCGCAGAAGAAGATCATCGTGTGGTGGGCATCTACACGCTTTCGGGTGTGCGTCTGTCACGCCCCGAACCGGGTATATGTATCTATCGCTATGCCGATGGCACGTCGCGCAAAGTGCGGGTGAAATAACTGCTCCAGTTATCAAATAATGTTAAAAAAGTCATTTTTGACACCGAAAAGTCGCTCAATGTGCGATTTTTGTTGTACTTTTACACACAATGACGTACAATTGGAACATAGAACGACTGTCGCAGACGCAGGAGGAGCAGGCTGCCGAGTTGTCGAAGCAGTTAGGAATCAGTCCGATATTATGCGGATTCCTGATTGAGCGAGGTGTGACTACCGAGGAGGCAGCCCGCAAGTTCTTTCGTCCTCAACTGACCGACCTGCACGATCCCTTCCTGATGAAGGACATGGACCTTGCCGTGGCCCGCCTGAACCGTGCCTTGGGCGGCAAGGAGCGCATTCTGGTCTATGGCGACTATGACGTGGACGGATGCACAGCCGTGGCACTCGTTTATAAGTTCCTGCAGCAATATTCCTCAAACCTGGACTATTATATCCCGGACCGTAACGAGGAGGGCTATGGTGTATCGTATCGTGGCGTGGACTATGCCTATGAGACAGGCGTGAAACTGATTATCGTGCTGGATTGTGGTATCAAAGCCGTGGAGGAAGTGGCCTACGCCCGTGAGCGGGGTATTGACTTCATCATCTGCGATCATCACGTGCCAGGCGATGAGCTGCCGCCGGCAGTGGCCATCTTGAATGCCAAGCGCGAGGACGATGCCTATCCCTATAAGCATCTCTCAGGTTGCGGCGTGGGATTCAAACTGATGCAGGCTTTTGCCTTGAACAACGGCATTGAGTTCTCGTCGCTGATTCCGTTGCTGGACCTTTGCGCCATCAGTATCGCTTCGGACATTGTTCCCATCATGGGAGAGAACCGCATCCTGGCCTACCATGGGCTGCGCCAGCTGAACAGCAGCCCCAGTGTGGGCGTGAAGGCTATCATCGACGTATGTGGACTGACGGATCATGAGATAACCATCGGCGATATTATCTTCAAGATTGGTCCCCGCATCAATGCATCGGGTCGCATGCAGAATGGAAAGGAAGCCGTCTCGCTGCTTGTGGAGCGAAACTTCAGAGCAGCACGCGATGAGGCCAATCGCATTAATCAGTACAACGAGCAGCGTAAGGATCTGGACAAGACGATGACCGAACAGGCCAACCAAATCGTGGCTTCGCTTGACCATGAACAGGAGCACCGAGCCATCGTGATATACAACGAGACGTGGCACAAGGGAGTCATCGGCATCGTGGCTTCGCGACTGACGGAAATTTATTACCGTCCCTCTGTGGTGTTAACGAAGACAGACGACATCGCCACCGGGTCGGCACGTTCTGTGTCGGGCTTCGATGTGTATAAGGCCATCGAGAGCTGCCAGGACCTGCTGCTGAACTTCGGTGGTCACACGTATGCTGCGGGACTGAGCATGCCGGTGGAGAATGTGCCGGAGTTCAAGCGCCGTTTCGAGGCCTATGTGGACGAGCATATCAGTCCGGAACAGACCAGTGCCGTGCTTGACGTGAATGCTGTGGTTAACTTCCGGGACATCACCCACCGCTTCTTTTCCGACCTGAAGAAATTCAATCCTTTTGGCCCCGATAACCCAAAGCCTATTTTCTGCACCCAGCATGTATATGACTATGGTACAAGCCGTGTGGTGGGACGTCATCAGGAGCATATCAAGCTGGAACTCGTGGACAACAAGAGTAGCAATGTGATGAACGGCATAGCCTTCGGGCAGAGTTCTCAGGCACGCTACATCAAGAGCAAGCAGTCATTTGACATCGTATATACCATCGAGGAGAACACTTACAAGCGAGGCGAACTGCAATTGCAGATTGAAGACATACGGCCGAGCGATGAAGAATGAATACCGAAGACAAATACCTGTCCACGCTTAAGCGTGTGTGGGGCTACGAGAGTTTCCGAGGCATACAGCGTGACATTATCGAAAGCATCGGAGAGCGGCGCGACACCCTGGGTCTGATGCCTACGGGTGGCGGCAAGAGCATTACGTTTCAGGTGCCTGCTCTTACGATGGAGGGCACCTGCCTGGTGGTCACCCCACTGATTGCCCTGATGAAGGACCAGATACGTAACCTACGCCAACATGGTGTGCGAGCCTCTGTGGTCTATTCTGGCCAGTCGCGCGAGGAGAACCTGATAGCCATCGAAAACTGCATCCTGGGTGGTTACAAGTTCCTCTATGTCTCGCCCGAACGTCTCTCCTCGGCTGTCTTTTTAGAGAAACTGGCTCACCTGAAGGTTAGCTTCATCACTGTGGACGAGGCCCACTGTATCAGTCAGTGGGGCTATGACTTCCGTCCCTCGTATCTCCAGATTGCTCAAGTGAGGAAGGTGCTTCCCGGTGTGCCCGTGCTGGCACTTACTGCAACTGCCACCCCCGATGTGGCACGTGATATCCAGCGGCAGCTGGGCTTTGCTCGTGAGAACGTCTTCAGCATGAGCTTCGCCCGCAAGAACCTGGCCTATTGTGTCCGCAGGGCTGATTCCAAATATATGGAACTGCTGCACGTCCTGCGCAGCCAATCCGGTTCTTGTATCATTTACATCCGCAACCGTCAGTACTGTCAGGACTTGGCTGCGCAGTTGCAACGCGAGGGATTTACGGCCACTTATTATCATGCCGGACTGCACAATGCAGAGAAGACGGCACGACAGGAGGACTGGCTGCGCGACCGTATTCGCATCATGGTGGCCACGAATGCCTTCGGTATGGGTATTGACAAGTCTGATGTGCGACTGGTGGTTCATCTTGACTTGCCAGACTCCCTCGAGGAATACTTCCAGGAGGCCGGTCGGGCCGGGCGCGACGGGCAATTGTCATATGCTATCATGATTATTGATGGTAAGGAGGTGCAGGTGGCGCAGCGGCGTGTAGGGAACACTTTTCCCGCTAAGGAGTATGTCGTGGATGCCTATCAGAAGATGTGCGACTTTCTTCAGATTGCCGAGGGCGATGGACAAGGCGTGACCCGTGAGTTTAACATTGAACAGTTCTGCCGCAACTTCCACTTTCATCCTGTGATGCTTCATAGTGCCCTGCATCTGCTCACGCAAGCTGGCTACATCGAGTATCGTGACGAGGACTCGGCTGCCAGCCGCCTGCGTATCAATGCCACACGCTCCGAGCTTTATCGTGTGGCTGATACACGGGCAGAGGCCATCATCAATTCGATGCTGCGCCATTATGGCGGAATCTTCGTGGATTATATTTATCTGGACGAGGATCTCGTGTGCCGCGAGACAGGGCTGGATATGGACACACTCTATAATATTCTGATCAACCTCTCGCGCAACGGCATCGTTGATTATATCCCACGCAAGCACATGCCGATGGTGACATTCCGCATGCAACGCGTTCGTACAGAACGTGTACGGCTGTCTCAGGAAGTCTATGATCAGCGCAAGGAAAACTTTATGCACCGCATTCATGCCATGCTGGAATACTGCACGCAGCATACCACATGTCGTAGCCAGATGCTGTTGGCCTACTTTGGTGAGACAGGCACAAAGCGTTGCGGACTGTGTGATGTATGCCGTCAGGAAATGGCCGACGATGTCTCGGCCGAGGATTTCGAACGTGTCCATGCCGACATTCTCGCCTTGCTGGCTTCCGGCCCTCGCAAGGCATACGAGATACAGATGGCCGGCGTCAGCCAGACGCTGGTGGCACAGGTGCTCCATCGTATGGCGGGCGAGGAGGAGATCGAGATGGACGGCCTCTATGTGCTGCTAAAAAAATGAGCGACGCTTTGCGCCGCTCACGTAGATATTAAGGCTGGTGGGCTATTTCTCCTTCCATGCCTTGTCGCAGAAGTCCAGATAGCACTTCCAGTCATAATCCGTGACGTCATGCTTCCCGGCTCGTATGTGATAGGCCACTCGGTGCATGATGGGCTGGTGGATTGCTGGCATCTGGTCTGTGCCCAATCCCTGCAGTCCGTATAGCTCAAAGACAGGTCCGGCATAATAGGCTGAGAGGAACTCGCCTCGCTGGTCGGCCCAGCGGTCTTCCTCGGCACTGGCTACATAGACGTGGCGTGGTGCCATGAGGGCTATCAGCTCGTGCTGGTCGAATGGCAGTGCTGCCTCGTTCTGGCTGAAACCCGCGAAGGCGGGGCAGAACCAGTGGGGGAATGACTGCGTGATGTGGGCTACGGCTTCGCCATAGGCACGCTTCGAGAGCGCTGCACCACCGCAACCCGAATCATTGGAGATCACGACGCGGAAGCGTGTGTCCTGTGCACCGGCCCATAGGGCTGCCTTACCTTGTCGGCTGTGCCCCATGATGGCCATCCGATGCTTGTCAGCCCAGGGCTGCTGTTCCACCCAATCGGCAATGCGGCTGCTGCCCCATGCCCATACGCCAAGTGCCTGCCACGCGTCGGAGGGAAGCTGGCCGTCCTGATAGTCGCTGAACAGGGCGGCGGCACTCTCGGGCCGTCCGTCGGCTCGGTCGGGGAATATGTCGTGGTAACACATAGTCACCAGTGCATAGCCTCGCTGGACAATCATCTCCAGCGGCCAGCGTGTGAGCGAGTTGCCGCGTTCGAGGATTGGGTCGGCACGGTTGGTCAATTGTGCGAAGTAGGGAGAATAGATAATCTGCTCATCCTTCGACACACAGTGATTGCCCTTGAAGTTGTAGCCGATCATGACCGGCACCTTCCCCTTGCGTGCGTTGGGGATATAGGCGAGCAGGAGTGTGTTGATATGGCGGCCGTTGCCTTCGAAGCGCAGGCATACCTGCTGCATCGTGGCCAGTCCGCCCAGTGCGTTCGGATTCTCTTCGACCAGCGAGGCCGTCATCCGTATTTTCTCCTTCGGCGTGCGGCCGTATTCGAGGCGTGAGAAGAGCTCCATCAACTCGGGTCGGCGCTTGCGCTCCCATTCTTTCTTGTTGGTCACTCGAGTGCCGTCGTTGCACGTCAGTACGTCGGGCAGCACGAAGTGGGGTACTTTGGCCTCGTCGTAATTCGGTTCTGGACGTCGCTGTGCACTGACTGTCAGTACAAAGCAGAGCAGAGCCATGCATGTGATGACTCTGCTCGTGGGGGGTTCCATGAAGTGTTTCATAGTGGTTCGTTGTCTGATGCCGGCTTGCCGGCTGACGTTTACTTGCGTGTAAGCACTTGGTCGATCATGCCGTAGTCCTTGGCCTCCTGGGCTGTCATCCAGTAGTCTCGGTCGCTGTCGGCCCAGACCTTGTCAAAGTCGGTATGGGAGTGTTCGGCAATTATCGTGTAGAGTTCCTTCTTGAGTTTCTGAATCTCGCGTGCCGTGATTTCGATGTCGCTGGCTTGTCCCTGTGCGCCTCCCATGGGCTGGTGGATCATCACGCGGCTGTGGGGGAGTGCACTGCGCTTGCCTTCGGCTCCGGCCACGAGAAGCACTGCAGCCATGCTGGCAGCCATGCCTGTGCAGATGGTGGCCACGTCACTGGAGATGAACTGCATCGTGTCATAGATGCCCAGTCCGGCATGTACGCTGCCGCCTGGCGAGTTGATATAGATGCTGATGTCCTTGCCGGGGTCGGTGCTGTCGAGGAAGAGTAGCTGTGCCTGCAGGGTGTTAGCCGTATAGTCATCAATCTCGGTACCGAGGAAGATGACCCGATCCATCATCAGGCGGCTGAAGACGTCCATCTGGGTGACGTTCAGCTGGCGCTCCTCCAGGATATAGGGGTTCATGTAGTGGCTTTGGGCACTGATGACATCATCGAGCACCATGCTGTTGAGCCCCAAATGGCGTGTGGCAAATTTGCGAAATTCGTCTTTCATATCAGTGTCTGTTTGTTATTATTCCTTGGCGGCTGTGTCAGCCTTTGCGGCAGGTTTCAGCAGTTCGTCGAATTCGGCGAGCGTGACGTCCTTTGCCTGGAGCTTGACCACGGCCTTGGCCTTCTGGGCTATCTTGTTCTCGACGGTGCGAGCCACGAGTCCTTCGGCCTGCTGTTCATTCTTGAGCATGTTGTTGGCATACTCCGTGAGGTATTCGTCGGGGATGTTCATCATGCCGTATTGGGCAAACTGTGCACGAGTGGCTTCCTTGGCAGTCTCCAGCACGTCGGGCTGTTCCACCTTCACCTCCAGTTGGTCAGACAACTGTTCCTTGATGAGGTGCCACTTCAGTTCGTCGAGTGTGCCTGGGAAGTTCTCGTCGAAGTAGGCGTCGTCCTTGTCCGGGTTGTTCAGCTTCATGATGCGGCGCAGCATAGCCTCGGGGAAGGTGAGCTCGCCAATGCGCTTCGAAAGGTAGGCACGCAGGTCCTGCATGAACTTGAAATCGCTGTTGCTCACAAACTCGGCCTCCATCATCTGGCGTATCTTCTCGGCAAACTCTTCCCGGCTCTTCACCACGTCCTTGCCCAGTACCTGGTCGAAGAGTTCCTGATCCACGGGAGCGGCAGCATATCGGGTGATTTCCGAAATCTGCAGGGTGAAGTCGCTCTTCACCTCCTGAGCCTCTTCCTTCGTGATATGGAGCAGGCTGGCAAGTTCTACGTCGCTGTCGGCATAAGCCTTGGCGGGGTTGAAGGTGAGTACGTCATCCACCTTTGCACCGCTGAACTTGGCCTTCTCGGCCTCGTCCTTCATATAGTCGGGCAGCATGACGGCCTCCTCCACTTGGATTCCGCCTTCGAGGGCGTTACCGTCAGCGTCCAGCTGGGTCAGAGTACCCTTTACCATATCCTTGGGCTCGTAACTGTCCACCTTTTCGTAGCGTCCGCCACGCTGTGCATAGGCCTGAATCTGTTCTTCGACCATCTTGTCCTCTACCTTTATATTATAATAAGGTATCTTGTCCTTGTTGGAAATCTTGGCGTCGAACTCGGGGGCCAGGGCCACGTCGAAGATAAACGTGAAGGTCTCCATCGTCTCAAAGTCCACCTTGGGCTGCTTCTCCTCGTCGGGCAGAGGCTCGCCCATCACGTTGAGCTTCTGCTCGCGGATGTACTTGTAGATTTCGGTGCCCAGTATTTTGTTCACTTCCTCGGCGGTAATCTCTGTGCCGAAGCGCTTCTTGATGAGTCCCATCGGTACCAGTCCCGGACGGAATCCCGGCATGTTGGCTTTCTTGCGGAAATCCTTCATTGCCGCAGTTACTTTCTCTTCGTAGTCCGTTTTCTCCAGTGTGATGGTCAACAGTCCATTGACTTTGTCTACATTCTCAAATGTAATGTTCATGGGGTAATATCCTTTATCTTAATATGGGTTAATTGTTTCGTTTCTCTCCAAATTGTGTGCAAAGGTACGAATAAGCGCGCAAAGGACAAAATGAAATAGCTTTTTTTTCAGTTTTGTCCTTTCGAACGGTGTTGAAGACTGTCTGGGCCACCGGCACCCTCGAGTATATTTCCCATGACGTGTTCCTGTGGACTTTATCACGTGTGATAAACTCTTTTATCACGCGTGATAAAGCGCTGCGTGGCACGTTATGTAACTCGACCCCGTGTAGTTTAACGATTTTAGTTGACTACTTTTGGTCTTATTCACGATAAGGGTTGACCCTGATTAAACTTAATTTTATTTCACGTTGACTCGACTTTTTTTTCGGGAATCGTGTGTTTATTCAAAATAATGAGTATCTTTGCATTGACAAATCACAAAAATGTAGAATCCCATGAACGGTAATTGTCTTCCCAATGCAATATTTCGCGTTGCATTTACTCTCGTGCTTTTGCTCGGATGTGTCAGTCTTCAGGCCCGCAAAGAGAAGGTTACGCGCCTGTCAGACGGTGCAGTCTCGTTTGAAGTGGATGGCCGCCTGCCTGCCCCAAAGGAACGTTTCGAGTTCATCGGGAAAGAAGGCCTCGCACAGACAATCCTGCAGGAGCATGGCATCTCGCCCCGTGTGCAGCATGTGATTGCCACGGGCTTCCCCTCCGGTGACATGTTTTTCCCGGGGCCGGACGTGTTCTTCCGCTGTGTCGTCCAGGCCTATGCCGATCATCGTCCGCTGGTGCTCTCGCCCGACATGGTATGGCTTCTTGTCAGCCAGGGCTTTGCCGCTTATGTGAATCGGCATGCCGAGGAGATGCGCCCTATGCTCGTCAATCACGAAGGGCAGACGGAACTGAAGGTCGTGACGAAGACCGACCTGCTCTCACCCGAGGCCGACTGGGAACGCCTCATGAGTGATTTTGCCCGCGAAATAGGCCAGCGCACGAAACAGAACCTTGCTCGGACCATCACGGCAGACTTCTCCACCACCACTCCTGTGGAGCGCATTGCCTCGCAGATTACATTGATGGAGTCGGTCAAGAAATATTTCAAGTTCGTGGCCGGCCAAATGGCTTGTGGCATCCCCACCATCACGCTTCGCGGTACGCCCGACGACTGGACGCGCCTCATTGACAAGGTGAAGTCGCTGAACCAATATGGGATGGGGGAGTGGACGGCACGCATGATCCCTTTGCTCGACGAGTTTGTCATGGCGGCCAAGGGGGAACCGAACCAAGCCTTCTGGCAGGATATGGTGAAAAAACAGCGTGTGAAACGGTTGCATAAGCCAAGGCCTTGCAGCCTCGAGATGCCGACGCAACTGGACGGATGGTTCCTCACATTCTTTCTTGACGAAGAGGGCCGGCCTTTTGAGACCGTGGGCTACACGCGCGCGATGGACGACGAAATGGTCTATGTCGGCTTTAAGTATCAAGTGGAAAACAATGCCGGCGAGGTGCTGAACGAAACGTCGATGGAGCTGTGGGCAGGCTTTGTGGGAATCAAGGAAGATGCCAGGACGAAAGCACTTGAACCGCAGATAGGCTGGATGGTGCGTGCAGGCAGCGAACAAGAGCAGATAGTCGATCGGCTGAGAACTCTTGACCTTTCGGAAGGTTTACACTTTATAGCAATGGATTCTGTGCCCGACAATTTGCGTTACCTGAAACATATTCGCATTCTGGATCTCAGTTTTAAGGGAGAAGTGCTTCTCCCGGAGTGGATGAATGACATTGAGATAGAAGACATGACCATCCGCGCCAAGGCACTCACTGACGAGGAGAAGGAGCAGATTAAGGGGCGGTTTCCTAATACGAAACTGCACTTCTCGAACACTCCCACGCAGAGAAAAGAGAAGTAGAAGTCTTCCTGGCGTTGCCGGGACCTATGCTTTCGGATCTGCTCAGAGCAGTGCCATTTCCTCGTCGGTCAGCGACAGGCTCTTGCGGATGATGTCTGTCGCTACGCCGTTGGCTTTCAGGCTACGCGCATTAGCCAGCCTTTCTTCTGCTCGTCCTTCTGCTCGTCCTTCTGCTCGTCCTTCTGCTCGTCCTTCTGCCCGTCCTTCAAGTTTACCTTCACCGCGAGCGGTGTATATCTGGTCGGCCAGGATGACACGATCGTCCAGATAGCGGTGATAGGCGGCCTGTTCCTCGTGGCTCATCTGGGAGAGCTGCAGTTTCTGCCGGGCCTCCTGCAAGCCTGGAGCATCGGCATCCTCGGGTATCTCGCTGGTGGAGAGAAAGTATATCCATTGCTCCAGGGGAACCTTCGACCAACGGTTGAAGTCGTTCACCTTGAGAATATAGTATTCGGGGTACAGCTGATAGACCTCGCTGACGCCAAACTTCTGACACTGGAACGAAGACAGGCGCAGCACGTCGCCATCATGGATGCCGCGAAACTCTGTCTTGCCGTGATACACGAAGTCCTTCCCTTGTCCGAGATCGAAATAGACGATGTTAATAGAATAGACCTTCTTCACATTGTCATAGTTGGTGCCGCTGTCAATGTACTCCGTGACCAACTTGGACGCGCCGAAGAGTATGCGCTGGAAGTAGGCATATTCTGATTCGCCCTGTACCTCGATGAGCAGTAATTCGCCGCCCGTGTTTTCGGCCAGGATGTCCACGCGGTTCGTCTTGGCTTCGTCGCGGTCCTTGTTCCCCTCGCTCTCTAACAGGCGATGAATCTTGATGTCTGTATTCAGCAATGTCGATAAGAAACCCTCCAGCACACCGAAGTTTGCCTTGTCGCGTAACAGGCGCTTCAGTGCCCAGTCGAAACTGATATAAGTACGTTCCCTTGCCATAATTGTTTGTCTTTCGGTTGCAAATATACGAATAATCGTGGGCCAGACAAAATATAAACCGAAGTTTTTTGCATTGTCTGCCGAGGACCTCTATGTCGGATTAGGGATAGACGCAGATGATGGATGGGGCGGTGGCTTGTGTGAATAGTGGGCCTACCATCCAGTCTCGTCCCACCCGGCAGCTTTGTACCACTGCATCTGGTGGAGCGCTTGGGTCCAGCCCGCCTTGTCATCCTTGCTGTTGGGGACGAACATGGAGATGGCTCCGCAGTGGGCGGTGTCTCGCACTGCGGTGTCGCTGCACCAGTTGGCATGCCATCGGGTGGTGGTCAGCCGGCAGGGGACGGCTTCGTCAAAGGCTGTGCGCCACTGGGCAAACTCGTCCTCCGGGAGAAGGCGGTAGAAGGTGGTCATCATGTCGTAGCAATAGGTGAACGACGCGTATTCCGATATGTACCACTGGAAGCCGTCGGTTGATACTTCGGTGCGATTCCCGAATAGCGAGGGCACCACGCGCCGTGTGGCGCGTGCCAGTTGGTCGAGGCCGTCGGTGCGGATGGCCGAGATCAACACGCCGCCGTAAGGCCAGTCATGATTGTTGGGATAATAGTCATGATAGGCCCGTGCCAAGCCCACGGGGTCGCCGGCGCAGAGGTAGGGAAGAATCGTGCTATACGGTGCGCCGGGTCCGGGAATCTCGGCCGGCGAGCTCACGATCCAGTCCGTCACGTGTCGCAGTTCGTAGGCTGTCTCAATGTTCTGCATGGCACAAGCATCAAAGAAGATACTCTCTATGTGAGGCAGTTGCTCCAGCGTCCATCGCAACTCGGTGATGTTCATGGCGAAGCCAATGTTCGAGGTTGTGTTCTGCCCATTGTCGATGCCCAGGGTCTTGCGTCGCGGAATCCATCCGCTGGCGTGGGACCAGAAGTCGAGCGAGTAGTGCTTTGCCGGGAATTCGCTGATGATGCGGCGCAGGTTCTGTAGCATCTCGGTGGAGTCTGTGCTCAGATGGTCTTCGGGGTAGGTGTATAATGTGTGCAGCCCGTCGCGTGCGGTCAGTTGCATGATGCATGGCTGGCTGACGTCGTCCTTGTAGATGATGAAGTTCACGCTGTCGGGCACTTTGGCCTTTGCGCTCACCATTTCGTCGATGTCTGTCTGCAAGTATCGGCTCATAGAGTTCTCGGCCATCATGTAGATAATCACGGTGCGCACGGCCTGGCGCGGCTCCACTTCGTCGTGATGATGGCGGCAGCTGGCGAATCCCAGTGCCGCTATATATATAATAAGGTATATATGCAGGCGTTTCATGCTGCAAAGGTACGAATAAGTGAGCAGAGTGCAAAAGAAAAAGAGAAGTTTCGTGCAATAAAACGTGTGCTTGTCGCGTTTTTATAGTGGTATGCAATGGATTAACCGAATCAGGCAGGTGAAGATCCTGCTCGTGGTGACGGCTGTAGTGCTCAGCGTGGCCTCGCTTGTGGTGTCCAATTTCCTGGTGCGCGACCTCAAACGTGAGGAACAGCGTAAGATGGAAATCTGGGCGCAGGCGTTGCGTTCGCTCAACAGTGCCGACGAGAATACCGACCTATCCCTGGTGCTTGAGGTGCTGAACAGCAACAATACCATTCCCGTCATCGTGGTGGACAGCATGCGACAGGTGCAGGACTACCGCAACATCCAGCTTCATGCTGCCAATGGGGCCGACTCGCTGGCTCAGCTGGAAGCACGTGCCACTTCAATGCTCAGCGGCAACCGCAGCATCCGTATCTACCTCTCTGCCTCGGACTATATGGAGATATGTTACGATGACAGCCTCCTGTTGCGGCGCTTGGCCTGGTGGCCTTATGTTCAGCTGGGCGTAGTGCTTATCTTTGTGGTGGTGGCCATCTTTGCCCTGCTCTCAAGCAAGAAAGCAGAGCAGAACAAGGTGTGGGTGGGCCTGAGCAAGGAGACTGCCCATCAACTGGGCACCCCCATCAGTAGCTTGATGGCCTGGCAAGAGATGTTGCGCGAGACGTACCCCGACGATCCGCTGCTCCCAGAGATGGGTAAGGACGTGCAGCGTCTGCAGCGCATTGCCGAGAGGTTCAGCAAGATTGGCTCCCAACCCGAGCTGAAGCCTGAGAACCTGAACGAGGTGGTGGCTCAGGTGGTCCAATATATCAACCGCCGTACGAGCAATCATATCGATATGCGTAGCATCGTACCCCCGCATCCCCTCGTGGTCCAAATGTGCGCACCACTCTTCGAATGGGTAATCGAAAACCTGTGCAAGAATGCTATTGACGCGATGGACGGGCGTGGTAGTATCACCATCCGCGCCGCAGAGGAGGCCTCATGCTTCGCCATCGAGGTCTCGGATACGGGCAAAGGCATCCCCAAAAACCATTTCAGCACCGTCTTCATGCCGGGATTTACTACAAAGACACGAGGATGGGGACTGGGGTTGTCGCTGGCTAAGCGCATCGTCGAGGAGTATCACAATGGACGCATTTATGTGAAAAATTCCGAGTTGGGACGGGGTACAACGTTCCGAATCGAGCTCCGAAAACACTAAAAATGAATTTTTCTCCCCGAATTATGCCGCGCGTATTTCTTTTTTTTGTAATTTTGCACCCCGATGGGAACACTTGACAGCTATATAGTCTCTCTGCACGACGTGACCGACGGTAATGTGTCATATCAGTGGCATGTCGACGACGACTTCTTCTCCGCTGTCGGTGGGACTGAGATTCGGCAGGGTTCGCTGGATGTCACGTTACGGGTGAAAGAGACGTCGGGAGCCTTTGCATTGGATTTCCAGTTCGAGGGAACGGTACAGATACCCTGCGACCGTTGTCTCGAGTTGATGGACCAGCCCATTGCCGCCCGCCGCTCACTTCGTGTTAGGCTGGGCGATGAATTTATGGATGACGGCGATGTGATAACCGTCCCTCAGACGGATCCGACGCTCAATGTCGCATGGAACCTCTATGAGCTTATCGCTCTGGAGATACCTATACGTCATGTACATCCGCACGACGAGTGCAACGCCCCGTTGCCTGATGACGACGATTGGGACGGCGATAATGTCGAAAGCCCATCCGTTGACAGTCGCTGGGACGAACTGAAGAAACTAATGAATAACAAATAAAAAAAGTAAGAAAATGGCACATCCTAAAAGAAGACAGTCCCATACCAGGACACTCAAGAGAAGAACGCATGACAAGGCTAAGGCACCTGCACTGGCTGTATGCCCTAACTGTGGCGAGTTTCACATCTACCATACGGTATGTCCCGCTTGCGGCTACTATCGTGGGAAGCTTGCAATCGAAAAGGAGGCATAAGCAATTAACGGATATGATATTAGCCGCAAGGGGCCGTCGGTCCTCTGCGGCTTTGTGTTTAAATATAGAACATGGAAAGATTCAATGCCGTAATCACTGGTGTGGGCGGATATGTGCCTGACTATATCCTTGATAACGAGGAACTGTCGCACATCGTGGACACCAGTGACGAGTGGATAATGGAACGTATCGGCGTGAAGACACGTCACATCTTGAAGCCCGAGCAGGGCACAGGCACCTCGTATCTGATGACGCGTGCCGTCAGTCAACTGCTCCAGAAGACCCAAGTCAATCCCGACTCTGTCGAGGCTGTAATCTGTGCCACTACGACACCAGACTATCATTTCCCCTCTACTGCATCGTTAATCATCGGTCGTCTTGGCCTGAAGAATGCTTTTGGCTTCGATATGGAGGCTGCCTGTGCAGGCTTCCTGTATGCAATGGAGACCGGCGCTGGTTTCCTTCGCAGTGGTCGTTATAAGCGCATCATCGTGTGTGGTGGCGATCACATGTCCAGCATGACCAACTATCAGGATCGCAATACATGCCCGATCTTCGGCGACGGTGCTGCCTGCGTGATGATGGAGGCCACGACCGAAGATGTCGGGCTGATGGACTCCTATTTCCGTGTGGACGGACAGGGGTATGAGCATCTGCACATGGCAGCCGGAGGGTCGGCCTGCATGCCTACTCATGAGACGGTGGACGCGCGCGAGCATTACGTTTATCAAGAGGGACGCACCGTGTTCAAGCATGCAGTCACCAAGATGTCCGACGCCGTGCAGCAGATTGCCACACGCAACGGACTGACCCACGAAGACATTGCCTGGGTGATACCTCATCAGGCTAATGTGCGCATTGAGAGCGCAGTGGCGCGTCGTCTGGGAGTGGACGAGAGCCGCGTAATGATTAACATCGACCACATGGCCAACACATCGGGCGGAACGTTGCCCCTCTGTCTCTGGGAATTCGAACCCCAGCTGAAGCGAGGCGACAAACTCATCTTCACTGCCTTCGGCGCAGGCTTCACATGGGGCGCCAGCTACATGATCTGGGGCTATGACGGGGCTGCCGAGGCTGCAAAGAGTCCGGCTGAGTTCTATAAGGAAGGCGCCATCTCTCGTGAGGAGTGGTATGCGAAACGCAAGCAACATGCATAAGGCGGGCTTTGTAAATATCGTCGGCAATCCGAATGTCGGCAAGTCCACGCTCATGAATCTCCTTGTGGGCGAGCGCATTTCCATTGCCACCTTCAAGGCACAGACCACACGCCACCGCATCATGGGCATCCTCAATACGCCCGAGATGCAGATTTGTTTCAGCGATACACCGGGCGTCCTGAAGCCCAACTATAAGCTGCAGGAGCAGATGCTCCAGTTCAGCGAGAGTGCCTTGCAGGATGCCGATGTGCTGCTCTACGTCACCGATATGGTGGAGAAGGCAGATAAGAACACGGACTTCCTCGAGAAGGTGGAACGTCTGAAGGTGCCGGTGCTGGTGCTGATAAACAAGATTGACCTAAGCAACCAGGTTGAGCTGACGAAGAAAGTGGAGGAGTGGCATGCAGTGCTGCCGCAGGCTGAAATAATCCCTATCAGTGCCCTTCACCGCTTCAATGTGGACGTGGTGCTTCGGCGCATTGAAGCCCTTCTGCCCGAGAGCCCGGCCTATTTTGACAAGGATCAGTGGACCGACAAGCCGGCACGCTTCTTTGTCACGGAAATCATCCGCGAGAAGATACTCCTCTACTATGACAAGGAGATTCCGTACAGTGTAGAAGTCGTGGTCGAGCAATTCAAGGAGACAGATAAAAATATTCATATCAACGCCGTTATTTACGTCGAGCGCGAGAGCCAGAAGGGCATCATTATCGGGCATCAGGGTGTGGCACTCAAGAAGGTGAGCACCGAGGCCCGCAAGAGTCTGGAGCACTTCTTCGGCAAGAGCATCTATCTGGAAACCTTCGTCAAGGTGGACAAGAACTGGCGCAGCAGCGAGGCGGCCATGAAGGCATACGGATATAGCTTAGACTGAATATGTCAAACATCGTAGCAATTGTAGGCAGGCCCAATGTGGGCAAGAGCACTCTCTTCAACCGTCTGACGCAGACGCGCCATGCCATTGTGAGTGAAGAAGCAGGCACCACACGTGACCGCCAATATGGCAAGTGTGAATGGACAGGACAGGAATTCTCTGTCATCGACACCGGAGGGTGGGTGGTCAATTCGGACGACATCTTTGAGGAGGAAATACGTAAGCAGGTGCAGCTGGCCACTGACGAGGCTGATGTCATCCTGTTCCTCGTGGATGTCCAGACGGGTATCACCGACTTGGACGAGCAGGTGGCTTCCATCCTGCGCCGTACAAAGCAGCCCGACCGCGTCATCCTCGTAGTCAATAAGGCAGACAACAATCAGGATACATACCAGGCTGCCGAGTTTTATGGACTCGGCTTGGGTGATCCTTTCTGCATATCGGCTGCTACAGGCAGTGGCACCGGCGACTTGCTGGATCATGTCCTTAGTAAGTTTCCTGCACCGCGTGCAGAGCAGGAAGCCGAACCCGACGTGCCCCGCTTTGCTGTCGTGGGACGGCCCAATGTGGGCAAGAGCAGTCTCGTGAATGCCTTTATCGGCGAGGAACGTCATATCGTTACAGACATTGCCGGTACCACACGCGACAGCATCTACACACGATACGATAAGTTTGGCTTCGACTTCTACTTGGTGGACACCGCAGGCATACGTCGCAAAAACAAGGTGTCTGAGGATTTGGAGTTCTATAGTGTGATGCGTTCTATCCGAAGCATTGAGAACAGCGACGTCTGCATCCTCATGATTGATGCCACTCGTGGCATCGAGGGGCAGGACTTGAATATCTTCCAGCTCATCCAGCGAAACCAGAAGAGTCTTGTCGTGGTCGTGAATAAGTGGGACCTCGTGCCGGACAAGGACACCAAGGTGATGAAGACGATGGAGGATGCAATACGCAACCGCATGGCTCCCTTTACGGATTTTCCCATCATCTTTGCCTCGGCACTCACCAAGCAGCGCATCTTCAAGGTGCTGGAGACGGCCAAGGATACGTTCCTTAACCGCCGTCGCCGTGTCTCGACGGCCAAACTCAATGAGGAGATGCTGCCGCTCATCGAGTCTTTCCCGCCCCCATCGATGAAGGGGAAGTATATCAAGATAAAGTATTGCATGCAGATTCCCGAGACGCGTGTGCCCAGTTTTGTCTTCTATGCCAATCTGCCGCAGTACGTCAAGGAGCCTTACCGACGCTTTCTTGAGAATAAGATTCGCGAGCGTTGGAACTTCAGCGGTTGCCCAATAAATATTTTCATTCGTCAGAAATAGCATGAAGAAATTGTTCTTACCCCTCTGTATCGGCGTAGCCCTTTTTGCGGCCTGTTCCCAGAAAGGCGACAGCCTCACGCACGACAGTGCCCGTCAGGCAGCCGAACGTTATTTCACGATGCTCCTCGACGGCCGTTACGAAGAATATGTCGATGGGCTTGTCGGTACGGACTCCATGCCCGACGACATGCGCAGCCAGATGGTGGATCTGATGGCGCAGTTCATGGCACAGCAAAGTGTCAATCGTGGACTGCTGCGTGTGACGGCTACTTCCGACACCATCCAGGACTCCACGGCCTACGTCTATCTGGACATTCTCTATGGCGATAGCGTCAGCGAGCAGGTGGGGATGCCCTTGCAGTTCGTTGGCGATCGCTGGCGTATGCAATGATGCCTGCTGTACTTTTCCTTCCCGCTACGCATAATTCCGGCTCTGGCTACCCTTGGCTCCGGCGGGAATTACATGGAGGAGGAAAGTCGCCTTGGAGCGCCTGCCTTCGGGTGCCGGCCATTATGTAGAATACTAAACCTTTAACATTCAAATTCCCAATGAAACGATTCTTTTTATCACTGACTTTTTGGGCCGTGGCTGTGTGCGCAGTAGCTCAACAGCAAGCGCCTCCTCTCCCCCTGGATCCCGCAGTACGCATGGGCCATCTGCCCAACGGGCTGACGTATTACATCCGTCACAATGAATGGCCGGAGCATAGGGCCGACTTCTACATCGCGCAGAAGGTGGGTTCCATGCAGGAGGAGGATAACCAGCGCGGACTGGCTCACTTCCTGGAGCACATGTGCTTTAATGGTACCACACACTTCCCTGGCGACGCTCTGAAACAGTATCTGGAGCGTATTGGCGTGAAGTTTGGCGAGAACCTGAACGCCTATACTTCGTTTGACGAGACAGTGTATAACGTGAACAATGTAAACGTGCAGATTGAGGGCGCGGTGGACTCGTGCCTGCTCATCCTGCACGACTGGAGCCACGACCTGACGCTCGACGGCAAGGAAATCGACAAGGAACGTGGCGTTATCAACGAGGAGTGGCGCATGCGCCGCTCGGCCATGATGCGCATGCAGGAGAATGCTTTCCACATTCTGTATGAGGGCAGTAAATATGCCGACCGCATGCCCATCGGCACGATGGATATCGTGATGAATTTCCCATACGAGGACCTGCGTGCCTACTATCGCCGCTGGTATCGTCCTGACCTGCAGGCTATCGTCATCGTGGGCGATGTGGACGTGGATGTCGTGGAGGAGAAAATCAAGACCATGTTTGCTGACATCCAGGCGCCTGCGGCCGATGCACCGCAACGTGAGTACTACCCTGTGCCTGAGAATAAGACACCGCTCGTGGCCATTGAGAAGGACAAGGAGCAGACGGTGCCCGTGGCCCTGCTGATGCTCAAGCGTGGCAAGCCCTACCCGCGTGAGGTGAAGGCCACGCTGCCCTATGTCGTAGTACCCTATCTGGGCGAGGTCTTTGAGACAGTGATAGCCGAACGCCTGCAGGAAATCACCCAGAAACCCAATGCACCCTTCGTGGGAGGTGGCGCATCGCACGGCGAATACCTCGTTTCGAAGACGATGCATGGCGTGACGGCTCAGGTGGTGATGAAGGACGGTCAGTATCTGGAAGGCATCGCTGCCATGTATCGCGAACTGCTGCGCATTCAGCGTCATGGCATCACGCAGAGCGAGTATGATCGTTTCAAGCAGGAATACTTCTCGCAGCTCGACGCAGCATACGAACGTCGCGATAAGGTGCAGAACACCCAGTACGTGCAGGAATATGTGCGACACTTCCTCGATGGCGATCCGGCCCCTGGTATCGCATGGGAGCACGAGTGGATGCCCAAGATTACCAGCGACCTTCCCTTGGAACTTATCCAGAAGGATCTGATTCCCGGCATTGACGCGGGTCTTGCCGTAGCGCTCTTCCTGCCGGAAAAGGAAGGCGTGCAGTATCCCACGCGTGAGGAAATCCTGAAGACGCTGGCCGATGTGGAGGCTGAGGATATTGAAGGCTATACGGAGGAAGTGAACAACGACCCGCTGGTACCCGAACTCTCCGATGGTGGGCGCGTGGTGAAGCAGAAACCTGATGTGTATGGCGCTACGCTGCTCACGCTGAACAACGGCATTCGCATCCATGCCTTGCCCACTGATTACACGCCCAACCATATTTCCATGCAGGCCACCAGCTGGGGCGGCACATCGCTCTATCCCAACGACGAGTACCTCCAGGCAGACAATGCCCCGATGATAAGCCTGGGAGGATGGGGCACCTTCTCGGCCACCGAGTTGCAGAAGCGCTTGTCCGGCATTCAGGCCAGTGCAAGTCCCTCTATCAGCGACCGCAGTGAAAGCCTCTCTGGCAGTTGTGTCAAGAAGGACTTTGAGACGATGCTTCAGCTCTTCTATCTGTGTTTCACCGCCCCGCATCGTGACGACGAGACCTTCCAGAGCTACATCGAACGCATCCAGTCTTACCTGGCCAATCAGGAACTCGACCCGCGCACGGCACTGCAGGACTCCGTGGCGAGCATATTATATAATAATAATGTACGCGCGCGTAGGATGAAGAGTGCAGATGTGGCCAATATCAACTACGACCGCCTGCTCGAGATCTATGGCGAGCGCTTTGCCAATGCGGCCGACTTTGAGTTCTACGTCGTGGGCGACTTCGAGCTGGACAGCATTGCTCCGCTCATGGCCCGCTACCTGGGTGCCCTGCCTGTGGCCAAGGGACGTGAGAAGTATCGCAAGGTGGATAATGTGATGGCCACGGGCGAGCGTACGTGCATCTTCGAGAAAGAGCAGGACACGCCCAATGCCACTGTTAATTTCATCTACCACGCTCCGCTGAAGGAAAACCTGAAGAACGAGCAGCTCGTCTCCATACTGGGCCAGGCCATGCAGATGCTCTACACGGAGACGGTGCGCGAGGACGAGGGCGGTGCCTACGGCGTGCCTGTGCGTGCCAGCCTGAGCGACTACCCGCAGCAGCAGGTGGTGGTACGCATCCAGCTACCCACAGCTCCCGAAAAGGTGGACCGCATGACGCAGGTCATCTATGACGGCGTAGAGAAGATGTGCAACGAAGGCCCCACCGACGAGATGATGCAGAAGATACGCGAGTACATGCTGCGTTCGCATGCTGAGAACCTCAAGAATAACGCTTATTGGATGAACTCCCTGTACAACAAGACACGCCTCGGCTACGAGTTCGTGAACAAGTATGAGGAGACGCTCCAGAAGATTACGCCCGCCGACGTGCAGAAGCTGGCCCGCAAGGTCTTCCGCAGTGGCAACCGTGTGGTGGTGGGCATGAAGAGCCCGGCCAAGTAAGTGCGGCGACGTACAGACCTCCTATTATAACAGCAGTCCGCCTGTGATTCTCGGTCACAGGCGGACTGCTGTTTGTAGTACCTTGTCAATGCTCTGTTATTTCCCATGACGTACTCCTGTGGACTTTATCACGCGTGATAAACTCTTTTATCACGCGTGATAAAGTCCCGCGAGGCACGTTATGTAACTCCATCCTGTAGTTTAACGATTTTAGTTGACTACTTTTGGTCTTACTCACGATAAGGGTTGACCCTGATTAAACTTAATTTTTTTGCTATTTCTTTCTCCCTCGCGCGCGTATATATATAATGTAGGAGTCCTTATAATATAAACGCAATCCGTCTGTGACTGACAATCACAGACGGATTGTGTTTTCTGGATTATCTCGCATTTGAAGCAGGGTGCTTCCCGTTCAGCGGATGTAGATGATGTTCGGGATGTGGCGCTCTCCGGCGTGGTCAAACTGCTTGTTGTCGCTGGGATGGTTCAGGACGTGGCCGTCCAGATAGAGCATCGTGGAGCCTCCGCCGTCCAGGTTGAGTGCATCCTCGCCTCCCATTGTTCTGGCCAGATGTGCCAGTTCGGGGATGCTCATGCCGATGGCGTTGCCCTCGGAGCGCCCGTCCACGGTGATGAGCAACACGCGTCCGTCCTTTGTCACGGCAGCGGCGCTGCGTGGATGCTTCGTCTCGATGAAGCTCTGTGTGCACATTGACCAGTCGGAATATTCGCCCTTGTGCAGCATCAGCGGTCCAGATGCCAGCACGGAGCCGTGCCGCTTGCGGTAGTTCTGCTCTGTCTGCCTGTCCCATGGAATGATTTTCAGCCGTCCGTGGCGTGTCCTTACGGCTCCTGTCACGCGCAGGGTAAACTCGCTCCTCATGGTCGAATCCATCACCTCGCGTCCCACTTTCAGGAAGCACACCGAGTTGCCCACCTTCATGTTGTAGTACGAGCCATTGATGGCTGCGATGGCCTGATGCTCCTGGGCCAGCTGGCTGATGGGCTTCATCTCGCGGCTCACGCCGATGTCGGCGCGGTGCCGGTGCCGGCGCGGTTTTACCTCTACGATGCTTACGTATTGAGGCCCACCGTAGAGCGACGGGAAGGCTGCCACCATGCCCTTCACCCCTTTGGCAATCTCCGTGGTCTCCCACCGGGCGTTACGAATCGCCTCCTCGTCAGCTTGTGTCTGAGACATGCCAGACAGTGGGCAGAGAGCCAGCAACAGGCTCCATCCCCATTTTCTTAGACTCAATTCATAATTCATAATGCATAATTCATAATTGGTCTGCAGAACTGAGCACACTCTTCACTTTCAACTATTCGCCTCCTTTATCTTCTTGGCCAGGTCGCTGGCAAAGATGAATGAGTTCAGCTTCTCGTTCGTGCTGGACATGATTTCCTCCTTGCGTCCCTGCCATTCCTTGCGCCCGTCGCAGATGAAGATGATATTCTCTCCGATGCCCATCACCGAGTTCATGTCGTGTGTGTTGATGATGGTGGTCATGTTGTATTCCACGGTGATGTCGTGGATCAGTTCGTCGATGACGAGGCTGGTCTTTGGGTCAAGGCCGCTGTTCGGCTCGTCGCAGAACAGATACTTGGGGTTCAGGGCAATGGCCCTTGCGATGGCCACACGCTTCTGCATGCCGCCGCTCAGCTCGCCAGGGAATTTCGCCTCGGCTCCCTTCAGGTTCACTCGTTCCAGACAGAAGCGGGCCCGGTTGGCCCGGTCGGTCGCATTCATGTCCGAGAACATGTCTAAGGGGAACATGACGTTCTCGAGCACAGACATGGAGTCGAAGAGCGCGGCGCTCTGGAATATCATCCCCATCTCGCGCCGGATGAGCACGCGCTCGCGCTTCTTCATCTTCACGAAGTCGCGTCCGTCGTAGAGAATCTCGCCCCTCTCCGGGCTCAGCAGGCCCACGATGTTCTTTATGAGCACCGTCTTTCCGCTTCCGCTCTGCCCGATGATGAGGTTGGTCTTTCCGTCGTAGAAGACCGCGTTGATGTCTTGCAGGACGTCCTTGTCCTCGAATGATTTGTAGAGATGGCGCAGTTCTATCATGAGAGTAGGGTGGTTAGGAAAATGTCGGCAAAGAGGATGAATATGCTGCTCTTCACCACGGCGTCGGTGCTGGCACGCCCCACATCGATGGATCCGCCTTCGACCGTATATCCGTAGAACGAACTGACGCTGGAGATGATGTAGGCGAAGCAGATGCTCTTGATGATGGACGTCCATACGTACCACTGTTTGAAATCGTGCAGCAGGCCTACGGTCAGGTCGTCAAACGTAATTACTCCCATGAAGGCGGTAGCGTATGAACCCACGAAGCCTGCCGTAATGCTGAAAATGACGAGGAAGGGAATCATCGTGACCATGCCTGCAATCTTCGGCAGGATGAGGAACGAAGCTGAGTTCACTCCCATGATTTCGAGCGCGTCGATCTGTTGAGTCACGCGCATGGTACCTATTTCTGAGGCAATGTTGCTGCCCACCTTGCCCGAGAGAATCAGGCACATGATGCTGCTCGAGAACTCGAGGAGCATGATTTCGCGTGTGGTGTACCCCGTCGTAAAGTTGGGCATCCAAGGGCTGGCAACGTTCAACTTAATCTGAATGCAGATGACTGCACCGATGAAGAACGAGATGAGCAGTACGATGCCAATGGAGTCCACGCCCAACTGAGCCATTTCCTTGACGTATTGTTTCATGAACATACGCCATCGTTCGGGCATCGAGAATGTCTTGCCCATGAGTTGCAGGTAGCGGCCGAAAGTGGCCAATCCGTCTGTGATGAACATCGTCTATATGCTTTCTTGCCCACAAAATTACATAAAATCGCCTAAAAAATGTTGCTCCTCGCGTTTGTTTTTGGCTTTTTTCGTACTTTTGCATCAAATTAGGTACAAGAATGGACAACGAACAGCATACTTCGGACGGCTCCCTGCATGAGTTGCGCAGTGAGAACCTCGTCAAAATCTACGGCAAGCGCACGGTGGTGGATCATGTCTCGTTCAACGTCAGACAGGGTGAGATAGTCGGCCTGCTGGGACCAAACGGGGCCGGAAAGACCACCTCGTTCTATATGACCACGGGCCTCGTCATCCCCAACGAGGGACACATTTTCCTGGACGGCGAGGATGTGACCACGCTACCCGTCTATCAGCGTGCCCGTCGTGGCATCGGCTATCTGGCCCAGGAGGCCAGTGTGTTCCGTAAGATGTCGGTCGAGGACAATATCTCCTCCATCCTGGAGATGAGGCCGAAACCGGACTATTTCGAGGGCACCCTCTCCGAGTATCGCCGCTGGAAGCTGGAGTCGCTCATCTCCGAGTTCCGCCTGCAGAAGGTGCGCAAGAACCTGGGCGACCGCCTCTCGGGCGGTGAGCGGCGACGTACGGAAATCGCCCGCTGCCTGGCCATCGAGCCCAAGTTCATCATGCTCGACGAACCATTTGCCGGTGTGGACCCCATCGCCGTGGAGGACATCCAGTATATCGTCTGGAAACTGAAGCAGCGTAATATCGGTGTGCTCATCACCGACCACAATGTCGAGGAGACGCTCTGTATCACCGACCGTGCCTATCTGCTCTTCGAAGGACGCATCCTCTTTGAGGGAACGCCTCAGGAACTGGCCGCGAACACAGTGGTGCGCGAGAAGTACCTGACCACCAGCTTCACCCTGCGCGAGAAGGACTTCCAGCGCATCGACGAGGAACGTAACGCACAGGAGGATGCCTCCGCGCCGTCGGCTTCGTAGTCCGTGTGATTGCCCGTCCAGCCCGGTGTGCGTGAATGTATAGGTTGGACTATCGTTCGATGAATACATTGGAATACTTCGCGCGGAGTTGTTTCTCCTGCTCCTTGGTGATGCCTTTCATCTTGACGTTGAGATGGTCGGTGGGCAGATTGAGCATCCACTCGGGCATGGGCGTTTCCTCTTCTATTGTCAGCCACAGACTCTTCAGGTGTTTCATCCCTTGCAGGTTTGCGCCGTCGGCCAGGCGCGGGCCTCTGATTGTCAGTTCTTCCAACTGCCATTCCCCTACCCACTGCGGCACGACCACGCTGTCCGTGTATTCGAGCAGGAGTTTAGATACTTTCCGTATCTTACGCAGGTTCTCGGCCTCGGCAATGCCCGCCCCTTTGATGGTCAGATCCTTTGCATTCAGTTCGTCTATCCATTCGGGTAGCACGACCCTGTCCCTGAACTCCAGCGTCAGTGGGGGAATGTTCTGATGGTGTCGCAGGAAGGCGGGCACCGAATCCAGATTGTGGTAGGTTACATATCCTCCCATGCTCATTTCGCTGAAGTTGTATTCTTCTTCTTCCCTGGCGTCCGACTTACGCACGAGCCATCCTATCTTTGGCGTGAGGGCATACGTCGTCTGATTCTCCTCGACGCCCACCAGTCCAGCCCATAGCTGCATCGGGGTTTCGCTCAACGGGTTTCCCGCAAGGTCGGTCTCCACATAGCGGAAGTCCACGCTGACCATCTCGCTGGGCATCGAGGCATTGAAGGCTCGTTTCTGAGGGGTCTCCCCCTCCTTGTTCACCAGGAAACGCAGGAACCAGCCGTCCACAATGGTGGGTCTTTTCGAGCCGCAGCGATCTCCTTCTATCAGACTATCTACCCGCTCCTGCTTCACGATGCTTCGCCAAAAGTGCGTGTCGGGCTCGCCTTCGGCAGCCCGCACAAATTCCTCCAGCACGGGCGTCAGCTCGCCCACCCACTTCTGCATTCCATAGCGGGCCAGCTGTCGCGTCTTCGTCAGCACGCGCCGCCAGTCGTCTGCTGTGCCCCGCAGTGTCACCGAAGGGATGCCGCAGGCTGCATATAGTGCTTTATATTTGAAGTACTTCTTCATACTCTCCATCAGTGTAATCTGAGAGGCGATGCGCTCCGTGACGCCCGTGGTGGAGAAGTCCGAAGTGATGACGGAGACAATATCGTCCTTCGTGTTCGTCGCAATCTGGGCGGCCATGCCGTCCAGGAGCTGGCTCCAGTCGGCCTTGTCCGAAAGCAAGTCCTCTGGCACCTTCACTTTCAGTTCCTTTTGCCCTTCGTGGGAGACAATCATCGGGCGCAGTTCCTCGGCGTGGGCGTTCACGTAACGGGCAAAGCCCTGGCTGATGAGCGTCCAGATGATGTCGGGTGAGAGCACGACGGGACGATGGTCGGCATAGGCCTGTACCAGGCAACTGAAGAAGACATCCTGTCCCAGCCATGCCAGTTGTTCTCCCTCGAAGCTGGTCGCCACCACGTGCTGCACGTTGGGGCGGAGATTATTTGCATTCAGTATTTCCGAGGCTACGCTGTCTGAGGCGATGAGTGGCAAGTGGCCTTTCGGCGAGGACAGGTTGCAATCGACGGTAAAGGTGACGTCCCGCAGGGGATGGGACTCGTCTTGTGCCCTCGAGACGCCGGCAGGGGAGAGGAATGTCACGGCCGCGAGGAGAAGTCGGGTGCGGGCTAATGTTTTCATAATGCTTGTTTTCATAATGCTTGTTTTGGATATCCTATGGCGCAAAGGTAGGCATAATTTTGCAATGATGCAAGAGTCTGGCAGGAATAATAACGAACGCGGTCGCGAATAAGGGGAGACGGGTGTGTCAACAGTCTGCATGGAAGAATAAAACGACGCTCGGATGAATCTTTTGCCGGAAATGTGAGTATAATCTGCGGAAAAAGACGTATCTTTGCACGCGGTTGTGGCCAAAGCCACGGCCATCCACTGGAAAAATGACAAGAGAGAAACTGAAACGATGCGGCTTCTGCGGCCGCAGCGAGCGGGAGGTGGGCCTCCTGCTCACAGGTATGGATGCATACATCTGTGATGAATGTGCCGAACAGGCACACACCATCATCATGGAAAGCCGAAAGGGCAGAGGCGGACGGTCGAAGCTCGAACTTTCGAAACTTCCCACTCCCCATGAGATTAAGGACTATCTGGACCAGTACGTCATCGGGCAGGACGAGGCCAAGCGTGTGCTGGCCGTCTCCGTGTATAACCATTACAAACGTCTGGAACAGCGTACGGACGACGACGGCGTAGAGATCGAGAAGAGCAATATCATCATGGTGGGCTCCACAGGAACGGGCAAGACGCTGCTGGCCAGGACCATCGCTCGTCTGCTTCAAGTGCCCTTCTGTATCGTCGATGCTACGGTGTTCACCGAGGCCGGTTATGTGGGCGAGGATGTGGAGAGCATCCTGAGCCGCCTGCTCCAGGTGGCCGACTACGATGTGGATGCGGCACAGCGCGGTATCGTCTTCATTGATGAGATAGACAAGATAGCCCGCAAGGCTGACAACCCGAGTATCACGCGCGACGTGAGCGGCGAGGGCGTGCAGCAGGGACTGCTGAAACTGCTCGAGGGCGACATTGTCAATGTGCCGCCCAAGGGCGGGCGCAAGCATCCCGATCAGGACTACATCCACGTCGATACGCGCAACATCCTATTTGTCTGTGGTGGCGCTTTCGATGGCATCGAGAAGAAAATAGCCCAGCGCCTGAACACTCACACGGTAGGGTACACGAGCGTGCAGAACCAGCGCCACATCAATCCCAAGAACCTGATGGAATACGTGCAGCCCCAGGACCTCAAGTCCTTTGGCCTGATTCCCGAGATTATCGGTCGTCTTCCGGTACTCACCTCCCTTCATCCCCTCGACCGCGATGCCCTGCACCGTATCCTGACCGAGCCCAAGAACTCCCTCGTCAAGCAGCAGATAAAACTCTTTGCTATGGACGGCATCCGCCTCACCTTTGCTCCCGAGGCCTTGGACTATATTGTGGATAAGGCTGTGGAGTTCAAGTTGGGTGCGCGCGGTCTGCGCAGCATCATGGAGGCTGTGATGATCGACGCACAGTTTGATGCTCCGTCGAGTGGCGAGAAGGAACTGACCGTCACGCTCGACTATGTCCAGAAGCAGGTGGAGCGGTCCCAGCGGCTGGCTTGAACGGCGTTCCCCGTCATCCTTGTGTGAAATAATCCCGTTAGAAGGCAGCGAGTGCATTTTATACACTAAATATCCCGAATTCTGTGCCCCGTAACCTGCGTGTGGCACGGAATTTGGCTATTTCTGGCACTGTGTGTGAAATATTTTCCCTTATTGCTTGGACAATTGAAAGAAAATCCTTATCTTTGTAGAGGCGATTTGCCTTAAGGGACATATGCGACACTATAATTTGACAGAGGAACTCAAGCGTTACTTCGGTTTCAGCACCTTCAAGGGCGACCAGGAAGCAATTATCCGCAATCTGCTTGCGGGTAACGACACCTTTGTCCTGATGCCCACGGGAGGCGGCAAGTCGCTCTGCTACCAGCTTCCTGCCCTGCTGATGGATGGCGTGGCCATCGTTATCTCACCTCTTATTGCTTTGATGAAGAATCAGGTGGATGCCATCCGCCTGGTGAGCGAGACGGACGGACTGGCCCATTTCATCAACTCCTCCCTCACGAAAGCCCAGATAGAGCGCGTCAAGCGCGACATACAGTCGGGGCGTACGAAATTGCTCTACGTGGCGCCCGAGTCGCTGACGAAGGCCGAGAACGTGGACTTTCTGGCCAATGTGAAGATCTCCTTCTACGCGGTGGATGAGGCTCACTGTATCTCGGAGTGGGGCCATGACTTCCGCCCCGAGTATCGTCGTATCCGCCCCATCATCAATCAGATAGGCGATGCGCCCGTCATTGCCCTTACGGCTACGGCCACCGACAAGGTGCGCACGGACATCAAGAAGAACCTGGGCATGCCCGATGCTGCCGAGTTCAAGAGTTCGTTCAACCGCCCGAACCTCTATTATGAGGTGCGCCCCAAGACCAAGGAGGTGGATAAGGACATCATCCGCTTCATCAAGCAGCACGAGGGCAAGAGTGGCATCATCTACTGTCTGAGTCGCCGTAAGGTGGAGGAGCTGGCCGAGGTGTTGCGTGCCAACGACATCAACGCCCGTGCCTACCATGCCGGCATGGACTCCGTGACGCGCAGTGAGACACAGGACGACTTCCTCATGGAGCGGCTCACCGTCATCGTGGCCACTATCGCCTTCGGCATGGGTATCGACAAGCCCGACGTGCGCTATGTCATCCACTACGACATCCCCAAGAGCCTCGAGGGCTACTATCAAGAGACCGGACGTGCCGGCCGAGACGGCGGTGAGGGTATCTGCCTCACCTTCTATTCCCCGCACGACCTGCAGAAACTGGAGAAATTCATGGAGGGCAAGCCCGTGGCCGAGCAGGACATCGGGCGCCAGCTGCTTCAGGAGACGGCGGCCTATGCCGAGTCATCTGTCTGCCGTCGCAAGTTCCTGCTACACTACTTTGGCGAGGAATATCCCCATGACAACTGTGAGAACTGTGACAACTGCCTGCACCCGAAGAAGCGTATCGAAGCCTCGGTGGAGCTCTTGCAGGCTCTGCGCGTCATCCTGGAAATCAAGGAGAACTTCAAGGTGGACTATGTCATCGACATCCTCCTTGGCCGCGAGACCGACGAGGTGCTGGCCCACAGACACGAGGAAATCGAAAGCTTTGGCTGCGGCGACGAGCACGAGGCTCCTTTCTGGAACGCACTCCTGCGCCAGGCCATGATTTCCGGCTATATCGAGAAGGAAGTGGAGAACTACGGCCTGCTCAAGATTACCAAGGAGGGTCGCCGCTTCCTGATGTCGCCCGTCTCGTTCCAGATTACCGAGGACAACGAGTTTGACGACTATGCCGAGCCCTCGGGCGGCGGCACCTCGGTGCTCGACGAGCCCCTGCTGGCTATGCTCAAAGACCTGCGTCGCTCCGTGGCCGCCCGTCACGATGTGCCCCCCTATGTCATCTTTCAGGATCCGTCGCTCGAGGATATGGCCACCTCCTATCCCGTCACCATCGAGGAACTGCAGAACATACGCGGCGTGGGTGTGGGCAAGGCCAAACGCTACGGCAAGGAGTTCTGCGACCTCATCGCCCGTCACTGTGAGGAGAACGGCATCGAACGCTTCGAGGACCTGCGGGTGCGCACGGTGGCCAATCACGAGATGAAGCTGAAGGTGGCGCTCATACAGAGCATCGACCGCAAGGTCTCCCTCGATGACATCGCCCGTTCGAAGAGTATCGACATGGACGAACTGCTCACCGAGATAGAGAACATCGTCTATAGCGGTACCAAGCTGAACATCGACTATTACATCGAAGAGGTGATGGACGAGGACCACATGGAAGACATCTACGACTACTTCCGCGAGGAGTCCGAGACCGACAGCCTGGACGAGGCCCTCGACGCGCTGGGCGGCGACTACACCGAGGAGGAGATCCGCCTCGTCCGCATCAAGTTCCTCTCCGAACTGGCCAACTGACCGTACAGGCAAAGTCCTGGTGTGGGTATAGTGGCAGTACTTAGTATTTTCTCGGTCCTGCAGTAGTACGCCCTAAGTACCGTTCCATGCTCGTCCATTTCGAGCGCGACGGCGAGGTGCTGTATGACATGTGGCCGATGCCCGGGGAGAATCCCGACGGCGTATGCCCCGCCCCAGTCTCTCCAAGCAGAGGGGAGGGCCGTCTATGACCTGCACGGACGGCGGCTGAACAAGGCACCGGAGCGCGGCATGTACATTCAGGACGGCAGGGTGAGGATGGTGTGGTAGATGCGGCACACCGTTCTTCGACGGAAAATCTTGTTGAAATTTCGGAGGTGTGTGCTATGTTGCGCTTTTCTTGGACTGTCCCCAAAACGGGTGAAAAATGCCCCTTTTGGGGGCAGAAAATGGGGTCTTGGAGAGCGTGTGGTCGCGTAATATACTGAGAATCAGTATGCGTAAATACGCGAATAATTTGAGGCGAACTGATGCTTGCTCCAATTTACGCGATTCTCGCGGCAAAAAGTCGCGGTCGTGACGTGTCACGGCGGGCTTCGCGACGTGCCGCGCGACTCTCTGCAGCGTGCCACGACAGGCTCAGATGCACTTTGCGTTCATCTGTGTAGCGTATGATGTAAAGGAAAAGGAAGTTTTTTGGTATGTGCCGCGCCGTGTCGGAGGACGATAGGCGGTAGCCATTTTTCTTCTTCGCTCCATGTGCGGGTGGGCCGAGGGGAGGCTCTCGCGCCCTTCGCCTTCGCATTAAAAAACCTTAAAAAGCGCGACGCAAACAAAAAAAGTGGGCGGGGGAGAGCACGCGGCCGCGAAAAATTCAGTATCTTTGCACGCAATAAAATCAAATCAGTATTATGGCATCATTTATTGCAGACAAGATTGTGATGGACGGTTTGACATTTGACGACGTCCTTCTGGTTCCGGCCTACTCGGAAGTGCTCCCCCGCACAGTGGAACTCTCCACCCTGTTTTCGCGTAATATCGAACTGAAGATTCCGTTCGTGACGGCAGCTATGGACACGGTGACGGAGTCCACGATGGCCATTGCCATTGCCCGCGAGGGGGGTATCGGAGTCATCCACAAGAACATGAGTATCGAGGAACAGGCTCGCCAGGTGGCTATCGTCAAGCGTGCCGAGAACGGTATGATATACGACCCCGTGACCATTCAGCGCGGGCGCAAGGTGCAGGACGCCATGGCCCTGATGCATGAATATCACATCGGCGGCATCCCCGTGGTGGACGAGGAAGGACACCTCGTGGGTATCGTCACTAACCGCGACCTGCGTTTCGAACGTAATGTGATGCGTCCGGTGGACGAAGTGATGACCAGCGAACACCTGGTGACCACCCACGTGCAGACCGACCTGGCCGCTGCCGCACAGATACTGCAGGAGAACAAGATAGAGAAACTGCCCGTGGTGGACGCGCAGGGCAAGCTGATCGGCCTGATTACCTATAAGGACATCACGAAGGCAAAGGACAAGCCCATGGCCTGCAAGGATGCCAAGGGCCGTCTGCGTGTGGCTGCCGGCGTGGGCGTGACCGCCGATACGCTGGACCGCATCGCTGCCCTGGTGGCTGCTGACGTGGATGCCATCGTCATCGACACGGCTCACGGCCATAGCAAGTACGTCATCGAGAAACTGCGTGAGGCAAAGGCCAGCTTCCCGCAGGTGGACATCGTGGTGGGCAATGTGGCCACTGGCGACGCCGCCCGTATGCTGGCCGAGGCCGGCGCAGACGGCGTCAAGGTGGGTATCGGCCCGGGCAGCATCTGCACCACACGCGTGGTGGCCGGAGTGGGAGTGCCCCAGCTGAGTGCTGTCTATGACGTGGCCAGTGCGCTGGCAGGTACCGGCGTGCCCCTCATTGCCGACGGCGGACTGCGCTACAGCGGCGATGTGGTGAAGGCCCTGGCTGCCGGAGGATACAGCGTGATGATAGGCTCGCTCGTGGCCGGCACAGAGGAGAGCCCCGGCGACACCATTATCTACAACGGACGTAAGTTCAAGAGCTATCGCGGCATGGGTTCGCTCGAAGCCATGGAGTGTGGCAGCAAGGACCGCTACTTCCAGGCCGGCGTGAAGGACGTCAAGAAGCTGGTGCCCGAGGGTATCGCCGCCCGTGTGCCGTACAAGGGGAGCGTGGCCGAGGTGGTCTATCAGCTGGCAGGCGGACTGCGCAGCGGCATGGGGTACTGTGGCGCCCAGAATATCGAGGAGCTGCATCATGCCAAGTTTGTGCGCATCACCAATGCCGGCGTGCAGGAGAGTCATCCTCACGACGTGACCATCACCAGTGAGGCTCCGAACTACAGCCGTCCGCAGTAGTTCATAATTCACAGTTCACAGTGCTTACTTCATAGTTTGTGATTTCATAGTTTATGATGAAGAATACAGCGATATTATTTTTTGCGGGGCTGGCTCTGACCGTCGCTCCCAGTGTGCATGCCGCTTCCATGTCTGCCATGCAGGCCGGTGGCGAGGAAGACCCTGTGGTGATGCACGTCAACCACAAGCCCGTGACGCGCAGCGAGTTTGAGTATAACTACAATAAGAACAACACCGACGGCGTGGTGGACCAGAAGACCGTGGAGGAGTATGCCGAGCTGTTTGCCAACTATAAGTTGAAGGTGGAAGCCGCCCTCGACGCCCATCTCGATACGCTGAGCAGCTTCCGGCAGGAATTCCGTTCCTACCGCGACCAGCAAATACGTCCCCTGCTCGTGCCCAAGAGCGTCATGGAGAACGAGTGCCTGGCCTATTATCAGCGTATGAAGGAGAGCCTCCAGGGGCACGACCTCCTGCAGCCGGCCCATATCTTCCTGCGTGTGATGCAGACGGCCACCAAGGAGCAGCAGGAGGCTGCCAAGCAGCGCATCGACTCCATCTATACGGCCCTGAAGGCCGGTGGCGACTTTGCAGAACTGGCCCGAAAGCACTCGGAGGACGTGCAGACCGCAATCCGTGGAGGCCAGCTGCCCTGGATAGGACCCAACCAGACGCTCAAGGAGTTTGAAGACGTGGCATACGGCCTCGAGGTGGGACAGGTGTCGGAGCCGTTCCTCTCCACCGTGGGCTACCATATCGTGAAGCTCATGGCACGCAAGCCCCTTGAGAGCTACGAGGAACTGAAGCCCAACATCGCCCGCTACCTGGAGAGCCAGGGCATGCAGGACCGCCTGGCTGCCCAGTTGCTCGACTCGCTCTCGGTCAACTCGGCCACGCAGAAAAGCGTGGAGCAGATACTCGACGAGGAGACCGAGCGGCTCTGTGCCGAGGACCGCGACCTGAAGTACCTCGTACAGGAGTATCATGATGGGCTGCTGCTCTTCGAGGAGTGTAACCGCGAGGTGTGGGAGCCTGCATCGAAGGACACCACGTCCATCGAGCGCTACTTCAAGAAACACAAGAAGCAATATGCATGGGACAAGCCCCACTTCCGGGGCATGGTGTATTACTGCCAGCAGCCCGGCGACGTAAAGGCAGTGAAGAAACTGCTGAAGAAGGTGGACGAGAAGCAGTGGACCGCCACCGCGCGCGACCATTTCAATAAGGACAGTGTCACCGTACGCATGGAATACCGCATGTTCACCAAGGGCGACAATCCCAACGTCGATGTGCTGGCCTTCAAGGCCAAGGATGTCGAGCAGAAACCCGTCACGGGCTTCCCCCACGCGGCCGTTATAGGCAAGGTGCTCAAGAAAGGCCCTGCCCAGTGGACCGACGTGGGCAATCAGGTGGTGAGCGACTACCAGCACATGCGGGAGGACGAGTTCGTCAAGACCCTGCGGCAGCGCTATCCGGTGGAGATTGACTACGAAGCATTGAAGACCGTAAACAAGCACTGATATGTCAGCATATAGCAAACTGTCTCGCATAGCCCTCCTCGGCCTCCTCGTCTTCCCCCAGCACCTGATGGCGCAGGGAAATGCCATTGATGAGGTGGTATGGGTAGTGGGCGACGAGGCCATCCTGCGCTCCGATGTCGAGAAACGAAGGCTCGAGGCCGGCAGCAGCATCAACGGAAATCCCTATTGCCTGATACCCGAGCAGCTGGCTCTCCAGAAACTCTTCCTGCATCAGGCCATCATAGACAGCATCGATGTGGACGACGCCACGGTGAACCGCTATGTCGAGGGCGACCTGAACGACAAGGTGCTCAACGCCGGTTCGCGCGAGAAACTGGAGGAGTACATGCGCATGCCCATATCGATGATTCGCGAGTCGCTCTACGACCAATATCGCGCCTTACTCATCGAGCGACAGATGCGCGAGAAACTGACGGAGGACGTCAAGGTGACGCCGGCCGAGGTACGCCGATACTTCAAGGGTATGCCGGAGGACAGCCTGCCGCTGATTCCCACACAGGTGGAGGTACAGCTGCTCGTGCTCCAGCCGCGTATCGCACAGGAAGAGATAGACCGCCTCAAGGACGAACTGCGCAACTATACGGAACGTGTGAACAGCGGCGAGACATCCTTCTCCACGCTGGCCCGTCTCTATTCCGAGGACCCCGGCACGGCACGCCAAGGAGGGGAGATGCCCTATATGGGCAAGGGCGAACTGGACCCTGCCTTTGCCAACGTAGCCTTCTCGCTCACGGATGCAAACAAGGTGAGCAAGATCGTGCAGTCGGAGTTCGGGTACCACATCATCCAGCTGATAGACAAGCGCGGCGACAAGGTGAAGTGTCGCCACATCCTGCGTCGTCCGCAGGTGGCCGATGCCGATGTTGACACGGCGCTCGTCCACTTGGACTCCATCGCTGCAGACATCCGCCGGCAGAAGATCTCCTTCGAGGATGCTGTGCTCTATGCCTCTGAGGACAAGGAGACGCGCAACAATCACGGCATACTCTCGAACACCAAGATGGGCAAGGACGGCTATGAACGCACCACGCGTTTCGAAATGGGCGAGCTCTCTGACGTCTCCTCCGAACTGGCCCGCACCGTGGCCGGGCTCGAGGTGGGCGAGATATCGAAACCCTTCAAGATGATCAATTCCAAGGGAACCACCGTCTGTGCCATCGCACGGCTGAAGAACCGCATCAACACTCATCGTGCCAGCATCACCGAGGACTTCCAGGTCATGCGGGAAATCGTCCTGAAGCATAAGAACGAGGAGGTAATCCAAAACTGGATTAAGGAGAAGCAAAAGAATACATACGTCAGAATCAACGAGGGCTGGAGCGACTGCGACTTCCAGTACCCGGGATGGATAAAGTAAATGCCCCACAGGACAAGCCTTGCCTTCATCAGCCTGCTGCTCGGCCTCTGTGTCTTTGCTACCAGACCGGCCCCGCAGCGAGCCTCCTCCGCCCCCGAGACGCAGGAGGACAAGGTGCTATTGCTCCATGCCGACAAGCTATACTACGACGAACGCCGCCACGCCACTGCTCAGTTTCTGGTGGGCGAGGTGGCCTTCCGCCACGGCGATGTGCTGATGTACTGTGACAGTGCGCTCTTCTACGAGGCGTCTAATTCGTTTGATGCCTTCGGCAATGTGCGCATGCTGCAGGGCGACACCCTTTCGCTCACCGGCGAGGTGCTCTACTATAACGGACTCGACCAACTGGCACGCGTGCGGCATAATGTGGTACTCACACATCGCGAGTCCGTCCTCTACACCGACAGCCTCGACTATGACCGACTCTACGAGCTGGGCTACTTCTTCGAGGGGGGTCGTCTCGTGGACCAGGACAATGAGCTGACGAGCGACTGGGGCGAGTATAGCCCATCGACACGCGAGGCCGTCTTCAACTACAACGTCCGCCTGGTGAATCCTGCGCCGCCTGCCGAGCCGAAGACGACGCTCCTTTCCGATACCCTCCACTATAATACCCGTACGGCAATAGCCCACATCGTGGGGCCCTCGAACATCGAGCACGGCGAGAGCCATGTATATTCCGAGCTGGGCTATTATATGACCAATGAGAAGATAGCCTACCTGCTCGACCGCAGTATCCTCACCGAGAATGGCAAGCGACTGGTGGGCGACAGCCTCGTATGGCTGGCCGACGAGAAGATAGGCAAGGCATTCGGCAACGCCATCTACACCGATGCGGTGAACAAGAATATGTTCCGCGGCCACTATGGCTACTATGACAATCGTATCGGCTATGCCGAGGCATCGGACAGCGCCGTGCTTACCGACTACTCACAGCGCGACACCCTCTACGCCCATGCCGATACGTTCAAGCTCTTCACCTACAATCTGGACACCGACAGCGTGTACCGCGTGCTGCACGGCTATCATCATGTGCGTGCCTTCCGCGAGGACGTACAGGCCGTCTGCGACTCGGTGGTGTACAGCTCGCTCGACTCGTGCATGACCATGTACAAGGATCCCATCCTGTGGCAGCAGGGACAGCAGCTGCTGGGCGAGGAGATCAAGGCCTTCTTCAACGACAGCACGCTGGACTCGATCCAGGTGCTGCGGCAGGCTCTCTCGGTGGAGCGTCTCGACTCGGTACACTACAATCAGGTGGCAGGCAAGGAGATGCACTCCTACTTTGCCGACGGCGAGCTCTACCTGACCACCTCTGTGGGAAATGTCATCGTGAACTATTACCCCTTTGACGACGACTCGCTCATGATCGGCATGAACCATGTGGAGACCACGCTCATGAAGCTCTACCTGAAGACGCGCAAGGTGGACCGCATCTGGATGCCGGCAGCCACGGGTACCATGTACCCCATCCCGCTGGTGCCGCCTTCGGTGCTTTACCTCGAGAACTTTGCTTGGTTCGACTATATCCGTCCTCGCGACAAGAACGACATCTTCGAGTGGCGGCCCAAGTATGCCGGCACGGAGCTGAAGAAAAGCGTCCAGCGCCAGGCTCCCAAGCAGCGACTCAGCGACGTGAAAAAGAAGACAGCCTCCGTTGCCCCCGACGAGGGAGACGTCTCCAGTGACTAACGAGAATAACAGACCAGACAGCCATGGGAATGTTCCAGACCAGAGAGCCACGGCGATTTCGCCGAGTGAGCATCTACACAGACGAGAACAAGGAGCGCCTGCAGCGCCTCGTGAATGAGGTGCGCCGTGAGCAGGGCGAGTTGCCCGAGGAGGAAGAGAAGTTCGACCCCGAGCGCTTCAAGGGTACCTTTATTAATTATACCCCACGGGCTCAGAAGCACAAGGAGGAGGGCAGCCGACTGGGCTGGCCGCTAATCATCGTGCTCATCATGGCCCTGCTGGTGCTGTGGCGTTTCCTGATGACTGGCGTCAGATAATATAGACAGAGTAGGGGAGAACATAGCGTTATGGATATCATTCATCTATTGCCCGATTCCGTGGCCAATCAGATTGCTGCCGGCGAGGTGGTGCAGCGCCCCTCGTCGGTCATCAAGGAACTGATGGAAAACTCGGTGGACGCCGGCGCCACCAGCATCGATGTGCTGATTGTCGATGCCGGGCGCACGTCGATACAGGTGATTGATGATGGCAAGGGCATGAGCGAGACCGATGCCCGTCTGGCCTTCGAGCGGCATGCCACCTCGAAGATACTCCGTGCCGAGGACCTCTTCTCGCTTCACACGATGGGCTTCCGCGGCGAAGCACTGCCCTCGATCGCTGCTGTGGCACAAGTGCAGTTGCGCACTCGTACCGCCGACCACGACCTGGGCACCGACCTCTCCATCGAAGGGTCGCGTGTGGTGAGCCAGGAGCCTTGCTCCTGCCCGGTGGGGACGAACATCGAGGTGCGCAATCTCTTCTATAATGTCCCGGCACGCCGCAAGTTCCTGAAGTCCAACCAGACGGAGCTGAGCAACATCATGCAGGACTTCGAGCGCATCGTGCTCGTGAATCCCTCCGTCTCCTTCAGCCTTACGCACAACGGCACGCTCATCACCCGCTTGCCAGCCGCCAGCCTGCGGCAGCGCATCGTCAGCGTGTTCGAAAAGAAATTGGGCGAGCAGCTGCTCTCCGTCGAGGTGGACACATCGCTGGCCCGTATCACGGGCTTCGTGGGCAAGCCTGAGTCGGCTCGCAAGAAGGGAGCCCATCAGTTCTTCTTCGTCAACGGGCGCTTCATGCGACATCCCTATTTCCATAAGGCGGTGATGGATGCCTTTGCCCACCTCGTCCCCGAGGGCGAGCAGGTGCCCTATTTCCTCTATTTTGACGTGGCGCCCGAGAACATCGACGTGAACATACATCCCACGAAGACAGAGATCAAGTTTGAGAACGACTCGGCCATCTGGCAAATACTCCAGGCTGCCATCCGCGATACGCTGGGGCGTTTCAATGCCGTGCCCACCATCGAATTCGATGTTCAGGGCCGCCCGGACATCCCCACCTTCGAGCAGCATCCAGGACAGCCCGTCAGGGCACCGCGCGTCGAGTACAACCCCGACTATAATCCCTTCCAGAAGTCGGCTTCTCCGCGTCGCACCGACCACTGGGAGCAGCTCTACGACATCAGTTCCGCCACGGACTCTGCCATGCCCGTGACGCCCCAGCCCTCAGATACCTCCCTGCCCTCGGCGGATGAGGCTGAGGTTGCTCAGCTCTTCTCTGACGAGAACGACTTGGAGATGAGCAGCGAACACTTCCAGTTCCGTGGCCAGTACATCCTGACCTCAGTGCGCTCCGGCCTGATGATTGTGGAGCAGCATCGCGCCCATGTGCGCATCCTCTACGAACAGTACATGAAGCAGATGGAGACGCACAGCGCCACCACCCAGGGCCTCCTCTTCCCCGAGATGGTCCAGTTCCCGCCCTCAGACGCTCATCTGGTCGATCAGATTTCCGACACCCTTTCTGCCCTGGGCTTCGACATTTCGCCGCTGGGCGGAGGCAGCTTCTCCATCCAGGGCATCCCGAGCGGACTCGACGGTGTCGATGCTGCGTCGCTGCTCACACAGATGGTGGAGGAGGCGCGCGAGGAACGCCCCGGCCACGCCTCGCTGCATGACGTCCACCATCGCCTGGCACTCGCCCTGGCCCGTAGCGCATCCATCGTCGTCGGGCAGGCACTCACCTCCCAGGAGATGGACACCCTGCTGAGTCATCTCTTCCAGTGTGCCAACCCCAACATGACGCCCACCGGAAAGTCCATCCTCACGGTGCTCTCGCCCGAGGACATCGAAGGATTCCTGAGTTAGGGGGCTTTGAATTATGAATTATGCATTGTGAATTATGAATTATGAATTGTGAATTATGAATTAAATAAAGGAATGGAAACAAAGGAAAAAATCATTCTTACGGGCGACCGTCCCACCGGCCGCCTCCACATCGGACACTATGTAGGGTCGCTACGCCGCCGCGTCGAACTGCAGGACTCCGGACTCTATGACAAGATCTTTATCTTTGAGGCCGACGCACAGGCGCTCACCGATAACATCGACAATCCCGAGAAGGTGCGCCAGAACGTCATCGAGGTAGCGCTGGACTATCTCTCTGTCGGTCTCGACCCCGCCAAGAGCACCCTCTTCATCCAGAGCCAGATACCCGAGTTGTGTGAACTCTCGTTCTACTATATGGACCTCGTCTCCGTGAGCCGCCTGCAGCGCAACCCCACGGTGAAGACCGAGCTGCAGATGCGCAACTTCTCGGGCGGCACGCCCGTGGGCTTCTTCACCTATCCTATCTCTCAGGCTGCCGACATCACCGCCTTCCGCGCCACCACCGTTCCCGTGGGCGAGGACCAGGAACCCATGCTCGAGCAGTGCCGTGAGATCGTGCGCCGTTTCAACAATATCTATGGCGACACTCTCGTCGAGCCGGAGATCCTTCTGCCCGAGAACGCAGCCTGCCTGCGCCTGCCCGGCACCGACGGCAAGGCCAAGATGTCCAAGAGTCTGGGCAACTGTATCTACCTCTCTGACTCAGCCGATGAGGTGGCCAAGAAGGTCAAGACCATGTACACCGACCCTGCCCATCTCCAGGTGTCCGACCCCGGTCATCTCGAGGGCAATGCTGTGTTCACCTACCTCGATGCCTTTGCCACCGACGAGCAGGTGGCTCGCCTGACTACGGATTACGAGACGCTCCAGGAGATGAAGGACCACTATACTCGTGGCGGACTGGGCGACGTGAAGTGCAAGAAGCTTCTCACCGCCGTGCTCCAGGAAACCCTGGAACCCATTCGCCAGCGCCGTGCCCAGTTCGAGAAGGACATCCCCGCCGTCTATGAAATCCTGCGCAAGGGCTGCGAGGTGGCCCGCGCCACGGCAGCCGAGACCATGGACCAGGTGCGCCGTGCTATGAAAATCAATTACTTTGACGACCTGGCCCTCATCGAGGAGCAGTCACGCCGCTTCAGTGGACAGGCCTGACGTGGGGCGACAGAAGCAGAACAGTTAGGGAGCGAGAGGAAGACTTTCGCTCCCTTTTCCTTTCTGTGTCACCAAATACCGATAATCCCGAATCGGTCAATAGCGTTATGATGATAATGGCGTTTATTTTTGAGCAGATGTCTTGTTACTTTGAGGGCGCAATGGGGGTCCATTGTAACCTTGACCGATTCGGGATAATGAGCAAGTGCCTCTGTAAACTGTCGTGCATCGTTTATCCTGCAGTCGTAAGAGCAGGCGTATAGTTTATTCTGCAGTTGGACATGAACGGCAGCGTGAATGTCGCGAGAAAAGATTTCGACCTTAGCCGCCCCGGGCCGTCTGGTCAGACGCCTCGGGCCGTCCGAATAGCCGCCCCGGGCCGTCCAACCGTCCGCCCCGAGCCATTCTCCCTCCGCACCCGGCTCCATCTCCCTCCGCACCCGGCTCCATCTCCCTCCGCAGCCGGCTCCACCTTCCTCCGATACGCTCTCTGAGTGTAGTGTAAAGTGTATGATTTAAAGTTTAATGTTTATAGTTTATAGTGTAAAGTCGGTTTTGAAGTTGAAAGTAGTAAGAATCCCTCGCTCAGCTCCGCCGCTTTGCCTTTAGTGCAAAGAACTATACACTTTAAAAGTGCACAATACACTTTAAAAGCCATCTGTGCGACCCAAAACCGCCACTCGAGTCAAATCATAGCTTCACTCGAGTCAAATCATAGCTTCACTCGAGTGAAATTGACACGCCACTCAAACGATAGTATGTTCATAGTCCAACGAACATAGGGTCCGTGAGCCGATGAACATAGGGTTCGTGAGCCG
>CADAJS010000011.1 GCA_902788315.1 uncultured Bacteroidales bacterium
TGATAAAATAGTTTATCACGCGTGATAAAAGAGTTTATCACACGTGATAAAGTCCACAGGAACACGTCATGGGAAATAATGTAAAATGGCGAGTTAAGACAGCTCCCGAAACTTAAGTCAGTATATATCACAGCGGCACACCGTACGAATGACGATGTGCCGCTATACTGTGGATTATCGGGAAGCAGGGAGATTACTTGTTCAGCGTCCAGGAGAAGCCGTCCTTGGTGTCCTTGACCTCGAAGCCCAGGGCAGCCAGGTCGTCGCGGATCTTGTCGCTGAGTGCCCAGTTCTTGTCGGCCTTGGCCTTCTGGCGCTGCTCCAATACCATATTGACCACGGCACCGAAAGCCTCCTCGCGTGCCTTGCTCGTGGCACCGGTGTCCTCGGTAAGGCCCAGGATGTCGAAAGCGAAGGTGTGGAAGACATCGGCCAGGGCCTCGGCCACCTCGGGCGTGATGCTGGCCTTTTTGTCGGCCAGCGTATTGATGATGCGGCAAGCATCGAAGAGGTGGCTGATAACGATGGGCGAGTTAAGGTCGTCGTTCAGCGCGTCGTAGCAGTTCTGGCGCAGCTCGTCCACCTGTTTCATCTCCACCTGCGGCTGGCCCTTCACCTTCTGGCCCTCGGCCAGACGTTTCAGAGCCTTCCACCCGTCCATCAGGCGGGCCAGTCCCTTCTCGGCGGCCTGCAGGGCGTCGTTGCTGAAATCCACCGTCGAGCGGTAGTGGGCCTGCAGGATAAAGAAGCGGATGGTCATGGGGCTGTATGGCTGTGACAGTTTCTCATGCTCGCCCGAGAAGAACTGCGGCAGGGTGATGAAGTTGTTGTAGGACTTGCCCATCTTCTTCCCCTCGATGGTAATCATGTTGTTGTGCATCCAGTAGTGCACCATCTGGTCGCCCTGTGAAGCCACGGCCTGAGCAATCTCACACTCGTGGTGCGGGAAGATGAGGTCCATGCCGCCGCCGTGGATGTCGAAATGGGAACCCAGGTACTTGCGGCCCATCGCGGTGCACTCGCAGTGCCAGCCTGGGAAACCGTCGCTCCATGGGCTGGGCCATCGCATGATGTGCTCGGGCTGTGCCTTTTTCCAAAGGGCAAAGTCAGCCTGACGACGCTTCTCGCCCACCCCGTCCAGCTCGCGCGAAGCGTCCTTCACCTCGTCGAGGTTACGGCCGGAGAGGATGCCGTACTTGTGGTCACGGTCATACTTCTCCACGTCGAAATAGACAGAGCCGTTGCTCTCATAGGCATAGCCGTTGTCCAGTATCTGCTGCACCAGCTGCTGCTGCTCGATGATGTGGCCCGTGGCATGAGGCTCGATGCTGGGCGGCAGGCAGTTCAGGGCAGCCATTGCCTCGTGGAAGCGGTTGGTATAGTACTGGGCCACCTCCATCGGCTCCAGCTGCTCGAGGCGTGCCTTCTTGGCTATCTTGTCCTCGCCCTCGTCGGCATCGTGTTCCAGATGGCCTACGTCGGTGATGTTGCGCACATAGCGCACCTTGTAACCGATATGCCGCAGGTAGCGGAAGAGGAGATCGAAAGTGATGGCGGGACGTGCGTGTCCCAGATGGGCGTCGCCATAGACCGTGGGGCCGCAGACGTACATGCCCACGCGCCCTTCATGCAGCGGGCGGAAGAGCTCCTTGCGGCGCGAGAGCGTGTTATAAATTAACAGATTCTGTTCCATAATACGTCAAATTTCCCACAAAGGTACGGAAAATATCACAAACAGCCTCGCACTATCCCCCACATTTCTGCATTTTATAGAAAAACATACAGAAAAGGCCCGCTGGCGAATATGCCAGCGGGCCTCATGAGAGTTAGTTCATTTCCCTCCCTCCCCTGGGGGAGGGCCGGGGTAGGAGCTGTTTTTACTTAACCATCACCTTACGTCCGTTGATGATGTTCACGCCCTTGACGGCCTTCTCTACCTTGACACCACCGATGGTGTAGATGTCACCGGTCTGCTCGGTCTCGATCTTCTCGATGCCGGTCTTCGTCTCGCCCACCTTGAAGTTGGCTTCGGAGTTCGAAGGAGTCACAGTCGTGTTTTCAGGCAGAATGTTAGGCACGACGTAGCGGGTCAGTGTCTCGGTGCCGTTGGAAGCTACCCACAGGTTGTTGGCATAGTCGAATGCCAGAGCCGTGAGCTGGCTGCCGTCGATGGTTCCGAAGGTAATCAGACCCGACATCGTGATGAGGCCAATCTCGTTGGGAGCATAGTTCACGCGGTAGATGGTCACGGTGCTGTTAGCCGTCGGGAAGGCCACCATGGTACCATCGGAATTGATGGCCATGCCACCACCGGGCTGTGCACGGTTGATGTTGCTGTAGTCCTCCTTGCCTTCTGCGTTGTAGTGCTTCAGAGCAGGCACTTCGGCAGTCGGGTTGGCACGATACTGGATGTACCAGAGTCCGCCGTTGCGGTCGCGCAGCACGTTCACGGGGTTAGGAGCGATGGTCCAGTGGTTCTCGGTCAGCGGAGCATAGTCGCTGGTCGGAACGGTGTTCCACTCGGTCTTGGTGCCCAGTGCGAAGATGTGCGAGTAGTAGTGATCCAGCAGGAACTGCGTGTAGCCGGTTCTGTCGCCCTCGAGGGTGTAGATCTTCAGGTCCTCGCCCTTGCCCTCGACGTCGAAGCTCGACATCATGGCCGTCTGCATTTCCTCGCCGATATAGGTGATACCCGACTCCTCGTCAAGTGTACCGCCTGTGAATACCGGCGTCCAGGCAGCGTTGAGGTCATCAAGCTTACCTTCGTAGATGGGGCTGTTCGTCGTACCGCTCTGGTTGCCGATGAAGAGACGACCGTCGTCACTGATGCGGATGGTCTTGACAGCGCGGTCGGCAGTGAACGTCATGCCGCCGTTGAATCCGGCCTTGCCGTCGGCAGCGAGGATGCTCTCCAACTGAGGCGTGAAGGCGTAGATACCCTGGTTGCCCTCGCGCTCGTCGGACTCATAACCCGAGTTGTTGGGATGTGCGGAGGACTCGCCCACGAGTGCCATACCGAAGCTCTTGGTCTCGGGCAGGTTGTTGATGGCCATGCCGTAAGGCGACCAGAACTTCTTCGACTCGCCCACGGGGCTCGGTGTGAGCACGCCCATCGACTCAACGGTGATCTTGTAGGTGATTTCCGTACCGGCAGCACCCAGCTTCTCGTTGGCCACTGTCACACTGTGCTGGCCCTGAGTGAGGTTGTCGCCGGCCAGTTCCTCGGTATATACCTTGGTCTCGCCTGCATAGAAGTCGATCTTAGCAGACTTGGCCAGAGAGTTCAGCGTGTAGAGAACCGTTGCCTCGTTCTCGTTGGAATTTGTCTTCACGTCGTATGCGAAGGAGTTCAGTTCGATAACGGGCTTGACATTGCTATATTCGCCACCATAGTAGTAAACAGTACCGCCCTGGAAGAGCTGAGGAATCGTATCGGTGCCGAGTGTCTGGTACCATACGGGACTCTCGCTCTGCGAGCCGTTCAGACGATAGGTAATCTCGCCGCTCTTCAGCTGATCCCACGTCATGGCCGTAGCCTGCTCGCCGGTCAGGTTGAAGCAGTTCTCCACCACGGTGTCGTCGTTGCGATAGAAGGGCTTGCCGGCGTCGAATCCCTCGACGGTAGCGGTGGACCAGCAGTTGCGGAGAACGCTCTGCGAGCCACCCGTCCAACCGGTGATGGCGCCGCTCTCGTTAGCACCCTTCACCAGACCCGTCACGTAGCAGTTCTCGATGAGGAACGTGGCCGTACTACCCATGTTCACGCCGATGATACCGCCGGCATTGGGACCGTTGGCAATCACGGTACCCTCATTACCCAGCTGAGACATGGTGATGGTACCGGTGGTGCCGTCGTCGGAGCTACCGATGATACCGGCATAGCCGCCAGAGGTTGCATTGATCTCACAGCTCTTGTCGAGGATGAGGTTCTTCAGCGTCATGCCGCCGGCTACATAGCCGAAGAGGCCCACGCGGGTGTCGGCGGTGATGATGAGGTTGCTGAACTTGTGGCCCTGGCCGTCGAACGATCCGTGATAGGGGTTATCGTCAGTACCGATGGGCTCGAAGGCTACATCCGACATGTCAATGTCGTTCAGCATCACGGCGCTGGCCGTCGGGTCAACCGTCGTGGCTGTGGCTGCGAAGTAAATCATGTGGATGTTGCTACCAATCTGATATACGCCGTTCTCGTCCTGCTCGGGGATGAACCTCTCCACTTTGTCCAGCACGGCGGGGTTCAGAGCCTCCTCAGTGTTGTACGTTCCGTCCATATAGGCAGCCCAGATGTCGTTGTAGGCATCCTCCAAAGCGGTCTTCTCATCCTCCGAGATGACACCCTTCTCTACGAGGCCAGCAAACTGAGAAGTCAGGTTCTGGAGCAGGTCGGCCACGCCAATCATCGAGATGTAGGCCTGCTTGCAGTCGTAGATTTTCTCGAAGGCAGCCGAGATCTTCTCGATAATCTCGTACTTTGTGGCATTGTCAGCAGCAGCCTCAGCCTGCTGTGCCAGCTCGGCCAGCTCGGCCTTCAGCTCCTCACTGAAGTTCGGATAGATCTTATAATCAGCACTGCTGATTCCGTAGGTATAGTCGTTAAGGATGGTGTTGATACGTGCCATCTGGCCTTCGAGTACCATGTCCAGTCCGTCGGCTACGGGAGCCTCTTCCATCTCGCCCAGATAGGTCAGCTTCGTGTTGGCAAAGCCTGTCCAGTCATGCGTCTGATGGCTGTGGCGGTTCTTGATACCCACAGTGAGCACACCGTCGGTCACGTTGGCCACGATGTAGTTCTTGGCACGTCCGGCCTTGGCAGCGATAGCCATGGAGAGCTGTCCGTGAGGCATGTAACCGATGAGGTTCTCCTCCTCGTCCTTCAGCTCATAGTCGGCCACCTCGCCAGTGATGTTGGCGGTCTCGCCATCTACAGCTTCTCCTACGGGGATGTAAGCCTCCTCGGCTGTCATGATGTAGTTCACATTGCCGTTGGCATAGATGGATGCCGTATAGTTCTTCGACCGTGTGTCGATCTCACTGCTGGGACGGGCAGCTGCCGTCATCTCGAGCAGATAGAGACCATTCTTAAGTCCGGAGACAGTCTGGTGCATGTCGAACGGAGTCGAAGACCAGCTCTCGGCACCGGTGTACGAACCGTCGGAGAGGGTGTACGTGGTATGACCACTGCCCATAGTGCCTTCCCAGCCCGTCTTGAAGTCTTCCTCGAACTTCGGGTTCACGAGCAGGTTGGTGATTTCGCTGCCCGGCGTGTAGCCCATCTTCACTGCCTCTTCGTAGAGAGTGTTCAGGAAGGCCAGCTCGGCGGTGATCTCCTCCTGCGAAAGGATATGATTATCGAGCACGAAGAAGTATGCACCATTGGGATAGTCCTCGTTGGGCTCATCCTCACCATTGAGGTAGCCCTCCAGGAGGTCGCGAGCCTCACCCTCGAAGGTCTTATCCTCCTCGAGGCGGGTGCGAATCTCGTTGGCACGTGCTATATATTTATTGTACGCGCTCGCGCACGCGTCGATGACCTTCTTGTCCTCGCTCATGGCGTTCCATGCCTCAGCCAGTTCGCGCACGCTCTCGATGGCGTCGAGCGACTCAATGAACGTACGATAGTTCTCGATGAGTTCTTCCTGTGCATAGAAGTCTTCCTGGTCGAGATAAGCGTTCTCGGTGTCCTTGATGGTCTGGCGCAGGTCCTCGAAGCTGCTCTGGTCGTACACCGAACCATAGACTCCGTTGTAGAAGTACACCACACCGTGGGCAGGATTCGTCTCGGGATGGAGGTCGTCGTTGCCCGAATTAATTGTCTGGTACCAGATGGGCTCTACCCACTGGTTGCCATTCAGCTTATAGGCCAGCTCGCCGTTGAGCACCTGCTCCTCGGTGAGGCTGTTTACCTGCGTACCGTTGATACAGTAGTTATTCTCGCTCTTCTCGGCGGTACCACGGAAGAAGTACACGTCGTCACCAGAGGTTGACTCCACGGTGCTGGTTGACCAGCAGTTGGTCACCACGGCACTGCCGCCTACCCAGCCCGAAAGGGCGCCGTTCTCGCTCGGACCTGCGATGTAGCCCGTAGCGTAGCAGTTCTCGAGGATAATCTTGGCTGCCGAGTTCATACAGCAACCCAGCACACCACCGGCATTGGCACCGTTCACGCTGGTCACATTACCTTCGTTACCCACATTGCGGATAGTTACGGTGCCGCCTGCGGGAGTCGAGAAGCCGACCACGCCCACGTAGCCTTCACCCTGGATGGCACACGTCTCGTCCAGCTTCAGGTTCTCCACCACGGCCGGGCCGGCAATGGCACCGATAAGGCCCACGCCCTTCGTCTCCGTAATCACCTGGAGGTTCGAGATCGTGTGGAACTGTCCGTCGAAGTGTCCCGTGAAGGGATAGCTCTCGTTGCGTGCGATGACCATGAAGAGTTCGTTGTCAGCCTCCTCCATTTCGATGTCCTTCGTCAGGATGGCGTTCTTGGCACCGTCCTGTCCCTCGGTCACGAGGTGGCTGAACCATGCGAGGTCCTTACCTGTGGCCAGTTCATAGTAGCCATCGGCATTGGGCTGCATGTAGTTCACGTCGTAAGTGTGGCAGTTGTCACAGAAACCACCGTTGAACACATGGTCGGGACGGGTTACGTCCACCTTGGTGTTCGTATAGGTCGTGTTGCCCAGAGGCATACCGTCGCAGCGGAAGCCGCCGGAGGGCTGTGCATACACCTGTCCGTGGCCGGGGAACGGGTAGGGATACTCGTCCGTACCGATAGCCTGCGTCCACTGGATGTTCGTCTGGTCGCCGTTCAGGTTGTAGGCCAGTTCACCCGACTTGAGCAGGGAAGCATCGATCTGGGTAAGACCGCCGGGGATGGCACCGAAGGGCTCTACATAATAGATATTCTCAGCGCGGAAACCGGTCGGGTTACGAGCTACGACATTGTTGTCGCCGTCGGCAATGCTGATCGAACCGGCCTGCACACAATTGGCTGCATGGCAGGGGCTGCCGCACCATCCGATGAGACCGCCGCAGTTCGACGTCGTTTCGCTGGTGATGCTACCTACGAAGATACAGTTGGTCATGTGGAACTCAGCGTCCGACACGCCCACGATACCGCCGTGCGTACCGTCGCCCACCACGTCGGAGGTGATGTCCACGTCGCTCAGCACGTTGGTGATAGTCGGCTGACGGTTAGAGTTGCGCGTGTGGCTGGTCACTGCACCGGCATACTGCTTGCCGCCGCAAGCGATGGTGCCCACGATGGCTACATTATATATATCACCCGAGAAGTTGGGAATGATGGACGTGGTGTTGCCAGCGCCCAGGGCAATCTTCAGCGTGTGGTTCTGGCCGTCGAAGTAGCCGCTGAACCAGTTGTTGATGTTCAGCCATTCGCTGCGCTTTGTATAGTCGATGTCGTTCATCAGCTTCAGGCCGTAGTTCTCGTTACCGAGTGTATGCAGCTCGGAGAGCCACCACATGTCGTCGGCCGTCTTCACCAGGAACCATCCGTCCTTGTCACGCTCCACATAGGTGGGGTTGAACCAGCCCTGGGTCAGGGTGCGGTCCACGCCGCCGCTGATGGTAGCCACACAGGTCGTACAGCTACCGCCGTCCAGCGTGTGGGCTGTGGGCTTGCCGCCAAGGTCGGAGTTGCCGTAGGTGGCACCCTCCACGTCGGTCGTGCCGTCGCACTTCGTGTCGGCCGAGCAGTACACCTGCTTCTGCGTCTTGAAGGGCACGGGGTAGTTGTCCTCACCGATGGTCTGTGTCCACTGGATGTCGCTCTGGTCATGGTTCAGCAGGAAGCATACCTTACCGCTCTTGAGGTCTTCCTCGCTTACGAGCGTGCCGCCTGTAGTATCACCGTAGGCCTTCGTGTAGAAGTTGTTGTAGGCCTTCTTGATGTTGCCTACATTACGTGCGATGGTGGCACTTCCGTCAGGCGTGCTCAGCGTGATGTCGTTGATGACGAGACAGCACTCCACGGTCGTGTGTGCATCCGTCCATCCCACGATACCGCCGCAGTTGGTGGTACCCTCGCTGTGGAGCTGGGTTTTGGCCAGACAGTTGGCAATCACGGAGCCGCGATAGGTGATGGCAGCCACGCCGGCATGCGTGCCGTCACCGGCGATGCTGCTGACAATCTCTACATCGACCCAGCAGTTCGTAATCGTACCTGTGTTCTTGCCTGCGATACCAGCAGCATACTTGTACTCCGTGGTAATCTTTCCCTCGACCTTGAGGTTCTTCACGCGGCCGTTGATACCGATGTTGCGGAACAGGGCCTGATAGTCGGCCGTACCGAACATGTTAATCTTGATGGTGTGGCCCTTACCGTCCAGGCAGCCCTGGAAGTTGTAGTCTTCGCAGCCAATCATGGTGCCCTCCGTGCCGTAGTCGATGTCGGCCGTGAGTTCAGCTGCCGCGAAGTTGGCGCCGTCCACACCACTGTTCACCAGTTCGGCAAAGGCTTTCAGTTCCTCGGCCGTACCAATCTGGATGACGTCGCCGGCATAGCCGATAGCCATCGCAGCACGGCTCACCAGCAGCATCGCTGCCAGGAGACATGTGTTCAGTAGTTTTTTGTACATAGATTAATTAATTTAGGTTAGTAAAAAAGTGAAGTTTCCATCTTTTTAGTCTCCAAAGGTATGAAAAACCTGATAAAAGACCAAAACATTCTCGAGAAAAAAATTTCACTTTGTCAAGATTGTATCAATATATACTGCTTGCATTAATATATAGTACAGAAAAAGCCCGCAGATATATATTCTGCGGGCCTCATAGAGATTAATCGGTCCTATTCCGCCCTATATGGGAGGGCGGCGGAGGTTTTTCACTTAACCATCATCTTGGCTGTGTCGAGATGATTTATGTACAGCAAAGGGGTCAAGGGCTCAGTGTGAGCCCTTGACTCTTTTGCCCTCACTTAACCATCACCTTACGTCCGTTGATGATGTTCACGCCCTTGACGGCCTTCTCTACCTTCACGCCACCGATGGTGTAGATATCGTTGGTATCCTCGGTAGCGATCTGCTCGATGCCAGTCTTCGTCTCGCCCACCTTGAAGTTGGCGCGGCTGTTCGACGGGGTGGTGGTCACCACATCGTCCTTGTTGGCGATGACGTAGCTGTTCAGCGTCTGGCTCTTATAGGAGCCTACGTAGAGGTTACCGGCATGGTCGAGCACGATACCGCTGGGATAGTTGTCCACGGTGCTCACAGCCACCACGGGAGTGAGGCTGATCTGTCCATTGGCCATGGGCACATAGTCAGTAGTGGCAATCACCACACTGTTGGTCACGCCCGGGTTCGGATATGCGAGCATGGTACCGTCGCGGCTGATCCAGATGCCACCGCCGTAGAGCACGCGGGCCTCGTTCGTGTAGTCCACCTCGCCGGCTGCGTTCACATGCTTCATCGAGGGACGCTCGGCTGTGGGAGTGCCCACATACGAGATGTACCAGAAGCCGCCGCGCTGGTCGGCTGCGATGTTCATGCCGCTGTAGTTGTAGCCCCACTTGCCGTCGTAATCAGCAAACGGAGCAACGGCTGCGCCGTGGAACTGCTTAGCGGTACCCAGCTTATAGGTGCGCAGGAAGTAGTCGCTCGGGTTGCGCTGGCCATCGCTGCGGCGAGCGTTCCATCCCCAGAGGGTCAGGTCGTCGCCCTTACCGCTGGAGGTGAGGCCGGCCATGTTGGAAGCCACCTCTTCGCCTTCGAAGAAGATGCTGCCCGTCAGGCTGTCGAGTACGTGCTCGTCGGTGAAGACAGGCGTCCAGGAGTCGAGGTTCTCGGGATCCACCTCCATGATGGGGCTGTTGCTCACACCACCCATACGACCTACGAACAGACGTCCGTCGGCTGTGAAGTGAACGGTCTTCGGGTCATATACGGCATTTTCGCCATACACCTTCAGTCCGGTGCGTCCGTCAGCATACTTGCCCAGGACGAGACCACCGGTGAAGCCAGGTGTGCTGTCAGCAGCCAGGATCTGCTCGAACTGCGGGTCGAAGGCATAGATACCGGCGGGCTTGCCGTTGCCGTAGTCGATCATGCCGGCACCCGTACCGCTCTGCTTGGGCTCGGCCACGTAGAGTGTACCGAAGGACGGGCTCTCCACGTTGTCGTTGTAAGCCATGCTGCGCACGGCGTTCGACATGTACTGGCCGCTCTCCGTAGGAGCCTTCACCTGCGAATTCTCCTTCACGCCGATGGAGGTCACCTCGATGTCGAAGGTGATTTCAGTGCCTGCAGCGCCCAGATTGCTGTTGGCCACTTCTACGGCGTGACTGCCCTTGGCCAGGTCGTCGCCGGCCAGTTCCTCGGTATATACCTTGGTCTCGCCTGCATAGAAGTTGATCTTGGCTGCGCGTGCGGGAGAGTTCAGCGTGTACTTCACGGTCACCTTGTCATTGTCGCTGTTCGTGTCTATGCCGTAAGCATAGGAATTCAGCTCGATGACGGGCTTCTCATTGGTGAACTCGCCGGCATAGCGGTAGAGCACGTCGCCCGTGAAGAGTCGGGGCACGGTGTCCGTAGCAAGGTTCTGGAACCAGACGGGATTCTCGCTCGAGGAACCATTCAGGCTCCATGTGAGCGAACCGCTCTTGAGTGTCTCGGCGTTCACGTTCGTCACGTCGGTCTCAGAGAGCACCGTACCTTCGTCATTGGTCACCAAGGCATAGCATCCCGATAGGGTGGTGACGTCGCTCGTGCTGTGGCGCACGAAGGCCAGGTCGGCAGCATATCCCTTCACCTTACATACGGCCCACACGTTGGTCAGCGAGCTCTTGGAGCCGCCCGTCCATCCCGAGATGGCGCCGCTCTCGCTACCACCCAGGATGTCGCCCGTCACGTAGCAGTTGCTAATCTTGAAGGTAGCCGAGCTGCTCATGTTGCAGCCGATGATACCACCGGCATTCTGAGCCGACGACTCCACGATTCCCTCGTTGCCCACCTGGTCGATGGTCACGGTCACCGTGCCGTTCGAGCCACCCACGACGCCTACGTAGGCACTACCGTAGATATAGCAGGAGCTGTCGAGGATGAAGTTCTTGATGGTACACGTACCTACGCGTCCGAAGAGTCCGGCATATTCGCCGCCGTTCACCTTCAGGTTGCTGATGGTATGGCCCTGTCCGTCGAACGTTCCGGTGTAGGACGAACTCGACGTACCGATGCCGACGAAGTCAACGTTCTTCATGTCAATGTCGTTGCAGAGCACAGCATTCGCTGAAGGAGATATCGAATTGATGTAGGCTGCAAAGTAGGCCATGTTGAACTTGTCCTTAAGCTGATATACGCCGTTGGCATTCTGCTCGGGTACGTAGGCATAGAGTTTCTCCATGCCAGCCGGGTTGAGTGCTTCCTCGGCGCTGTATACACCGTCCATGTATCCAGCCTGTAGGTCACCGATCATGTTATAGTACTCCGTAGCCTCGTCGGCAGTGATTTCGCCGGGTACCTCGGGATCCGAGCTGCTGAGCATTCCGACTACAGACTCGATGAGGTCTGAGGTCTTGTACATCGTGACGTAGGCCATCTTGCACTCGTAGATACGCTGGAAGATGTCGCTGAACTTCTGTACATACTCGTACTTGGCAGCGTTGTCGGCAGCCTCCTGAGCCTCCTGTACGAGAGCGGCCAGCTCGGCCTGCAGGTCGGCGCTGTAGTTGGGCTGTACGGCATAGTTCTGGTCGATAATCGGCTCATACTCGCTGAGCATCAGGTTGGCGCGCTCCAGCTGCCCGTCCAGTGCCTGCTGGATGGCGGCTCCAGCTGCCTCGGAGCTGAGTTCACCACAGTAGGTGAGCATCGTATTGGCAAAGCCTACCCAGTCGCTGCCCTTGCCCGAACCCGGGTTCTTGATGCCGACGGTCAGCTCGCCGTCCTCGCCCACCTGGGCTACCATATAGACGGGGCTGCGGTCCGAATTGGCAGCGATGGCCATAGAGAGCTGTCCGTGCAGGTAGTAGCCGGTCACGTTGCCGTCACCGTCCGTCACTGTGAGGTCGGCCGTGGCGCCGGTGATGTTAGCATTCACCTGATCGACGGCTTCCTCAGCCGAAATCGTGGTCTCGATAGCAGCAGGGAGATAGGTAAGGTTATCGTTCAGGTACATCGAAGCGGTATAGTTGAGCGACTTTGTGTTAATGCTCGAGCTGGCACGCTGCGAAGCGTTCATCTTGAGCAGATATACGCCCTCCTTCATGTTGTGGAGCGTCTGGTGCATGTCGAACACCTTGTTCCAGGCCTCGGCACCTACCCATGTAGCAGTCTTCTCGGGGTCGTTGGGATCCTGCAGCGTGGCAGAGGTCTTGCCCGAGCCGAGCACGCCTTCCCAACCCGTGGTGAATGCATCCACGAACTTCGGGTTGGTGAGCAGGCTGGTAATCTCTGTGCCCTCGATGTAGCCGAACTTCACGGCATTCGTGTACAGCTCGTTCATGAAGGCCATCTCCTGGGCAATTCCCTCAGCCGACAGTATGTGGTAGTCGATGATGTAATAGTAAGCACCGTTGGGATAGAGCTCATTGGGCTCGTCCTCGCCATCCAGATAGGCTGCCAGTATCTCGCGGTCATCGCCCTGGAAGGTCTGGTCGTTCTCGAGAATTGTGCGCAGCTCTTGTGCGCGCGCGATATATTTATTGTAGGCATCGGCACTCTTCTGCAGGTTGCTCTTCTGGCCGCTCATGCTATTGACATAGTCGTAGAGTTCCTTCATCGTGGTACATCCGTCAACGCCCTCGATGGTGGTGCGGTATGCCTCGATGAGCGAATCCTCGGCCACGAAGTTCTCACCGTCGATCCAGCTGCTCTCGGTATCCTTGATCTCCTGACGCAGGGTCTGGAACTCAGACTCGTCATCCACGGAACCAAAGAGTCCGCCGTAGTAATAGACATGTCCGTGTGTGGGGATGGTCACGGGATGGTAGTCCTCGGGCAGGTACTGGTACCAGGTGGGTTCGCCCCACTGATTGCCGTTGAGCTTGTATGCCAGTTCGCCGCTGACCACCTGGTCCTCGGTAATCTTGGTGGCCTGCGATCCGTCACCGTCAGTGGCATAGCAGTTGGTGAAGGTGGCGCTGCTGCGACGGGCGAACTTGGTGGCCTCGTCCGTGAAGCCCGTGATGGGGCTGGTGGACCAGCAGTTGGTCACCACAGCGTTGGCACCCAACCAGCCGGAGAGCATACCGTTCTCCGTGGGTCCGGAGATGGTACCCGTCGAATAGCAGTTCTCGAGCGTGAAGGTCACGCTGCTGCTCATGGAGCATCCCAGGATACCGCCGGCATTGGCACCGTCCACAGAGGTCACGTCGGCCTCGTTGCCCAGGTTGCGCAGGGTCACGGCGCCTACGATGGGCGACGAGAATCCAATCATGCCCACATAGCCGTTACCGATGATGGAGCAGGAGTTGTCGAGCGTAGTATTCTCGATGACTGCAGGTCCGGCGATACCGCCGATGAGGCCCACTCCCTTCACGCCAGGTTCGTTGATATTCAGGTTGCTGATGATGTGGTGCTGTCCGTCGAAGTGTCCGGTATAGGGGTTAGCCTCGGTACCGATGGAACGGAAGTGGTCGTTCTCGCCGTTCATGTCGATGTCTGCTGTCAGCAGGGCGTTCAGACCGCCATTGCCTCCCTCGACCACCTTATGGGCAAACCATGCCAGCTGGCGTCCGGTGCCCAGTTCGTAGAAGCCGTCGGCGTTGGGCTGCAGATAGTCGGGGTCATAGCCGTCGCAGACGGAGCAGAATCCATCGACATACTTATGATCGGGGAGCACGCGCGGCACCTCGGTGTTCGAGTACGACACGTTGCCAAGCAGCGTGCCGTCGCAGCGATAACCGCCGGAGGGATTGGCATAGACCTGTCCGTGGCCCAGGAAGGGCAGAGGATATTCGTCGGTGCCCAGTGCCTGGGTCCATTCTATCAGGCTCTGGTCGCCGTTCATGCGGAAGGTGGCCGCGCCGCTGGCCAGGTCGGCAGCGTCAATCTGGATGACACCCTCGGGCACGGTACCATTGGCATTCACGTAGTAGTTGGGACGACCGGACATACGCAGAGCCGTCGGACGGCGGGCAAAGGTATTGTTGTCGCCCTCGGCCAGGTTGAAGGTGGCCGCCACGATACAGTTGTCCACAAAGGTGGGGTTGCTGGCCCAGCCCACGAGTCCACCACAATTGGAGGTTCCCTCGCCCTGGATGGAGCCGGCAAAGATACAGTTCGTCAGGTGGACCTGCGTATTGGAACGACCCACGAAGCCTCCGTGGGTGCCGTCGCCGGTCACGGTGGAGATGATGTCCACGGTGCTGATGACGTTCTCGATCGATGCATTGTTGTCCTGTGCCTGGCCGCAGACGGATGCACCGCCGGTGGCCGATGCGGTCACCTTACCGTCGATCCACATGTTCCGCACCGTACCGGACAGCTTGGGCGTGATACCCGAGCTCCACGAGTCGGTGACGGGGCCGATGTTGATGGTCAGCTTGTGGCCCTGTCCGTCCACGATGCCGGCAAACCAGTTGCTGATGTTCAGCCAGTAGCCGTAGTCGCTGTAGTCGATGTCGTTCATGAACTTGCAGCGGAAGTACTCGTTGTTCAGCGTCTCGGTGTTGGCCAGCCAGAGCATGTCCTCGGCGGTCTTCACCAGGTACCATCCCTCGCTGTCGCGCTCTACGAATTCGTAGTCGTAGTAGCCCGTGAAGTCGTGGTTGTGCGTGCTCGGACCCTCATAGCGTCGGCTTGTGGTGACACCCTTACAGGTGGAGCAGAATCCGGCTGTCAGCGTGTGAGCGGTGGGCGTGCCGCCAAGGGGCGAGTTGCTATACGTGGCACCCTCTGTCTCGGTGGTTCCGTCGCAGGCCGTCGGAGCCGAGCAATATACCTGGCCGCGGTCGCCGAAGGGCAGGGGATACGGATCCTCGCCGATCTTCTGTGTCCAGATGATCTTGTGCTGGTCGGTGTTCAGCAGGAAGCAGGCCTTGCCGCTCTTCACATCCTCCTCGGTAATCTGCGTACCGCCTGTGAGGTCGCCGAAGGGGGTCACGTAATACAGACCGTAGCCCTGGCTCACGTAGCTGTTGAAGTTACGCGATGTCACGGCACTTCCGCTCTGGTTCTCGAACTGGAAGTCGTTAATGTTAAGACAGTTCTGGATGACGGACTTTCCCTCGGACCATCCCACGAGTCCGCCGCAGTTGATGGTGGCAGCGGTGGTAATGGTCATGGCAGACATACAGTCGGCCACCATACTGTTTGCCTGGGCCACACCCACGATACCTCCGTGTGTGCCGTCACCGGCAATTCCGCTCATAACGGTCACCGTGGTGGCGCAGCGGCTGATGACACCGCGGTTCCAGCCTGCAATACCTGCAGCGAACTTGAACTCAGTGGTGATGGTACCGGTGGTCATCACGCGCGTGATGCGTCCCTGGTAGCCCACGTTCTGGAACAGGGCGCCGCCGTTCTGGGTGGGGAACATGTTCAACTTCACCGTGTGGCCCTGGCCGTCGAAGCGTCCGTTGTACCAAGAGGTGGTTCCGTCGGGCATGTCCATGCCGATCATGGTGCTTTCGATGCCGTAGTCGATGTCGGCCGTCAGCACTGCGCAGGCATAGGTGTCGCCACCGTTCACAAGGTCGGCAAAGGCCTTCAGGTCCTCGGCCGTACCGATCTGATAGACACCGTCCACCTGGGAGAGTGCCCATGCTGTCGTGCTTGTCACCATCATCATGGCGAGCAAGCATGCGTTCAGTAGTTTTTTACGCATAAGTTGTTGATTAAGTTTAATAAAAGTGTGTTAGTACTTCGTTTCGTCAATGTATTCTCTTTGAAAGTTTCTTAAACATGAATCGCTGTCCTCTTCCGTAAGTCTCTCCTGATTGGTTTGTGCTCTGCGTGCTTCAATCAGTTGTTTCTAACGTTTGTATTATTGTACTTTCCTCGTTCCCGAGTAGTAAAATGTCAGTTGTTGTTAGCTTTCGCGTGGTCAAAATTACGAATTATTTCTGAATATACCACACTTTTCCGTGAAAAAAAGTTTCTTTTGAGGCATTTTATGTTAAGGAGTATTAAAAAAGTGCCGGCGCATGTTACTATTCGGCACTATGCGTGACACGCACGGATCCTCACGGCACTCACGCGCGCGAACAATATATATATAGCATGGCTGCCAGGCGGCGGGGCGCGTTGCCTTACCTCCGGAGCTGCGCGCTGCGACCCTTTTGATGAACAGAGAGAGACGAGAGGCGACATTTAGGCCATCCATGTGGACATCTTTGCATCACGCCATATTGATGACTTCATTGAAGATTCGGGAGTTCCGATTCCGTGGTAGTATCCTGTTCGGACAAGGTGGTTCTTCCGTCCCCCTTTCCGGGCGATGACGGCGAGCAGAAAGTATGCATTATTTCCCATGACGTGTTCCTGTGGACTTTATCACGTGTGATAAACTCTTTTATCACGTGTGATAAACTTTTTTATCACGCGTGATAAAGCGCTGCGTGGCACGTTGTGTAACTCGGCACCATGCGTGACACGCACAGACCCTCACGGTCCTCACGCGCGCGAACATTAATATATATAGCATGGCTCTCGAGCGGCGGAGACGGCGATGGGGCGTGGCCTTACCTCCGGAGCTGTATGCCTCGGCCTTTTTTCCCACGTGTGGGAAAACCCGATGCAACGTGTAGCGCAGCCTTTTCCCACACGTGGGAAAAAAGGGGACGGAGTGCGGCGCCTGACAGCAGCTTCCGGACCTCGAGGGCGCGGCGACGTATTTCGGGTTGAATATGGAGGAGTGGCGGCCTCAGAACTGGAAGTAGATGAAGGGCTGCATCTCGGCCGTCACAAACTGATAGAGCAGGAAGACGGCAGCGAGAACGGCTACGTAGATGGCCGGCAGCGGCAGACGGGCAAAGGAGAGGCGGTAGCGCCGCTTCCAGTCGGTGGGCAGCCAGTGGATGATCATGCCCAGGAGGAAGAGCAGGAAAACATTGCGATAGGCCATGCAGACATCCACGACGTTCACGTTCCAGCGCGAGCCGATGGCACGAATCATCTCGGTGGCGATGCGCCATGCCGTCTCATTGGCCACCGCCGGGTCGAGGTTTGACCCCGAACGGAAGAAGAGTCGCGTGAAGGTGATGAAAGTGAACGTCACTGCGATGCACCAAGCATGGTTCACATAGCCGAAAACACGCCAATGGACTCCGCGGAACAGCCAGCGCAGCCACGCGCTGAGGCAGATGAAAGCCACGAAGACGAGCAGCACGTTCCACAGCGGCGCAGGGGTATAGACAGCCAGGAAGGCCAGGACGGCCGTGACGGCAGTGGCATAGAGTGTCTGGCGCAGCGGGGAATAGTCGCGCCAGAACTTATAGACGATCATGCCCAGCCCGTTCAGTCCGCCCCAGACGAGGAAGTTGCACGAGGCCCCATGCCAGAGTCCGCCCAGCAGCATCGTAATCATTGCGTTCAGGTTGGCATAGATATGGCGCCGCTTCTCGGGCCGCCGATAGGCCGTCCAGATGACAGAGAGCAACACTCCCGCCGCCAGCATGGCCAGCCACACGCTGCCGCTCAGAATGAGGGTGAAGAGGGTGATGACGGTAATCCAGAAATAGGTGGCTCCCGTGACGTTGCGGTTGCCGCCCAGCGGGATGTAAAGGTAGGTCTGGAGCCAGCGGGACAGCGAGATATGCCAGCGCTTCCAGAAGTTGGAGCAGTTAGGGGCCTTGTAGGGCGAGTTGAAATTCATGGGCAGATGGAACCCCATGAGCATCGACAGACCGATGGCGATGTCGGTATAGCCGGAGAAGTCGGCATACACCTGGAGGGAATAGACAAAGAGCGCCATCAGATTCTCGAACCCAGAGAAGAAATGGGGATTGGCAAAGACGCGGTCGATGAAGTTCACCGCCAGATAATCGGAGAGTACTATCTTCTTCACCAGTCCGTTCAGAATCCAGAAGACAGCGATGCCAAACTGCATGCGGCTCAGGAAGTAGCGGCGATAGAGCTGAGGGATGAAGTCGGAGGCCTTGACGATGGGGCCGGCCACGAGCTGCGGGAAGAAGGAGACGTAGAAGCCAAAGTCGAGAATGTTGCGCACAGGGCGTATGAGTCCCTTATAGACATCCACCGTGTAGCTGATGACCTGGAAGGTATAGAACGAAATGCCCACGGGCAGGATGATGCGGTCCACGCTCCAGAACGTGGAGTGTGTCAGGCGATTGGCGGCCTCGGCTGCGATGTTGGTCACCTGGAGCTGCGTGCCCAGGAGCTGGTTGAGCATGTCGATGAAGAAGTAGCTGTACTTGAAATAGCAGAGCAGGCCCAGGTCGATACAGACACTGAGAGAGAGCAGGGCACGGGCTCGCCAGCGAGGCTTTTCGCGCTGGCTGTAAATGCCACGGGCAATGAGGTAGTCGGTACAGGTGACCAGCACGAGCAAGCCCACGAAATAGCCGCTGGTCTTGAAATAGAAGAACAGGCTGACGAGGAAGAGATAGGCATTGCGCAGTGCCTGCTGCCAGCGGAAGGGGCGCACGGTGATCAGTGTGAAGCCGGCAAAGACAACGGCAAAGAACACCCAGAACTGGAGCTGGGTGAAGAGCAGGGGCGAGTCGGGATTGAAGGCGAAGACCTCACGGAAAGCCTCACCCCACCCCGCCAAAGAGGAAGATACCATACTGAAGAATGGGACGGATATTAAATCGAAATACGTCATATCTGAATACTTTCATTGTTGACTGTCCTGAGCGCGGGAATCCTCGGGCATGCCGAAGCTATGTTCATGGCTTGCCGAAGATATGTTCGTGGCCTGCCGAAGCTATGTTCGTGGCCTGCCGAACCTATGTTCGTGGCCGGGTCTTCACCAGTGCATTATAGAGGAGGTCGCCCCACAGCTCGTAGCCCTCACGCGTGAAATGAATGTGATCGGGACGTTGCAGGCGGGCACGCACCCATGCTGCCGAGGAGCGCAGTCCGCCCATCAGGGAGAAGACGTCGAAGACGGCTCCGTCCACCTCGGCAGCCAACTCACGCATGGCCTGCTGTACGCGGGGCGTGTTCGTATTGTACTGGCGCCGCCGCCCACGAAAGCTGAACCAGCAGTCGTTGTTCGTGATGAAGAGGAAACAGCACCGGGGGCTGACCGTCCGGATACGGCGGATGAGTTCCCGGTAGTTGGCCTTGAATTGCTCGGGATTAAACGTCTGGGGCATGATATTCGCATCATTGATGCCGATGCCGAAGATGACAAGCGAGGGCGGGGCGAGCGCGAGGTCCTGCTCGAGGAGCGTACAGCGCAGCCACGAGGGGACGCTGGCTCCGTTGATGCCTGCTTCACAGTAAGTGATGCCGGGCGCATGGCTCTCCGTAAACACGCCACGCAGGCGGAACGTGAGGCTGTCGGCCGCCAGACCGCGGAAGAGGAGGCAGCACGTGTCGGCCTCGGACGGCAGGACGAAGCGGAAGCCGGGCTGCCCATCGGACGGCAGCGGGGCAATGGTATCTGCGTGCCACACGAACATCGGAACCACATCGGGCGTGGAGCCCTCGCCCAGAATGCGCAGGGTGTCCGTGCGCCACAGGGAGAGTGAAGCCATATCGATGAAGACGCGCGCCGCCGTGTCGCTCGTTTCTATGCAGGCACCGGTGAGGCCCAGGGGAAGACGCGGTTCACGCTCCACGCAGCGGCTGGAGGCCCATCTGCCCTCGTGCCACATGGCATAGCTCTGCGGAGCATTCGTCCTCATCGCCGTATAGGGGAAGAGCAGGCCGCGCCCGGCAGCATTCATCCCAGTGGCTGCCGCCAGATCAGCCCGCACACGATGAGAGAAATGGCCGGCCTGGACATGGCTGCCACCGATGTGCAGGATGTTCAGATGGCCCTGACCGGTGAGGAGCAGCGTGTCCAGGACACGCCGGAGACTGTCGAACCGTTCACGCCCGCCCGGAAACTGGAGGGAGTCCTGCCCGCAGTCCACATGCAGGCAGGCCACCTCGGGAATCTCCTGAGGCGGCAACAGCTGAGCTCCCACGGAGCTACTGAACCACAGGACGATGAAGAGTGTCAGTGCGTGTCGTATCATTAGCTACAGAATCCTCGGGAAGCGTCTCCTGGTCCAGCCCGTGGCGGAAACGATAATATTTATAATAGAAGTCGAAGGTCTGGCACAGCAGTTCGCTCATCTTGCGGGCGCCCCGCGGTGTGAAGTGTATGTAATCCTCGCCGGCCAGCTGCGGGTCGGCCTCGACCCAGCGCACCATCGAGCCACGCCCACCCATGGCGCGATACATATTCCAGAAGGCGGCACCGCTCTCCACGGCAGCCGCACGCAGCGAATCGACAATCTCGGGCAGGCGCGGATAGGTCTTCATCTCCTCGCCATCGACAGTGGCCATATCCGAAGGGCCGATAAGGAGAATGCACGACGAGGGAGACATCTGCCGGAAGAGCGATATCTGGGCCATCAGCTGTCGCTTATAGTTCGAGATGCCACGGCTGTCCTTCAGGTAAGGCACCGAGTTGCCGCCATATTGCAAGATGATGAGCGAGACGTCCTGCTGGCTGAAGAAGGGAGCCAGCGACTCGCGCCCGATGGACGTAAATAATGTGCCCGAAACGCCACGCATGGCAATGTTGTCCACCGAGACGCCTCCGGCTCCATCAAGCATGAGACCATACACCTCCATGTTGCCGCGTGCCGTCACGGTGGCACGGCTCACGGCAGACGGAAGCGTGGCCGATGCGATGCGCAGGCCGTGATAGGCGCTGTCAAGCGAGGAGGTGAGCTCCACAGAAGTGGAGTCTGACAAGGGAACTGTGAGGCTGCCGCTGCCCGAGAGCAACACACTCAGCCTGCGGAACGAGCGACAATGGGGATAGGACTTCCCGCCGTGGCAAGCCACCTCGAAGGTGGCAGAGTCTGTCACCTGGGCCACCTGGGCCAGAGGGCCATAGCGGTTGTGGTCGGCATGGAAAGACGAGGAGCCGAAGAACATGTAATGAGGCAGTTCGGGACGCGTGGTGACGGTGACCGTGGCACTGCCCAGTGTCTGCACCGCCGGAGCCAAGCCAGGACCGCTTCCGCCAAAAGTGTCTTGGAAGTATTCGCGCAAGACGCCTGTCATGCGGTCGCCTTCAATCTGCGAGTCGCCATAGTGCATGATTCGCGTCGGTCGCTTCTGAGCTTCGATTAGCGCTTGGAATAAGGGATCAAGATAGGCCGCATCGTCCTCTGGCATATAAAACCGGGTGGGACTCTTGGCTATATAGGCCACGAACTCAGAGTCGCGCGAGGCATGCAGGGCCGCCAGCCGCTGCTCCATCAGCTCCTCAGGTGAGAGCGTGTCGGCCGCGGCTTCCTCTTCTTCCCCCTCTTCCTCCACAGCCTCCGGCTCGGGCCCCATCACCTCACTGAGAGCCGGGAAACGAAACAGGACATCATAAATATATACCCCCTCGCGCGGGAAAAAGGCGGCCATCAGCCCCAGCCCCACAGCAACGCACAGGATGAATAACAGCGTCTTATACGATTTCATTCCAGTTCCCTATATGAACAAAGAGGATGAGCCCAGTATTGCTGAGCCCATCCCATAAACTACAATAAAAGAAGCTCCTCACGGAGCATAGAGGCTTAGAGTGCCAGGTCAGCACCAGCCTTGAACTTCACCACCTTCTTTGCGGGGATGGAGATGGTCTTCTTCGTCTGCGGGTTGATGCCCTTGCGTGCGTCACGCTTTGTCACGGCAAATGTGCCGAAGCCAATCAGGGTCACCTTGTCACCAGCCTTAACGGCCTCTACGATAGCTGCCAGTGTGGCATCCAAAGCTTTCTTTGCGTCAACCTTGCTCAGGCCTGCGCTCTCAGCAATCTTTGCTGTCAATTCCGTCTTATTCATACTACGTTACTTTAAATGGTTATTATTACGTTGATTAAAACCTTATTTTCACGGCAAATATATACAACTTTATACATCGCGGCAAGTTTTTTCAAAAAAAATTATGCTAAAAAGGGAAAAAAGAGTAGAAAATACTCTCTTTTCGCTTAATAAGTAGGCAAATTCAGACTGATTTATCTTCAAACGGCACGGCAAAAGGGCCTCATCTGCGTCTGCATCAGGAAGTACTTATCGGTCAGCCTCTGCAATGGCTTGCAAGCAGCTCCGTTCTGCCACTTCCGACATGTACGAATGAGAAAAATCTGCCCTCATCACTTGTTATATGGAGGGATTTTTGTACTTTTGTCACGCAAAGCGCGACTGATGCAAATATAACGCATCATCTAACAGATAAAACAGACGAATCGATATGAACAACATGCCCACGATAACCAAGAATCTGCTCATCATCAACATCCTGATGTTTGCCGGACGCTATGTGGCATCGCTCTACGGCATCGACCTGGACAATCTTCTGGGCCTCCACTTCTTTCTGGCCAGCGACTTCCGCTGGTATCAGTTCTTCACATACATGTTCATGCACGGCGGACTGGAGCATATCTTCTTTAATATGTTTGCAGTCTGGATGTTCGGGCGCGTCGTGGAAAACACGATGGGGCCGCGTCGCTTCCTATTCTACTATATGACGTGCGGCCTGGGGGCCGGCCTGATGCAAGAGGGTGTCCAGTATGTCTCGTTCCTGACTCAGGGACTGGGTAGCTACGAACAGGTGAGCCTCTCCGGCGTGACGGTGGAGATGGCCGAGTACCTGAACCGCTGGACCACGGTAGGTGCATCGGGTGCCGTCTATGGCATCCTGCTGGCCTTTGGGATGACATATCCCGAGGAACGCATCTTTATATTCCCCTTTCCCTTCCCCATCAAAGCGAAGTATTTTGTATGCGGATACGCCGTCATCGAGCTCCTGTCGGCCCTGAGCCGTTCTAACGACGGCGTGGCCCACTTTGCCCATCTGGGCGGCATGCTCTTCGGCCTGCTTCTCATCCTATACTGGCGCAATCATGGCGGAGGCCGCTCGGGAAGTGGATATGGAGGCTACTCTTACTACGACCGTGACTCGGGGAGCAACGGATGGCGGCAATGGTTCTCGGGAATCTTCCGCCGGCAGAAGTCAAGCCACACCACGCAAAGAAATGGCGGCAAATATACCCAGGACATGAACTACCGCCAGCAACAGAAGGAACACGAGGAGGAGATCAATCATATCCTGGACAAGGTGAAACGCAACGGATACAATGGTCTGACAGAGGAGGAGAAGAAGCGCCTCTTCGACTTCAGCCAGAAAAAATGACCACACCAGAATGAACCGGTTCAAGCAACTACTCTCTGCACTGTTTCTCGGGGCCAACCTGTGCTGCCTGGCCGCACTATGGCTGTGCTGCCTGAGTACATGGGTGTCGCCCGGCCGCTTCCCCACCATCTCGGTGATGGGACTGATGTTCCCCGTGGTCCTAAGCATCAATATCGCCTTCCTCATTTTCTGGCTTATATTCCGAGTACGATACACGCTGGTGCCACTCATCGGCATGTTGCTCGTGGGCAGTTACATCTATGACTACTGTCCCATGCGGCTGAAATCAACCCCCGAAGGCGGCGAGACGCTCACCGTGCTCACCTTCAACGCCTGCGGCATCCAAAGCGACAGTGCGAAGGCAGCCTTCACCGAATATGTGCGGCAGGTGCAGCCCGACATCCTCTGCCTCCAGGAATTCCCACACTCATGGTTCTGGCGCGAGGACGCAAAGGCACTGATGCAGGAAATGAACTATTCCCACGTGGGAGCTACCGACAACCACATCATGACACGCCTCGCCATCCTGGGCGACACCATCCACATTGCCTATCCCACCCGCAAGAACAGCAGCATAGCATGCTGGGTAGGGCGTGACGGAGACAGCATTCTGGTGGTGAACAACCATCTGGAGAGCAACCAGCTGAACGACGAAGACAAGAAGGAATACCGCGACATGTTCAAAGACCCGCACCGCCAGACGGTCAAGGAAAGCAGCCTCAACCTATTCAGGAAGCTGAGCCAGGCAGCGGTGTATCGCAGTGCACAGACCGACGTGCTCTCCCACATCGCAGACTCGCTCTCCCCTCGCCCAATCATCATGGCGGGAGATTTCAACGATACCCCCATCTCCTACACCTACCAGAAACTCTCCCGACGCCTCCACTCGGTCTATCGACAGAGCGGGAGCGGATTCGGACGTTCGTTCAATCAGAGCGGGTTCCCCGTGCGCATCGACCACATCTTCACCAGCAACCATTGGACATCCAGCGGTACGTACATCGACCAGGAGTTCGACGTATCAGATCACTACCCCCTCGTCACCCGACTGCACCGCCATTAGTCTTTTACTACGCTATTTGTAGTCCTTCTCTCCGCCATTCACATTTTTATTCTTTTTTTTTGCCATTCCGCTCTTTTACACTATCTTTGCAGTTTGAAAGAGCAAACAAACCGAAATGGATGAATCCTGAAAACTACCCTTAACCAGCATATATATACCATATAAATATAGAAACATGAACAGACGAGAATTTCTACAACGGTCTTCTGCACTGGCAGGAGTTGCCTGCTTGGATGCACCAGCTTTTGCTCAGGCTGTACGTACTCTGGGCACGCCCAACCTCATCATCGGTATCGTGAGCGACATCCATATCCGGGACAAGGCCTCGGCCGACACATTCCGCCACACACTCCAGTACTTCCGTTCGCAGAAGGTGGACGGCGTGCTCATGGCCGGCGACCTGGCCGACTGGGGTCTGGAACCGCAGCTGCAGGAGGTGGCCGATGCATGGTACGAGACATTCCCCGACGACAAGATGCCCGACGGTTCCCATGTGGAGAAGCTCTTCATCTATGGCAATCACGATGTGGACGGCTACACCTGGAACCGCCCGGACAAGGAGACAGCACAGGCACAGGGCATCGGCCCACGGCGTGCTGAGGTGTGGAAGACATGCTTCCACGAGGAATACGCCCCCATCTGGTTCAAGACGGTGAAGGGATACCACTTCATCGGTGCCCACTGGCACTCGGGCAATATTCCAGGCCTGCAGGAATTCATGGAGGAGCACAGCCAGGAGCTGAACAACGACCGTCCCTTCTTCTACACGCAGCATGCCCATCCCAGGAACACCTGCAACGGCCCGTGGGCGTGGGGACGCGATGACGGCACTGTGACACGCATCTTCTCCCAATACCCCAATGCCGTGCTCTTCTCGGGCCACTCCCATTCGCCGCTCAACGACGACCGCGATCTCTGGCAGGGAAGCTTTACCAGCATCGGCACCGCCTCGCTCAGCTACCTATATCCTATGCCCGCACGCGAGAACACGTATCATGACGACAGCCCACTGAAGCCTCCCTACCAGATGCCCAACATGAACTGCTCCGACGGACGCCAAGGCATGCTGATGCGCGTCTATGACGACTGCATCACCTTCGAGCGCCGCGAGTTTGTCTATGACCAGCTGGTCGGCGACAACTGGGTGCTGCCCTGGCCCATCTCACGCGACAACCCGCTCAGCGATGAGAACCGCGCCAAGACGGCTCCCGTGCCGCAGTTCCCCGCTACAGCCCGGGTCACTACGACCAAGGCACGCGGCAAGGACCGCTACGGCACCGAGCAACTGCAGATGACCGCCCACTTCCCCAACATCCTGACAAAGGACGGAGGCGTGCGAGCCTTCGACTATGAGGTGCAGGTGGAGTATCAGTGGCTCGACGTCATCAACGTATCATGCACCAAGCGGGTCTTCTCGCCCCACTGCTATCTGGCCGAGGCACAGGACCAGGATGAGGTCATCTGCGTCTTCGGCGAGGGAGAACTGCCCCACGAGCGTCTGTTCCGCTTCGCCGTACGACCCTGCGAGTGTTTCGGCAAGAAGGGCAACCCTATCTACAGCGAATGGATCGACCCCAGCAAGACGCTGCTCTCCGCTACGCTGAGTACGCCCAAGATGTTCTATCGCAAGGGCGAGGAGGTGAGCATCTCCTACACCGGAGCCCCCGTAGGCACCGAGGCTTGGATAGGCATCTATCCGCGCACCAAGAATCCTGGCAGCGGTTCGCCCTCGTACAAGTGGGCCTATACCGATGCTGCAGAAGGAAAGATATCCTTCAACCTCGAGGACTGCCAGGAGTACTATGCCGTGCTATTCAAGGACAGCGGCTATACGGAGATCTCCGAGCGCCTGCCCATCCTCGTGACAGAGCGCTCATACACAGCAGCATCCTTCAGCATGAAGACCAACAAGAAGGTCTATGCACCAGGCGAGGCCGTCGAGGTGAACATCAGCGGGGCACCATGTATGAAGAACGACTGGGTAGGCATCTATGCCGAGGGTCTGACGCCCAAGAACGAGAAGTGCCCCACCTGGCTATACTGCAACAAGACGCCCACCACGCTGCGCCTGAACGCGAGCGGCAGCACCAACTGGACCGCGCCACTGCCCGAAGGGACCTACTTCGTGGGCTACTTCATAGGGAATGGATATACGGAACCATTCCCACGCATAAGCTTCAGCATCCAGAAGGACGGAGGAAGCAGCGTGGCAGTACCGCAGGCAGAGACTCCGGCTGCTCAGAAGGACACAGCCATCTACCGCATCGACGGACAAAAGGTGGAGCCCAAGAACGGACAACTCCCCCACGGCATCTACATCCAGAACGGAAAGAAGAGATTAGTATAACATGTCTCATAACGTGCCGCACGGAACTTTATCACACATGATAAAATAGTTTATCACGCGTGATAAAAAAGTTTATCACACGTGATAAAGTCCACAGGAACACGTCATGGGAAATAATGGCTGAGTTAAGAGCTCCCGAAACTTAAATAACATAATGAGACAACTAACTAACAAGAAAAGTACTATGAAGAGAATTTTACTGACAGTGGCATGCTCCCTGATGTGGGGGCTTGCCTCATGGGCCCAACTGCCCAAAGCAGATGTGCTGGACATCGAGTTTCATGACGACGGCACGGTGACAGACGCTTCGCCGATGCAAAACCCAGTGACCGTGCTGGGTGCACCACGCATCGAGAAGAGCACACAGTTTGACATGAACGTCCTATGCCAGACGGACGAGGACTGGGGAGAGCCGTCGCCCAACTATGTACGCATCGGTCACAACGACCAGATGGAGGCTGCAATAGCCGACGGAGTGACCTTCGAGACAATGGTGCGACCCTACTTTGCAGGTGGAGAGTTCAATCGAACGTGGGTGAACCTGTTCGGAGGCTTTCAGAGCGGCGGCATCGGCCTCATCATCTACGACGGGTTATATGACTTCGAGATGTACGTGGACGGACGCTACTACGATATTATGAACGACACGCAGCCGGTGGCAGACAAATGGGTACACCTGATGGGCGTGTGGAACAAGGAAGAAGGTGCCGTGAAGCTCTTCATTGACGGCCAGCTGGCAGGCAGCGCCAGCGGAGTCACTGGCAACCTGGGATTTGCTAACAGCGACGCACGCTTCTACGGCGTGGGTTGCGACTTTGATCCAGGGTATGAGACCAGCAACAGCAGCATGTTTGCGGGCGACATTGCCCTGGCACGTATCTATGACAAACCGCTCTGCGACGAGGAGGTAGCAGCAGTGTATGCCGACGTGCAGGCAAAGAAAAAAGACGTGGCCGAGCATAGCGAGGAAGTCACCCTGCGCAAGGCTGAGGACGGCACCGTACTCATTGCCTCGACAGAGGAGCTGAACGCCTTCGGACGCGCTGTGCGTCAGGGACAAAGCGGGCTGAATGCCCGTCTGGAAGCCGACGTGGAATATGCCGGCCGTGTAAAGATGCTCTCCACCGCCATGGGCTATGCCGGTACCTTCGACGGACAGGGACACGCCATTACGGTGGGCATAAATCGTGACACGAACAATGCCGGGCTCTTCTACTGCCTGAACGGAGCAACGGTCAAGGACCTGACCATCAAGGGACAGATTACCACTTCGGGCAAGTTTGCCGGCGGACTGGCCGCACGTGCCAGCGGCACGAACCGGGTTGACCGCGTGACGAGCAGCGTACACATCATATCCAACATCGAGGGCGATGGCACACACGGCGGGCTCTTCGGCGCCCCAGCCGGCACACTGACCATCGACCACTGTCTCTTCGACGGCAGCATAGAAGGAGCACAGACCACCAGCTGTGCTGGATTCGTGGGATGGTCGTCTGCCTCCACCACTATCCGCAACTCGCTGCTCATGGCCGAGATAAGCACCAGCGAGGAGGCTTCCTACACCTTTGCACGCAACCCTGGCAATGTACGGGTGACGAACTGCTACTATACAGAACCCTTCGGCACGCCCAACGACGGCTGCACATTAGTGGAAGGGAATCAGCTGGCCAGCGGCGAGGCATGCTGGCTGCTCAACGGACAGCGTCCGAGCACAGACTGGCGCCAGACACTGCCTGACGACGAGGTGCCCACGCTGAACGCCGGACACGGCGTGGTCGTAGGTACAGACAATGCCTACATGAGCATTCAGGACGAGGCATCGCTGAAGGCAACAGCCGAGGCATTTGCCACCACGCTGAAGGCAAAGGCCGACGAGCAGTTGGGCTATGCGCCACTCATCGACAAACTGAAGGCCGACATTGATCTTCTGGCATCATCTGCCACGCTCGAGGACTTCCTGAACCTGAACAAAACGGTGGAGGACGACTTTGCCGCCATCGCCACCAACCTGGAAGCCTACGGAGAACTCACCAAGGCTGTGGAGAACGCACTGAACGAATTGGGCGAACTGGACAATCCCGTGGCACAGATGCTGCGCGAGTATCTGACGGACTACACCGAGCCGGACGAGACATTCCCCAATGGCTCCTACACCTATATTTTGGAGAACTATACACTGAGCACCGAGCAGATACAGAGCGAGATTCAGTACATCGCCGACATGCTGCAGAAAGCCATGACGAATGACATCCCGGCAGGCACCGATATCACGCTGCTCATGACCAACCCGGACTTCGGTCAGGGTGATGAGGGATGGGAAGGCACGAATGCCTCCAACTACACCAGCAATCCCAACTCGGGCCAGTGGTACGGCCCCACAGAAGCCTACAAGTACCAGACCCTCACTGGCCTGAAGAACGGTATCTACGAGTTCCAGCTGAACGCACTTGATATGGTGGGCGATGACAACTACTGTGCCTTCTACACGGCAGTCATCCAGGCCAATGGAATGGAGATACCCGTCATGTCGCCCATGGAAGACCCCATCAGTGTGGACGATGCAGTGGAGGGTGTGAACTGCTACAGCAACGACCGCATCGTGGACGAGATGTACCGCATCCCCTACAGCCGCTACGGAGGTGCCGTAGCCTTTGCAGCCGGTCGCTACCTGAACCGCGTGCTGGTGGAGGTTACGGACGGCACGCTCACCGTGGGCATCCGCCTCTACGGCAGCGGACAGCTGGACGACTGGGTGATGTTTGCCAACGCAAAACTGTTCTATCAAGGCTCGCTCGACGAGGCCGATGAAGCACTGGACCGCGTGCTGGCCAATGCCATTGCCCGTGCCGAGACCACCATTGCCTACGAAGGCGATGCCGGCGGCAGAAATTATCTCTTCCAGCCCAACTACTCCATGGCACTGCGCGAAGCCATGGAGAAAGCCGTGGCGGATGCCGAGGCAGCCAGCACCACACAAGAAAAGTATGCAGCGCTGAAACGGTTCTCCGACCTCTTCAAGGAGATTTACACTTGCCGCAAAGCATATCGCCAGCTGGCCATCGACCTGATAAACTACTATGACCGCATCACTGACTATCCCGACTACATAGACATCATCGAGCAACAAGCCAACGAAGCATGGATAGGATGGATGGATGGCACATACAATGCCGAGGAAGCACTGGCTAAGGGCAAAGCACTACTGGCCGAGATGGATTCCTACTCGATAGAGATGCCCGTCGCCGACCTCCTGGATGTGGTCTTCAATGCCGACGGCACAGCCACCGACGTTTCACCCGCCAACAACGAGATAGTCACCATCGGCCGACCCAAAGTGCTGCACAGCAAGTCGCTCGACATGGATGTCTTCTGCCACACACAAACCACATGGGGCGGAACACCGGCAAACTACTTCCGTGTGATGATGACCGAGGCATTGGCCCAGGGAATCACCGACGGCATGGCGATGGAACTCTTCGCACGTCCCTACTGGACCGACGAAGATAATACCAACTCCTGGTGCAGCGTGCTGGGCCACGAAGAGGGCGGTGGCATGGGAATGCTGGTTTACAATAACCAATGGACCTTCGAGGCCCACATTGGCGGCAGCTACAATGATGCCTTCTCGGGATCGGCTCCCAAGATGGGCGAATGGACCCATATCGTTGGAGTCTGGGACCAGGAAAGCGGTTCGCTCCTGGTCTATGTGAACGGCGAGTTTGCCGGTTCGGCCAACGGCAGTGGCGACTATCGTCAGCCTAATATTCCGGAGAAGTGGTTTGGCATCGGCTGCGACCCCAACGGCAATGGTGAAGCCAGTGCTTCGTTCAAGGGCGACATTGCCATAGCACGCATCTACAACCAGCCCATCAATGGCTCTCAGGCTGCACTGCTTTACAAGAAGGCAAAGGCACTCTTCACCGGAGAAGAAGAACATACCGAGGGCACCATAGAACATAAGGGCACCAAGGACGATCCCTACGAGATTGCCACTGCCGAGGAGTTTGTAGACCTGCACAACAAGATGCACACGGGCGAGACCACCTATGTCAAGCTGACAGACGATATCGACATGAGCGGCGTGAGCGACTGGATTTGCCTCAACGATGCATCGAACATAGCCCAGGACAAGGGATGGATGAACTGGATCGACTTTGACGGACAGGGACATGTAATCCGCAACTTCACCAGCACCACTGCCACGGGCTATGCCTATGCCAGTGTCTTCGGTGTGCTCTGCGGTAACGTGCGCAACGTAGGCTTCGAGAATGTGAATGTGGACTGCACCGACACCGGCAGCGGCGTGCTGGGCGGCTACATGGGCCACAACAACTTTACCGATGAGAATGGTGTCAAGATGACCAGCACGATCGAGAACGTTTGGGTGACAGGCAAGCTGAACGTAACGACGTCTTACTGCGGCGGCCTGATCGGCAACATCGGTGGACCCAGCATCATCAAGAACTGCTACACGAACCTCGAAATCACCAGTGATGCCAGCTACGTGGGCGGCATCGTCGGTCGTGTGCGTGATGCACTGACCGTGGAGAATGTCTATGCTGCCGGTACGATGAACAAGGGCGGCGGCATCGTTGGCGGCGGGCAGAATGAGAGCACACCGGCCAGCACCTACACCAACTGTGTCGTTTGGAACAACGCCACAGAGTTCGGCACCACGGCCGCAGGCGACGTGGTCAGCGGCTCGCTCTTCTATGATGGCACCAACTTTGCAGCCCTGCAGCAGGCAGTGGTGGCCTGGGGCGCTCCCTGGACATGCGACATGGCCGAGGGCAGCTACCCCACCTTCAACAAAGACCAGCTCACAGGCATCCAGCAGATTGCCGAGCGTCCCCGTGCCGACATTTACATGCTGGACGGCCGACTTGTGAAGGCAAATGCTGCCGACGTGAAGTCATTGCCGCGCGGTATCTATATCATCAATGGTAAAAAGGTGATGGTGAGATAATCCCCCCATGACACCCCTCTAAGCAGAAGAGTCCGGCATCCGTCGGACTCTTCTGCGTTAATGCAGGTTGTAAGACAAATATGGGAAAAAACTGCCTCTAAAATGTTTCCGCAAAGCCCCTTTCACCCATCATTTGACGTCTTTAAGTGATTTTATTCCCCACAAATTATGTGAATATGCAGAAAAATGCGTATCTTTGCGGACTTTTGGACGTATATCGCGACATAAACAATAACATAATAAATAATTTCTAACAATGCAAAACAAAGGATTTGTTAAGGTTTTCGCACTCCTGCTTACGCTGGTCTGCCTCTTCTATCTGAGTTTCTCAGTGGTGACGAACCACTTCGAGAGTAAAGCTGCAAAGCTTGCCGCCACGGAAGGACAGGACGCTGCCGACCGTTACATGGACTCGTTGCTCAACAACAAGGTGTACTGCAAAGCATGGACCCTCAAGGAATGCCGCGAGATGGGTATCGGTCTGGGACTCGACCTTAAGGGTGGAATGAACGTCATCCTGGAGGTGAGCGTGCCCGATGTAATCAAGGCACTGGCCGACCATAAGGAGGAGACCGACGAGAACTTCCGCAAGGCCGTCGAGCAGGCGACCAGCGAGGCTGCAAGCAGCCAGACCGACTTTATTAGTCTCTTCGTCAAGAATTACAAGGCACTGGCGCCCGACAAGGCACTGGCCGAGCTCTTCGCCACCCAGCAGCTGCGTGAAAAGGTGACCACCAAGAGCACCGACGCAGAGGTGGAACGCGTACTGCGCGAAGAACTGAAGAGCGCTATTGACAACTCGTACAACGTGCTCCGCACACGTATCGACCGCTTCGGCGTGGTACAGCCCAACATCCAGGCTCTCGAGGGTCAGGAAGGCCGCATCATGATTGAAATGCCGGGCGTGAAGGAGCCCGAGCGTGTACGCAAGCTCCTGCAGGGCAGTGCCAATCTGGAGTTCTGGGAGACCTACAACAGCCAGGACATCGTTCCTCTGCTGGTCACCCTCGACAACAAGCTGGCTGCCGCCGCCGGCACCGGAGAGAAAACTGCTCCCGCTGAGGAGGAAGCTACTCCCGCCGAGGAGGTCGCTAAGGTCGAGCCTGCTCCCGCTGAGGCTGCTCCCGCTGAGACCGACACAGCCAACACAGCCGCCAAAGGCGATTTGGCCGCAGCCGTAGGAAGCCAGAACGAAAGCGACGCCAACGCCAACCTCTCTGCCGAGGATATGGAGAAGCTTCGCCTCCAGCACCCGTTGCTGAGCCGCCTGCAGCTCATCCAGGGGTCAGCCGGATGTATCGTAGGCTACGCCTCGATTCGCGACCTCAATACCATCAGCGAACTTCTGGAAACGCCCGAGGCTAAGAGTATCCTGCCCAGCGACGTGCGCCTCAAGTGGGGAGCCAAGGGCATGGGCGACGGAGCAGCCTCCAACATCTACGAACTCTATGCCATCAAGGTGACAGAGCGCAACGGCCGCGCGCCCCTCGAGGGTGATGTGGTGACCGATGCCGGCGACACCTTCGACCAGCATGGACGTCCCTGTGTGAACATGAGCATGAACGTCGATGGCGCTCGCCGCTGGGCTGCCCTGACAAGAGCCAATGTGGGACGTGCCATTGCCATCGTCCTGGACGACAATGTGTACAGCGCTCCCAACGTAAACAACGAGATTACGGGCGGACGCAGCGAAATCACCGGAAACTTCACCATCGAGGACACTCGCGACCTGGCCAACGTGCTCAAGTCCGGTAAGATGCCCGCTCCGGCCAAAATCGTGAGCGAGGAAATCGTAGGCCCCTCGCTGGGTGCCGAGTCCATCCGTCAGGGTATCTGGAGCTTCGTGATTGCCTTCGTCATCCTGATGTTCTACATGATTGCCATGTATGGCTTCATCCCGGGTATGGTAGCCAACAGCGCCCTTATCCTGAACCTCTTCTTTACCATCGGTATTCTGACGAGCTTCCAGGCTGCACTGACCATGAGCGGTATCGCCGGTATCGTGCTCACACTGGGTATGGCCGTCGATGCCAACGTGCTTATCTATGAGCGCACGAAGGAAGAGCTGAAGGGCGGCAAGAAGGTGCGCGAAGCACTGAACGCCGGATATAGCAATGCCTTCAGCGCCATCTTCGACTCCAACCTGACGAGTATCATCACCGCCATCATCCTGTACAACTTCGGTACGGGACCCATCCGCGGCTTCGCCACCACGCTGCTTATCGGCATCCTCGTGAGCTTCTTCACCGCTGTCTTCATGACGCGCGTGCTCTACACTGAGATGATGAACCGCGACAAGTGGCTCCACCTGACGTTCCAGACCGCCCTGGGTAACAAGATTTCCTTCCAGAACCCCCACTTCAACATCATGGGTGCCCGCAAGAAGAGCTTCGCCATCTTCGGCGCAATGGCCATCATCAGCATCTGCTTCATCCTGGGTCGCGGCTTTAGCAAGAGCATCGACTTCACGGGTGGTCGCAACTTCGTGGTGCTCTTTGAGAACACCGTGCAGCCCGAGCAGATCCGTGGTTTGCTGGACGATGCCTTCCCCGAGAGCAACACCAGCGCTATCGCTCTGGGTACCGAAGGAAAGACCATCCGTATCAGCACCAACTACCGCATTGAGGAAGACGGTATCGAGGTGGACAACGAGATCGAGAGTAAGCTGTTCGATACCCTGAAGGGTGCCGGCCTGCTGTCGGGCGACCTGACGCTGGAGAGCTTCATCAACCGCGACGAGCGTGCAGGTGGCTCCATCATCAGCAGCCAGAAGGTGGGTCCCTCGGTGGCCGAGGACATCACACGCGGCGCCATCATCAGCGTGATTCTGGCCGTGATAGCCATCTTCATCTACATCCTGATCCGCTTCCGCAACCTGGCCTTCTCCGTGGGTGCCATCACCGCACTGGTCATCGATACCATGCTTATCCTCGGTGTCTATGCCATCTTCTGGGGATGGATGCCGTTCAGCATGGAGATCGACCAGACGTTCATCGGCGCTGTGCTTACGGCCATCGGTTACTCCATCAACGACAAGGTGGTGGTATTCGACCGTATCCGCGAGTTCATCGGACTCTATCCCAAACGTGATCGTCTCGACCTCTTCAACAGTTCGGTAAACAGCACCCTGAACCGTACCATCAACACCTCCGTCTCGACGTTCATCGTCCTGGCCGTTATCTTCTGCCTGGGTGGAGCCAGCATCCGTAGCTTCGCCTTCGCCATGATACTGGGTGTAATCTTCGGTACGCTCTCCTCCATCTTCGTTGCTGTCCCGACAGCCTATATCACGATGGGCAAGACCACTAAGAAGAACGATTAACGAAGCCTATAAAGTATAAAGATTAAAGCTTGAGGTTCAAAGTTCAGAGTTCTGGGTGCAAGCATGTCCCATTGAACTTTGGACTTTGGACCTCAACTTTTTAAAAGCATTACCGATATGGAAAAACAAGTTCAGATTCAGTTCCGCCTGCTGGACATCAGACAGCTGCAATTTGTCACGCTCACCAACGAGTGGCCCGAGGGCGAATTGCAGATCACTAACCAGCTGCAGTTCTCGAGCGAAACGGACAAGCGCATCGTACGCTGCTCGGCCAACTTCGAATATAAGAAGAACGACATCACCCAGCTGATCGTGACCGTACAGAGCACCTTCGAGTTTGCGCGCGAGGGGTGGAGCGCCATGTATCGGCTCCAGGGTGACGAATGGGTGTTGCCCGCAGGCTTAGTGCAGCACATGGCAGACGTCACCATCGGTGCCACACGTGGCATCTTGGCTATGCGCAGCGAGGAAAACGGCCTGCCGCGCATCATCCTGCCTATGATGGCTGCAGCACAGTTCGTGAAGACAAACCTCAGTCTGAAGCGCACGCCTCAGGCTCCCACGACATAGCTGGTCCGGAGTAGATAGCCTCGATATCTGAGCAGGCTTAAACTGCATATCGGCCCGGGGAGAGGACAGCAAAATCGTCCGAATCCCCGGGCCGAATTCGTACTTGCCTCGCACGCAAAAACGCCATTCCTATAGTTGTTCCTACATCGGTCGCGTAAACAGGGGGCATTCAGATGGGTGCAGGCTGCGAGGCATCTACATGAATTTCATTATCCGTACGTTCCCCTCACAACGTCTCTCGTAAATATCTGTTAACAAGCCTATTTACGCTAACAGGCAGCAGGGGGATGCGATGCAGCGTGCCGCAGACTTTTTTCCCACACGTGGGAAAGTGCGATGGAACGTGTTGCGTTAGTCTTTCCCACACGTGGGAAAAAACGATGCGACGTTCAACAGGAAATCATCGTCCTTAGAGTCTCCTTGATTGCGATCGTGTTTCGGAGGACGAACGTGCCCCATCAATGAAGCAGTTCCTCTTCGTCCCCCTTGGACGCGCTCTTCGAGGTGAGGCGCAGGGGAACGACGGCTTCTCCATCAAACAGCATGCGACGCACGTTGAGCAGGACGGGGTCCAGGCGACGATCGGCAAGGTTAGGCATGAAGCCAGTGGAATCACGGAAGGCCGCCAGTTCTTCCTCATTGGTACGCAGGACGATGTTCGAGACGGCCCACAACGTGGAGTCATAGCCAGCCTCGTCGATGGAACGTAGCATATTACGCTCGACCGACTTGCCGCGTAGCCTGCGGAACTTGACATCGTCGTCCACGTTGAACAGGATGGAGCGCGTGGTGATAAAGTCTTGCTTGATCTGCAGCGTCATGTGGTCCACCCGCGTGCTGCGCCGCTTGAGCTTATAGACAATGTTCACATGGATGTCGATGGGCAGCATATATGAGCGTCCGCCGCCCACCACCTTCATCTGCAGGTCGTGCATGTCGCCCTCGAAGCGCAGCAGGCGCCATTTCTTCTGCGTGACATACAGCGTCCCCTCCAGATAGGGCAGATGGAGCGACGGCTCCGAATTCTTCGTCAGCTGGATGCGGTAGATGCTGTCGCCATCCTCCGAGGCCAGTGTCTCCACCCTGGAGTCGTACAGCTTGTGGTAATATCGCTCATCGTTGAACGGGATGAAGGTGCCGTTCCAGAAGTCCGACTCGTGGGTCATCGGAGCCAGCTCGATGAGGAAGTGCTGGTTGGTGCTGTCCATGTGGGAGATGTCAAAGCCGCGGTCGGAGAACTGGCCACGCAGCCCTCGCATGAAGTGAATGTCGCGCAGGTTGATGGCCGAGCGGGCCTTGATGAACGACTCGGCCAGCTCCAAACGCTTCGAGTAGATGGAGCTGAGGCGGTAGAAATAGTTGCCCTGCTTCTTCTGTGTGCGCTTTCGCGACCATTCCTTTTCGAGGCGCGCCACCACAAAGTCCAGTATCGAACGTCCCGAGCGCACCGTGAGCTCGCCCATCGTCACCGTCATGGGACGCAGACGCACCACCTCAGGGCACTCCCCTGCCCGCAGCTCGCGCTTCTCATAGCCCACATACGTGAAGCGCATCACATCGTCCGGCGAGAGCTGCATCGAGAAGTCTCCGTCGAAGTTGGTGATGGCACCCTGGTTTTCCCTGACGTATATGCTGACCGAGGGCAGCGCCTCGCCCGACTGGTCGTCCACTACTTTTCCTGCCACACGAATCTGCGGCTGGGCATACAGCGTGCCTGCCATCAGGCAGGCCACTATGATAGTCAGATATTTCTTCATCGGTCTTCCGGATAACTGATTCCTGTTACGATTTGGCCCTCTGCCGAGAGTCCCTCGGCGCTGACGGTGATGGCCGTCTGCCTGCCATTGTTCCAGCACTGGATGTGTGCCTCGCCCTTGTCGTCGAGCGGCAGGTTGGGGTTCCAGTAGAGTGTGCGGCGATAGTCCTTCACGGCAGGCACATGATGCCGATAGACGGGCTGATAGAACTCCTCACATACGCTGAAGCCCTGCATCACATAGTGGCGGTCGCGATAGGTGGGGCGTTTGCCGTCGCCCAGTTTCGTGAGGATGACATTCACCGTGGGCTGGTTGGCTCCCTTGTACCGCTTGCTCCCCTCCAAGCGGGGGCAGTAGTCGGTGATTAGCTTCACCTTCGAGAGATTCTCGAGATAATCATATTCACGCATCTTGAGACTATAGGGAGAGTACCATCGTCCGCCCAGTGTGGGGTCCCAGTATGTGCCGCCATAGCCGGTATAAGTGCCGAATCCACCGTAGAAGGAGGATCCCAGATCCATGAGCGGCACGTGGTGAATCATCGAGGGGGAGTCGGCTCCCGTGAAGTGCGGCGTGGTGCCTGCGTGGATGCTTTCCGGGGTGTAAAAGCCTCCTCTGCCGCCTGCATACGGGAAGAAGCCTCCGGTGGGTCCCAGCACGGGGGGCATCGAGCTGTAGCCGGGACCGTTGTAATATGGACGATACTCGTTCATGTCGCCCACCAAGAGCCGTGCCACCCACGCCTGCAGCGATGTGGGTCCGGTGAACCATCCGGGTGTGAAGCCGGCATCGGCCGCCTCGTTGAAAGCCTCGTAGGCATCCATCACACGGGCAGGATGGTCGATGGAGAACTGGCGCAGTCCGCCGTGGCGGGCATGCACCTTGACCTCGCCCAGTGTGCGAGTGTCCTTCATGCTCGGAGCCAGTGCCGTGCCCTCGCGGAAGGGAGCCACATGTGTGTGGTAGAAGTTGAAGGGCTTCACAAAGCGCGGGTAGTAGGGCGTCAGCCGCACGTAGAACTCGGGGTACTCCATCTCGTCGGGCAGGATCCACTGATGCTGCTTCGACGGCTGGAGACGGCTCTTGCGCAACTTGCGGAACTTGAGCCACCAGAACAGGCCGCGCCGTTCGCGTCCGTTTTTCCACTTCGTGGTGTCGGAGGCTGCCAGGTTCAGGATGCAACGGTCATAGAACACAGGCATCTGCAGGATGAAGCGACCCTCACGCGTCTCTATATCCCCCTCCATCGTCGAGAGGCCGTCCGCCGTGGGCTTGGTGATATCGACATGCACCTTCACCTCGCGCCCCACGCGCCCCGGGGCATAATACACGCCCTGGCTGTCCTCCTTCTTGCGGTCGTGCAGGTAGTAGCTGTAGGTCGAGTACGTCTCACGGGCATTGCTGGCTGTGCCCAGTGTGGGCACCGACACCTCGTTCGGCGAGCCGCGATGGCGGAAGTAGCTGTCAGGGCCGCTCCACAGGTGGGGCGAATATTCAAACCGCTCCCGGTCTCGCAGAAAAGCATACTCGGCCCCCCATCCGTCAACGCCCTCGCGACCCGAATGGAAATACCGGTTGACGGTGCCGAAGAAGACGGGCGTGTCCTCTATGGGGTGATGGATGCGGAAGATGCCAGGCGTGGCCATCGTAATCCAGTTGTGGCGGCGCCATCCCTGCACCAGCAGCAGGAGGTCCAGGTGGCGGCGGTGCTCGGCATCATCCCGCTCAAAGTAATAATCGGGCTGCTCCACGAAGCCGCGTATCTGGCTGCAGAGGAGCATCTCGGTGAGCATGTTGCTGCTGTCATAAAGGTACTGCGAATAGGCAGCATCGCGCACGGCCAGCGAGATGCTGGTACCGGCGGCATGCGGGTTGGAGACCTTGACGTGGATCGAATCGTAGGGGCGGTACATGTGGCGCATGCCGCTGAAGCGGAGGGCAGAAGATTCCACGTCGGCATGCCGGATGAACACCAGTCGGTCGCTGTACACACGGCCCTGCCCGTTATAGACGGTCACCTGAGCCACGCCTGTGGGCAGCGAGTCGGTGGGGATGACGAAGTCCGTGTCGCGAGCATAGAACTTCTGGAAGAAGCGCAGCGCCCCACCGGTCATCACGGTGACGCCCAGCGTCTCTCCGGCTGCGGCTCCGCGGGGCTGCAGGTGCAGGTGCAGACGGTCTCCCTCCACGTCGGTACGCACGGCACAGCCGTCCTCCTCGGCCAGCGGCATCTTGACACTGATTACGCGGCCGCTGTCACTCTCAAACCTGGCCTTGTACGACTCCTCGGGGTCGTAGTCCATCTCTATCAGGCCACGGCCCCGATTCTCGGTACGCGCCTCGGCCACCAGCCGCCCGCCTCGCCCCGTGATGCGCATAGTGCCGCTGATATGCTCGCCGTCCTGCTCGTTGGCCTCGAAGGCGATGCGGGCATGGGTGCCGGCCACCAGCACGCCGCCCTCGGGGTACAGCTTGGCTTCGGGGTCGGGGCGGCGCAGCTCCGTACGGAAGTATCGCTGCATGGGGCGCGTAGTCATCTGGTGGACATAGTCTCCTGGCGTCTTGGGCTTGTCATAGAGAGGAAAGATGCGGCTGTAGAGCTTCTCATAGTCCCGATAATACTCCTTCGCCATCTTGCGGCTGAAGAACCACGTCTCGGCCTGCCACGTATGCTTGTGCTGATACTCGCCCCAGTTGAGCTGCCAGCGCGTATAGGCCCTCAGTTCGTAGAATCCGCCATAGAGCGAATCGTCGAGACAGAAGGAACCGTAGCCCTGCCCCTCGGTGAGACGGACGAGGTGGCGCTCAACAAGGTAGCCGTCCTGGTTCCACAGCTCGGCATAGAGCAGGCGGCTCAGGTTGGTGGGGCGCCCCGTGTCGCTGCGTCGCACGTATGCCTTGAAGTAGAGCGTGTCGCCGGCAAAGTAACAGGTGTTGTCCATGTGGACGAAGATCTCCTCCTGCGGCACGGTACGCCCGAAGTGTTCCAGATTATCCTTCCATCCCTCGAGCGTGGCGGGCAGGTTGCCGCTGATGGCAGCGCTGTCCGTAAACATAGAGAAGTCCCATCGGCCGGCATCGTCGGCCTGCTGCGCGCAGACTTGTGAAGCCGCACATAGAGGGAGAATCAGTGATGCAAGTATTCTTTTCATATCGGATTACTTTTTGAAGAACCTGCGCAATTCGTCCACCGTGGCTGGCCCCTGTAGGTAGATGAGGGTCAGGCGGTCGTCGGAATTGCGATAGAATATGTAGGCATACTTTTTCTTTGCCTTCAACTCATAGAGTCCGTAACGGAGATGACCGTCCCGCTCATCCTGCTCATGGCATACGGCTGTGCGGGCATCGGCGCGGACCTGCTGTTCGATGTCGGCTACAGTGGAGGCCGCAGGCTGCCGGATTTCCAGGCTGTGAAAGACCTTCAGGCGATAGGCCTTCAGTGCCTTGCCGCTCATCTGGACTTCAGTGGCGTTCTCCCACACGGCATACCGCCCGAAGACGGGCCCGATGTGGCAGTCGGTCTGGGCGCAGGCAATGGTGCACCAGAGCGTCAGAAGAGGAATCAACAGGCGTTTCATGGCTCAGGCTCGTTTGCGGGGTTCAACATTTCCTGCATCTGCGAGAACATCAATTCGGTGGCCTGCTCGGGCGGGACTTCATGCCCGGCCACAGTGGCCACACAGAGGTTTTGCTGCTGATAATAACGCCAACCTGCCAGGCCGAGCATGCAGACAAGGACCACACTGGCTGCCGCAGCCATCGGGCGCCAGAGACGGCGAGAGGGACTGCGGTGGAGACGACGGCCCACCGCAAGGTAGCTCATCGTGGCACGGACATCGTCATAGGCGGGATCGTCCGTCGAACAGAGGAATACACGCAGCCGGCCTTCCTCCTGCTCCGTGGTTTCGCCCTCGAAGTAGCGGCTGATGAGTCGCTGTACTTCGTCGGTGTGTAGATGATGTTGTCGCTGTGTCATTGCTCTATTCGATTATAGGTTTCACGTATTGTCTTTCGCGCCCGGCTCAGGTTCATCCTCACTGCTGGCTCCTTCATACCCAGTGCCGAGGCTATTTCATGAATGCTCTGATGCTGATACTCCCTGCGGCAGAGAATGTCGCGCTGGAGGGGCGATAGCTTCTTCTCGACAATCTGCTCGATGAAGCGGAAGGTGTCGCCCGCATCGTCAGGCGGCGGAGAGGAATTCATCTCCTCGGTGAGCTCAATGTGGGGGTGTCGATAGCGCTTCATAGACTCACTCGCCATCCGATGTTCAAATTCACGCGTGAGGCTGCGAGACCGCGAATCATCAGCCGTCCTGCTCCACAGCGCGGAGAAGGCATCATGCAAGGCATCCTCGGCATCATCAGGCCGGCCGAACAGCCGGAGCGCCCCTGAGCGCACCTGGGCCATCAGCCGGTTATACTCCTCTATGATAGATTCTCTGCTCATGCCGATTGATACCTGTCTCTATATACAATACTACACGAAAAGGGTACTTTGTAACATGAAGTACCCTATTTTTTTTCACGAGAAGCGAAAAAATGTGCTACAAGGGCCCCACTGATGTTATGCCAGACACTGAAAATGGCTCCAGGGATGGTGGCCAGGGGGAATGCAGCAAAGTGAATAGTGGCCAGGCTGGAGGCCAGACCGCTGTTCTGCATGCCCACTTCGATGGCCACTGCCGTCCGCTTAGGATGAGACAGACCAAGGAGACAACCCATAGCATAGCCTATCGAGAGACCACACAGATTGTGCAGCACCACGACAAGCACCACCAGCAGTCCGCCCGTGAGCAGGCGGTCGGCACTGTGCGCCACGATGATGCCAACCACGGATGCAATCATCAGCGAAGAGAAGGCGGGAAGATAGTCTACCATGCGTCGCGTAAAGGCGGGAAGGTAATGTTGAATGAGAAAACCAGCCAAGATCGGGGCGATGACGACATAGAGAATCGAACAGAGCATGCCCAGGGCATCCACCTCCACCATCTGCCCGGCCAGTAGCCATGTGAGCAGCGGGGTAAGCAACGGAGCCAGCAGGGTGGACGTGGCCGTCATGCCCACGGACAAGGCCAGGTCGCCCCGTGCCAGATAGGTGATGACGTTGGAGGCTGTGCCGCCAGGGCAGCAACCTACAAGCACGACACCCACAGCCAGGTCTGTCGGGAGACGAAACAGCCAAGTGAGCAGCCATGCCGTGAGGGGCATCACGGTAAACTGGAGCAGACAGCCCGTAAGGACATCACGCGGGCGGCTGAAGACCACACGAAAGTCGGTCCAGCGTAGCGTCAGTCCCATGCCGAACATAATGAGGCCGAGCATGGGGCTGATGGCCCACGTGCCCACATGGAGCCACGGCGCAGGGAAGGCCACTGCAGCCACGGCGACGGCAAGGACCAGAAGACCCATCCAGCGGGCAATGAAGTCACACAATGATTTCATGACGACAGTCAGTTATCGTTACTTATTTGCTGCGCTCCTGGTAACCATCGTTCTGAGTGAGGTTCCTATTCAGCTCGAGAGCGCTGCCTGGAATGGGAAAGACAGTGGTGTATCCAGAGGCTTCGCCAGAAAGCGGGTTGCGCAGATCGTATGCACGATGGAAGCGGCCGAAGCGTACCATGTCCTGACGCCGCCAGCCCTCCCAATGAAGTTCCATCAGGCGCTCGGCCAGGAGATTCTCCTCGGTGAGCGGTCGGACGGGCATGCCGGCACGCTGCCGCACGGCATCAAACGGGGCGCTGCCATCCAGTCCCTGCCGCATCAGAGCCTCGGCCTTCATAAGCAGCACGTCGGCATAACGGAACAGGACGATGTCGTTCTCCTGCAACTTGCCGTCGCTATAGGCGGTGCGGTCCACTTCGTACTTAGCCATGCGGGCGCCACCCGTCTTCTCGTAAGCCGAACCTGAAAGGTCAGGCGCCACCTGAAGAGGCATGTAAACCAACGGACTGCCATCATCGAGCACGACCACCCGGCCGTCCACCCGAACGGTGTCGGCATACGTATTGAGTGCCATGCGGCAGTCCACCTCGCCGGTGCCATAGCCATATGTGAGCATGACAGAACGGGTGGCACTGGTGCCGTTCTCGGCTCCGAGACCGAGTGCACCGCCATGATTGTAGTGGCGCGAACGGAAAAGATAGCAATATTGATTAGCATATAGCATCTTATCCATGGGAATGGTGAAGATGTTCTCCGAGGATGCCTCGTTGTGAATAGCAAAGTTGGCAGCATAGTCAGACTCAAGCTGATAACCGAAACGCGCCAGGCTGTCGCAATAGGCCACACAGGCCTGCCAGGCATCAAGCATTGTACCATCCACTTCAAACATGAGGGTCTCGCCCGACAGACGAGTGTCGTCAGTCCACTGATCATCGGTCAGCACCTCGGCATTCAGCGCCAGCTTGGCCAGCAAGAACCAAGCCACAGGACGCGTGACACGACCATAGTAGATGCCTTCCCGATTGCTGCGCTCGGCAGGGAGCAAGGGAGCGACTGCCTGCAACTCGTCAAAGGCAAAGCGGAATACCTGACTGCGCGTGCTCTGCTGCACCTCAGTTACCGGCACATCAGCCGACACCACCAAAGGGACACGACCGAAGAGGTCGCACAGATAGAAATAATACATCGCCCGTACCGCTCTCACCTCAGCTTCGTATGCGAGGCGCTGCGTTTCGTCGAGCAACGAACGATGGCGATCGATATTGGAGAGCGAACGGTTGCACATGACGATGACCTTATAGAGATAGTTCCAGGCGTTCTGGAACGGTTCATCGCTCTCGGTCCACTGATGAGTGTAGAGGCTCTGCCACAGTCCTCCGTCATACCAGTCGCCGCCGCGTGTGGGCAGGATGGCCTCGTCGGTAGTGAACGTATTGAGATCATAGACACCGCGGATGGTGCCTTGCAAACCTTCGCCATCGGCCTGCCCGCCAATGTAGTTATAGAGCGTGGCCACACTGTTCAGGTAAAGGTTGGTGGCACTATCATAAGCTTTTTCCTCGGGCAATTGGTCGCGCGGACTCTCGTCGAGGCACGAGACAGAAAGAAAGAGCAGGAAGAAAACACCTCCGGCAAACGCGAGAGAACGCTTGACCCTATTAGCGATTGTTCTCATATATTCTGGATTACTTGGTAAACATCAGTCGGTACTTTATTTACTCCCTCGAAGTTCCTTAGAACGCCAGACTCACACCCAGGCTGTAGGCACGATAGCAGGGATAGCTGCGCTTATCATCGATGCCCAGGGTATTGCTCACGACGTAGCTGTTGATCATCGGTGTGAGCCCGCTATAGCCTGTGATGGTAGCCAGGTTGTTCACACTGCATGAGAGACGGAGGCTGCTCACATAACGGCTACGGATGGGCACGTTCCAGCCAAGGGTCAGATAATCAAAGTTCAGGTAATTGCCGTTCTCGAGCCAATAGTCAGTGACCGTCTGGTCATGAATATTGTGCGAAGGGGCATCGGCAAAAACATTGTAGTCGGGGAAGGAGCCCATGTTCATGTAGGTGAGCGACGTGCCATTGTATATCTTGTGACCGAAGGCTCCATTCATCTGCAGGGTGATGTCGAAGTCCTTGTAACGGAAACTGATATTAGAGCCAAGTGTCATTTTGGGCGTGGCCTGTCCGGCGATATAGCGGTCGCCTCCATCTTCAATGTTCACCTCGCCATTCCCATCAAGATCGGCAATCTCGTAACTCAGGCTGCCGTCGGTGTTGCGGATGAGCCCCGTGCAGTGGGGCAGGTAGAAGACACCAAGGGGCTGACCCACTATCTGGTACACAATATTGTTATTACCGCCATGGAAGCCGGCGCCGTTCAGCCCGCCGATGGCTGTGATGTCCGAGGCCGTCATGTACTCGCCCCGATAGCGACCGGAAAGACTGATCAGCTTGTTACGCTGGAAGGAGAGGTTGACGTTGATGTTCAGTTGCATGTCTTTCTTCTCCAGGGGCGTGATACCCAAACCGAACTCAAAACCACTGTTACTCATAGAGCCCAGGTTGGCCAACAGTTTGTCATAGGTGAAAGGTGGCACACTGACATCATAGAGGTATAGCATGTCGCGAGTCTTGGAGTAATAGTATTCGGCCGTCATCAATAAACGGTTGTGCCAGAAACCCAGGTCGGCACCGATATTGAAGGTGCTGCGCGTCTCCCACTTGAGGTCGGGATTGGCATTGCGGGCAATGGCAAGGGTGGTGGTGGGCGATCCGTTATAGGAGACTATGCCATTGGGCTTTACGAGCTGGAGCGAATTGTATGACTCGATGCCGCCCAGATTGCCGGATACTCCATAGCCGCAGCGCAGCTTGAGAATGTTCAGCACACCGGGAGAGGCACCAGAAAGCAGACGCTGCATCCATGCCTCGCGAAATACATCCCACTCGCCAGACAGCGATGGGAAGAAGCCCCAACGATTGTTCTCGCCCACCATCGAAGAGCCATCGGCACGGGCATTGAGGGTGAGCATATAACGCTGCATGAGGGAATACTTGGCACTGGCCATGAAAGAGGCCAACGTAGGACGCTCGTAAGAGGAACCCGTGCCACCGTATGGGCGCGTGGCGCCAGCCATCAGATTGTCATACCCAAAGGCATTGGTATTGAAACCCTTCACTGTAGTAAAGAAGCCTGAACGCTGATTGCTCTGCTCCTCCCCCATCCCGAGTAACTCGACGTGGTGCATGCCATAGTCGTGCTTCCAAGAGAGGGTGACATTGCCCAGCCAGTCCTCGCCCTTCTGCTCGCCACGGTAGGCCTGTCCCTGTGCCCAGACATAGGTGGGCAGGAACTCCTGAGTCTCGGTGGAATTGAATGAGTAGCTGCCGAAGAGTGTCAGCTGCAACTGCCGCCAGAGATCGAAGGTGAGGCGCATGTGTGTATTGAAATTGAGGGCACGCTCATGCTCCTTCATGTCGAGCAGGGCGACAGGATGGTCAATCTGGCTGGCTGTGGAGTTCTTGGTCCACCCACCGCTTGCATTACGCCCCTTGCTGATGGTGGGATTCTGGGAGGCAGCGGAATAGAATAGCTTCCAGTCATCATAGATATAATGATTGCGTTGCGAGGAACCAAAGACACCAAGGTCTATGCGCAGGTGATTATTGAAGGCTCGCTGCAGGAGGTCGAGCTTGGCTACAAAGTTGTCGTTCTCCTGCGGCTGGACAACGGTGTTATGGTCCATGAAACCAACCGATGCACGGTAGTTCGATGCATCTGTGCCTCCACTGAAGGCTATATGATGATTTTGGACGAAACCCGTGCGAGTGATGGCCGAAGGAAAATCGGTGTCAAAGCCGCCATCATTATAAGGCAAGCCCAGAGCCGAAGCCGTAGAGACATAGCTCTGGCGGGAGAGCATGTTCAGGTTCTTATAGACACGCTCGAAGCCCATATTGCCATCATAGGAAATATGGAACTGCTCGGCACGGCCCTTCTTTGTGACCACCTCGATGACGCCACTGGCACCACGGCTTCCGTACTGGGCCGTTTCGGCTGCGTTCTTCAGTATGTTGAAGCTCTCGATATCGGCAGGGTAGATAGTAGAAAGCGTGGCCAGATCGCTGGAGACTCCATCGATAATAACCAGGGGGTCGTTGCCCCCCGTAAGGGAGGTGGTACCTCTCACACGTACGGAGGTGAGCATGGCCATCCGATTCTCGCCGCTTGACGAGACATTCACGCCCGCGGCCTGTCCGCTCAGGGCGTCGAGGGAGCGGGTGAGCAGTCCCTTGTTCATGCGCTCGGCCGATACCCTGTCCACCGAGCCGGTGGCGACGGGCGGCGGGGAGAGGGCGACGCTGTCGCCCTGGGCTCGCGCGGAAGATATGCATAACGGGAGCAGCCATAGCGCCGCGAGGCGCAGGAGGCCGTGGTTTCCTCTGAACATAATGATGCTTTTTTAGGGTGGAGAAAGGGGGGATGAGCTGTTATGAGGGTTCCGGCTGCGCCGCCCCCCGCGCCAAGGGCGCGGGGCTGGGGGCGTCAGCGGAGTATCTCGCAGAACTCTATCTTCTCGTTGTTGGGGCCCTGGATGAAGAAGTAGCGGGCGCCCTTATCCCAGAAGGCTATGTCCTGGATGCCATCGGAGAGGAGGTGGTAGCCGGCATCGCGCACGCGGGCATAGAGCGTGTCAATGTCCTTCACGTCGAGGCAGAAGTGGTCCACCGCACCGCTCTGCATAGCAGGGCTGTCATTGGGGATGAGCTCGATGAGGAGCGTGCCCAGCTGCATGAAGGCAAAGTCGCGCCCGCCGATGTCGTGGCGCGTGGCCAGCGTGAAGCCGAGGCCCTGATAGAACTCAATCGTGCGCTGAATGTCTGCCGTGGGAAGCCCCACGTGCTGTATGCCGCCGGAGAAGGCGGCGACGTCCACTCCCTGCTGCGGGAAGCGGGCTTCGTTGAACGTCTCTGCCACAGGGGCAGCAGTCTCGTCGCCCCCCTGCTGCTGAGGAGCAGAGGTGCAGGCAGCCACTGCCGTCCCGAGGACGGCCACAGCTGCAATAAGTAGGAATTGTTTGTTCATAAAGCGGGTATGTTAGGGGTGTTAGTTTACTTCGCGTACGCGCGCCCGTTCCTTATATATATACCGCGCGCGGGGATGGTGTTGAGTTGGCGACCCGAAAGGTCGTATATCTCGCCTTGCCTCCCCCCGACAGGGAGAGAGGTGGGGTTCACGCTGCTGGCATAGTCGCGGCGTGCCGCGCGCAATGCCTCGGTGGCCGCCTGAAGGTCGGTAACATGGGTGCGCTTAATGGTGCCGGCATCCAGATTCTCCTGCACAACGGCTATCTGCGCCTCCACCTCCTCGGCAGCAGCCCGGACAGCCTCGTCCACAAAACGTGGACTCTGAGCATTACGCAGGTTCTCGTAGAGCTGAAGTTCAGAGAGGGCAAACTGCGGGTTGCCGTTGCGCAGGGTCTCACCCGGCGTATGCATCACGCTGAAGCGGACGTAACGATAGGGGCGGTGGAACGAGATGTTGCCGCTGGTATAGGAGCGCATGGGCGTGTCGCCGAAGTCGTTGAAATGGGTGATATAGTCCCAGTCCGTACCGTTGTCCGAGGCCGTGACCATGATGTCCTGCCAGCGGTCGGCCACACCGTCGGTGGCATCGTTGCGACGATAGTACATGAAGCGGCAGTCGGTGATGTCGCGACGGAGCTCCACCTGAACGTAATGGGGCTGATTGGATGCATTGCTTGAGAGTGACTGGCAGTAGGTGTTGGTGTTATTGTCAATGATATTAGCCAGCCCGTAGCCCGACAGGACTCCGTCGCTGGAGAGCTGCGACGAGGTGGTGATGAGTCGCGTACGTCCCGAGTCGTAGAGATAGGCGCTGTCCACCTCGTTCCACGCCTCGCGGATGGCTGCACGGGCATTGTCCTCGTTCGAGGTGGTGAAATAGACGTCGGCCCAGATGGGGTCGTGGTCAGACATGATGTATCCGTCGGCGTCCGTGCGGCTGTCCCACTGGGCATACTTGCACGACACATTCTTCGAGACGAAGATATAGTCGATGCGCCCGGGAGGATAGGCATTGCCGTAGCTATAGTGCTTCTTCGTCCTGGCCTGTACCCATGCATCCTTCATCACGACGCCGAGGTTGAGACACAAGAGATAGTTGCCCCCCTGGCGTGCGGCAGCATCCTCGCCGCTGACGTTCTCATAGTCCTTCATATTGAAGTCGCCCGTCAGGAAATGCGGCAAGCTGGCGCCGTACTGGTCCTGCAACGTTTTCATGGTGGGTTTCATGACGCGCAGCTGTGCGTCCTTCACCTTTGGGGAGTCATAGCTCAGATGCGTATTTGTGTAGAGGAAACGGGCGCCCGTCTCCTTATCCTCGAACAAGGCCCACGTGGCAATACGGAAGTGTGTGGAGCCGTCCACCTTGGAATGCACCTTAGGGGTTTCCGTGAGCCAATAGGTATCGTTGGCAATGCAGTAGAAGCGGTCGGTGCGATAAAGAATCGGGGTGTATTCGCCTCCTTCTTTGCCATCGTTTCGTCCCGTTCCCACCATAGCATAGCCCGGCATTCCACGCAGCATGTCGCACAACGAGGCACGCACGGGTTCCTGCATGCCGACGAGATCTGGCTGCACGGTGGCCATATAACGGTGAATGGCCAGCGCACGCTTTGCCCATGTATTGTCGCCATTGCCCTCTTCGGGTTTGATATTCCCCATCGGGATATTGTATGACATGATGCGTATGTTCTCCGTGGCAGCCTGCATGGTCAGCGCCATCGTCAGGAGCAGCAGGAGGAGAGTGGGTCTGTGTGTCATCATCTTTGTATGAGTTTGTTTGTAATGATAAAAAGAAAGGTTGCCGGCAAAGCCCGCAGAATAACCCACCTGCGTCCTGCCGGCAACCATTTATCTTACGTCTCGGGGATACACATTACTTCACGAGCACCTTGATGCTCTTGCCCTCACCCTTGAGGATGTACATGCCCGAGGTCATACCCTTCACAGCTTCGGAAGCCGATACATTCGAGCGAACCATGCGGCCCTGTGCGTCGAAGACGCTCACCTTGTTGCCCAGCGTAGTGGCAATGGTGCGGATGGCCGTGGTGCCGTCGTTGTAATATGTACCGTCGTCCTTCAGGAATACGATCTGATGAGAAGCATCGAACGTGGGATGAGCATCCTCGCCGATGTTCTGATACCATACAGCTGTGTTGTTGGTCACGCCGCAATTCAGCTTGTAGGTCACCTCACCGGTGGTGAATGCCTCGGCGGGAACTACGTAAGTCTGTGTGGCGAAGGTGCTGTAGTTGTTCACGAACTTGTTGTTGTCACCACCTACACGGCAGAATGCGCGATCCACACTCTGGTAGTTCGTAATCTCAGCCGTGGACCAGCAGTTGGTGATCTCGGCACCCAGGTTGGCCAGCCAGCCGCAGATGAGGGCGGCGTTGTGGTCGCTGGTGCCGATGGTGCTCTCCGTCTCCATGGTGATGAGACCGGTGGAGTAACAGTTGGTGATGATGGCCAGCGAACTATTGTTGGCATTACCCAGGATACCGGCAGGTGCCGTGTTGGCATATACCTTACCTTCGTTGCCCACGTTGTTGATGGTGACGACACGTTCAGCACCGCTCTTACCACTGGCTTCAGCACGTCCGATTGCTCCGGCACGGTCGCTTCCGTGAATCTCGCAAGTCTCGTCGAGCACGAAGTTCTCGATGTGAGCGGGATACGTGATGTCACCGAACAGACCTACGCCGATGCTACCCGGATAGTTCACCACGAGGTTCTTGATGCGATGGCCCTGTCCGTCGAAGTGTCCCTTGTAGAGGGTGTTCGGAGAGGAGCTGATGGTGTTGGCCGAAGCGTTGTCGGTGGTCATATTCCAGCCGATGGGCGTGAATTCGATGCCCTCCATGTCGATGTCAGCCGTCAGCACGGCATTGGCATCATTCTCTCCACCGTTTACGAGCAGAGCAAAGATACCGAGATCGCGGGCCGTAGCCAGCTGGTAAACACCGTTCTCGTCCTTCTCGGGACTGAAGCTGAATGCACGCAGTTCTGCAGTGATGGCACGTGCCTCTTCGGCCGTAACATTACCGTCCTGATAAGACATCCATGCCTTATCGTAGACAGCTGTCACCTCATCGAGCTGTGCCTGGTCAATCAGATTCTTGTCCTTGAGGAGGCCTGCAGCATTCGATACCTCGTCGGCTGTCGTAGCCATCTCGACGTAAGCCTTGCGGCAGTCATAAATGCTATTGAAGAGGGCTGAGAACTTGTTCACCAGGTCCATCTTCTCCTCGCCGGTGGTCACGGTGGCGCTTGCATCGATGAGGTCGGCCAGTTCTGCCTTCAGTGCCTCAGACATGTTGGGATACTTGGGAGCCTCTTCGGTGTCCACCCACGCAAAGTCGCGGATGACTGTTGCACGAGCCACATAGCCCTCGAGCACAGTGGTCAGCATATCGCTGGCCTGCTCGGCAGTGCCCAGATAGTAGAGACGGATATTACCCACCACGAGCCAGTCGTTCGAGAGGCCCGAGCCCAGGTTGCGTGCACCCACGGTAAGCGTGCTGTCAGTAACCTCCACAGCGGTATAGTTCATGTAGCGTCCGCCGTTAAATGCATAGGATGCGCCAATCATGTAACCGGGCACGTAACCATTGATGTCCTCATAGACATACTCTTTGTCTGTGCTGCTGCCGGTGATGTGGCAGTTTACGCCGTCCTCGGCATCATTCACGTCAATCACGTCCTCGCCGATGGTCATCACGAAGTTGGCATTGTCGTTCAGATAGAGCTGACCCACATGATACTGCGAGTAGTCGTCACCGGCCGTACGCTCGAAGGCGTTTGCGCTCATCACATAGACACCATTGGGGAGTCCCTCCAGCGTCTGCTCCATCGAGAAGTTGGTGTTCAGACCGCGGGCAACCGTCATGATGCTCGTCTCACCGCCGGTGGTCACGCCGTTATTGGTGGTCTCCACCGTCCAGCCGTTGAGCTTGTCCTTGAAATCATAGTTGGCCAGCGTTACGGTAATCTCCGTGCCGGGGATGATGTTCGTGGCAATCGTGCGCTGCAGCAGGCTGTTTACGAAGTCGGTCTCGGCAGCAATGCCCTCGTCGTTCAGCTCGTGAACCTTCACTACGTGGCCGTATGTTCCGTTGGGATAATCGTCGCTGGGAGCGCCGTCACCGTTGAGGTAGCCCTCGAGGAAGGTGCGCATGTCGCTGGTGAAGGAGTTCTCGGACAGATACTTGATGGCATATTCGCATGCATCGATGTAGGTCTTGTAAGCCTTCATCGAATTGGAGATTGCATCGCGCTGCGTCTGCGAGTTGCGATAAGAGATGCAGAACTCGTCGAAGGTGGGCACATCGGTCCAGCTCTCCACAGTGGTCAGATACTCGTCGAGGAGTGCCTGGCAGGCCACAGCCTCCTCGGCCATCTCCGTCTCGGCACTGATCATCAGAGTGAGCAGTGTGTGATAGCTGCCATCGTCGTGTACGTCGCCAATCTCCTCGCCTACCTTATAGACCACGCCGTGACCCGGCACGAAGGTGGGATGCTCGTCCTCGCCGATGGTCTGGAACCAGGTAGCGTCGAGGAACGAGGAACCGTTCAAGGCGAAGGTAACGTCGCCGTTCTTCATCTGCTCCTCGGTAACAATGGTACCCTGAGCGCCTACCGTAGCATATACGCGCGAAGCGGTGGGAGCCGTGCTGCCATGGCGATACAGATAGCGCTCATCGCTCTGGGCATTCTCTACCGTGGCGGTGGACCAGCAGTTGGTAATCTTACCGCCGGAGCTACCTACCCATCCCGAGAGAGCACCGTTCTCCTTCAAACCACTGATGGTACCGGTGGAGTAGCAGCCCGTCAGCTGATAGAGGGCAGCCGAACCGTGGTTACATCCAATGATGGCACCGGCATTCTCGCCTGCCGTGGCTGTGATGTTGCCTTCATAGCCCACATTGGTCATGTAGATCTCGCCAGTCTCGCCCGAGGGGCTGCCACCGATAAGTCCCACATACGTACCGCCGGTGATGCTGCACGAGGAGTCGAAGATGATGTTCTTCAGCGTGGCACCCGTCTTTACCTGGCTGATGAAGCCCACGTTGTTGACGTCGGGCATGTCGATAATCAGGTTGCTTACGGTGTGGTAGTCGCCGTCGAACGTACCGCCATAGATGTACTTCGTACCGAAGGGCTTGTACTTCTCGTTCACGTCGGTCATGTCAATGTCGGCAGTCAGACGTGCATTGACGTTCGGATTGCCAAGCTCTGCGAGAGCTGCAAACCAAACGACATCCAGGCCGTCGGCCAGCTCATAGAAGTCATTGACAGGCTGCTTGTAATTGATATCGATCGTACCGCAGGACGTGCAGAAGCCATGTTCGAACGAGTGGGTGGGCACATTTCCGGTCGGCTCGTTCGTGAACGTTACATTTCCTACCGGGTGTCCGTTGCAGAGCACCTTACCATCCACATATACTTGCTTGTGATCGCTCCAGGGCACGGGGGTCTCGTCCTTGCCCAGTGTCTGATACCACTTGATGGTGCTCTGGTCGCCGTTCAGCATGTAGGTCATCGAACCGGTGCCGAGGTCGGCCAGAGCCTTCGCGCGGAGCTCGTCCTTTTCCAGATCATCTGCCGAAGGAGCATTCTCATATCCTGGAATCGGATTCACCTGTGTACCGAAGAGGCAGTAGCAGTTGTTGAGTTCCACCGTGATCGAACCGTTCTTACGAGTGAAATATGTGCCGGCCGAGGCGTTCTTCACCTTGGCAATGGACCAGCAGTCGTTGAAGATGAACGTACCGGAGTTGGTCCATCCAGCAAACGAGGCACAGTTGCCCGGGTTCTTGGCACCCTCACGCTCGCCCGTGATGATCTCGCCGACCACCCAGCACGAGTTGATGGTCACAGGAGTACCTCCGGACCAGGCGCCGCCAAAGAGACCGGCAACGTTCTCTCCCTCGCCGTTCACGGTACCCATGTTACCGATGTTCTCAAAGAGAGCGCCGCCGCCATTGTGGTTACCGATGATACCCACCTTCTGGGCACCGATGATGGAGCAGGTCGGGTCGAGGTAGAAGTTCTTCAGCACCACGTTGGCACCCGTCTTGAACAGACCGTAGTCGCTCTTCTCGGGGTGATTCAGCACGAGGTTGCTGAACTTGTGGCCCTGTCCGTCAAACTGTCCCACGAAATTCTTCGTACCGCCGATGGGAGCCCAGCTGTCGTCCACGCCTGTAAAGTCGAGGTCGGTGGTCATACGGCCCTTGATGGTGGCATCGGTCTTGGCCAGCTCGGCAAAGCGCAGGAAGGTCTCCACCGACGAAATCTCAAACCATCCGTCCTCGGCAGGAATCCACTGTCCGCAGACGATGCAGAGTCCCGTATTGGGATCCACATTATGAGGTATCTGGGTGAAGCCCGTGTTCACATTCGAGAAGCCGAAGCCCTCGCCGTCGCTGCCGTCACAGTTCTTCACACCTACCTTATATACTACGTCGGTTCCCTGCAGGGTGGGCTGCTTGTCTGTGCCCAACTTCTGGAACCATGCGGGGTTCTCGCCGCTTTCGCCGTTAATAATCCATGCCAAGGCGCCGCTGGCGACGTCCTCCTGAGTAAAGTTGGGAGCCTGCTCGCCATACATCGTGGCACAATTGATAAACTTCACGCACGTGCCACTGCTCGAGGCACGTCCGAAGCACTGGTTCAGTGCTGTCTCTGCTGGTTTTTCTGCCACGCTCCAGCAGCCCGTGACGGTGTACTGGAAGGTATGGTCGAGACCCGGAGGACAACCAGCCGACTGGGTGTTGCCGAACCATCCGGAGAGCATGCCGGAGCTGGTACCGCTCACCTTGCCGAGGAAGGCACAGTTGGTCATCTTACCAAAGCATACGTCATTGTAGTTGCCCACAATACCGCCTACGCCTGCATCGCTGGCACCGCCATCGTTCAGTTCCTGAGCCGCCACGGTAGCATAGCTGATGATGCCTTCCACCTCGTTCCACGAACCGGCCTGGCCGCCGTGGCCGATAAGACCGCCCACATGCTGATACCCCAGCACGGAACATGTCTCGTCGATGACAACGTTCTGCAGCTTGCTCTGTCCGCCAATCGAACCAAAGAGACCTACGTTCTTTCCGTAAGGAGTGTTGCCCGGACGGTTGATCTTCAGGTTGCTCACCTTATGGAACTGTCCGTCAAACGTACCGGCAAACATGCCGCTGTCGTTGCAGAGCACTATGTCTTCGCCACCGAGGTCGATATCGGCCGTCAGCTTGCCCTTGATGTCCACGTAGCCTTTCATAATCATGTCGCCGAACCACTTCAATTCCTGTGCAGAGCCGATGGGATAGAAACCATCGGCATCGGCCTTCACAAACTCGGTGTTCAGCTGGCCGCAGGTGGAGCAGACATATCCGTTCCACGTATGAGCGGCAGCCTCGGCAGCATTGTTGGTGAAGCCAGCGGCCACTGCGGGGTCGCAGCTGCCCTTAGCATATACACGGTCGGTCGAAGTGGGAGAGGGATACTTGTCCTCACCTATCTTCTGCCCCATGCCCAGCACGTAGGCGGCATATCCGTTTGCAATCTGATCTGCCGTGATGGCCGTCGAGCCTACGTTGGTATAGGAGCCGGCCCATGTATCGGCATAGAGGTTGTTGCGAATACGACCGGGAATGTCACCGGTATCTGAAGTGCGGATAATAGGACGCGAGTTGCCCTCAGCGATGTTGATGTCAAAGGCTGCGATGTTAAGGCAGTTGGTCACGTTCATCTGGTTGAGCCAGCCCGAGATACCGCCCCAGTTGGTGGCACCAGTGCCCGTCACCGTACCGGCAAAGACACAGTGGTCCACGATGGATGAATAGTAGCCTGCACCAACCACGCCACCGGCTGTGTTATCGCCGGTGAGCACCGAGGTGAAGTCCACCAGGCTGACGCAGTTGCGCACTGTCCCGTTATTGTAGGCTGCGATGGCACCTGCATACTTCTTGGCCACGGCAATCTTGCCATCCACCACCAGATTCTTGATGATGCCCGAGTTGGAACAGAAGAGAGCTGCATCGCCTTCATTCTCCCCAGCGGGAATGTCCACCGTAATCTTGTGCCCCTGGCCGTCAAACGTTCCTGCAAATGCCTGGCGATAGGTGTTGCCCGTTGCCTTGGCAATCTGCACGAACCCTTGCGTGTAGTCGATGTCTGCCGTCAGAACTGCGCTGGCAAAGCGATTCTGGGTGTTCACCACTTCAGCAAAGGCTGCCAGGTCCTGAGACGACCCGATTTGATAGACGCCGTCCTTCTGGTCGATCGCCCACGCATTCAATCCTGCCATGCACAGCAGTGCAGTCAGGAGAAGAGTAAATTTGTACCTCATTTTTGATTGTGTTAAAGGTTAAAAAAGTGTTATTGTTCCGTTTTCTCTCACCGGTTCTCTCCGCCTCATCTCACGACAGAATGAAGCAGAAACCCTCAGTTTTGGGTGTAAAGGTACAAATTTTCCGCAACACAATGGCACGCAACGCGTTAAAAAAGTTTAAAAACGACAGGCATGCGCGGTTGGGAAAGCGATGTGCAAAGCGAGCGATACCAGCAGAGAACCTGCGACCCGAGTCGCGGTGGCATGATGCATCGCGTTTTCCCACGTGTGGGAAAGTGCCACGGAACACGCTGCGTCTGGCACTCCCACGTATGGGAAAACAGACGATGTCACGCCGCTGCCATGGCATCCATGGAAACATGCCGAATCGCCGCCCACAGAGTCCCGTCCGAGGGGGGGGGACGTGGTCATAGGATGAAGGTCTCCTCAGCCCAATAGCAAAGCATCCCGGCCAAGTATCCAGCGAAGGCAATCCAAGAGATGTGTTTCAGATACCATCCAAAGGTTATCTTCTCCAGGCCCATGATGACCACTCCAGCTGCAGAGCCAATAATGAGCATTGAGCCTCCTACGCCCGCACAATAGGAGAGAAGCTGCCAGAAAATGCCATCGACGGCCATGTCGCCCATTTCTGCCAGAGGGTACATACCCATACAACCTGCCACGAGCGGAACATTGTCAATGATGGATGACAGGATTCCAATGATACCTGTCGTGAGGTAGCAGTTGCCGCCAAAGACCTCATTAAGGCTTTCACCAAGCATGGTGAGCACGCCCACTATATTTCCCATGACGTGTTCCTGGGGACTTTATCACGTGTGATAAACTTTTTTATCACGCGTGATAAAGCGCTGCGCGGCACGCCATGTAACTCGACAGAAAGCCAGGGGCGGAGCAGGGACTCAGAACTGCTCCAGATAGTAGATGCGGCTCTCCGTGCTGGGATGGGTGCTGAAGAGGCGGTTCATCACACCCGAGATGCCCTCGAGAGCCATGCGGGGGTGGATGATGAAGAGCTGTGCCACGTCCTGGCGCGGCACGTCGGCCAGGGCAGGGTCGCGGCTGATCTTGCGCAGAGCCGAGGCCAGGGCCAGGGGGTCTCCGCAGAGTTCGGCACCGCCGGCATCGGCCATATACTCGCGCTTCCGGCTGATGGCAAAGCGCGTGAGCATCGTGAAGAGGTAGCCGATAGCTGCCAGTACCGCAGCCACCAACAGGATGACGATGAAGGAGACACCGTTTCCGCCGCCGCGTTCACTGCGGCTGTTCGTGCGCCGGCTGCCGCCGCCATAGACAAACGTGTTCCACATCATGCGCACGGCCAGGCTCATCAGCGTGCTCATGATGCCGACGAAGATAATGGAGACGATAAGCAACCGGGTGTCACGGTTGCGGATGTGCGTCAGCTCGTGACCGATGACGCCTGCCAGCTCCTGATCGTCCAGGAGCTGGCAGAGGCCGGTGGTCACGGTGACGGTATAGCTGTTTCTGTCCACACCACTGGCAAAGGCGTTCAGCTGAGGATCGTCGATGATGTTGATTTTGGGCATCGGCATGCCGCACGTCATGGTGAGGTTCTCCACTATATTATACACGCGCGGATTCTCGCGTCGCTCCAGAGGGCGTGCGCCCGTGGCACGGCGGATGATGGAGGTGTTAGCGAAATACGAGACGGCAAACCATACACCCACGATGCCCACCACCCACGGCAGGATGGCGCGCATCTCGTAGTTCACATAGTCCCACTCCACCGTCTGCACCTCGCCATACGTGGGGTCGCTGACTCCCAACAGGTTCACGATAACCAGGAAAGCATATATGACACCCAGCAGGATGCACGGGAAGAGGGCCAGTAGCAGGAGGCTCAGCAGATTGTTGCGCCACTGCTGCGTATGGATACCTACGTATTGCATTTCAGTGATATCTTCTCTTTAGTATAGTGGAACTATTCGGACTGGCAATACTGGCATTTCCAGGATTTCCAGAAAGGAGGCTGCCATGCTGGCAGAGGCCTAGAACTTTATCTCGGGAGCCTGTTCATACTGGGCACGCTCCATCTGCGGCACTTCGAACATGGGCTCGCGATGGAAACCGAACATGCCGGCCAGCAGCACGGCGGGGAAACTCTGCACGGCGGTGTTCAGTTCCTTCGTGGCACTGTTGAAGAAGCGACGAGTGGCAGCCAACTTGTTCTCGATATCGGAAATCTCGCCTTGCAGCTGCAGGAAGTTCTGATTGGCTTTCAGGTCTGGATAAGCCTCGACAGAGACCTTCAGCCCGGCCAGGGCACTGCTGAGGGCGTTCTCAGCCTCGATCTTGTCATTGATGGTAGTAGCATTCATGGCAGCCGTACGTGCCTGAGTGATGCGCTCGAGCAATCCTTTCTCATGCTCGGCATAGCCCTTTACCGCAGCCACCAGCTGGGGAATGAGGTCGTGACGCTGCTTGAGCTGCACGTCGATGTTGGCAAACGCATTCTCGCGGTTGTTGCGCAGGGAAACCAGGTTGTTGTAGATGAAGATGACGCCGAGCACCAACACCACGGCTACCACGATAAGGACGATAACTCCTGTACTCATAATGTTCTTTTTTTGAAGGGTTAATCTTACATTTAGCGGAATTTGATGCGTAAAGTTACACCTTTTTCTGAGAAGAAGGTTAAAAAACGACGTATTTTTATCACTTTTTAACCGTTTCGCTTGAATATTTCGAAGAAAAGGACTATCTTTGCGTGCTTCAAAGCACGCTATCGACTAAACAAGAACTATGAGACAACTAAAAATAACCAAAAGTATTACCAGCCGCGACAGTGCCTCGCTGGACAAGTATCTGCAGGAGATTGGCCGTGAAACCCTGCTCACGGTGGACGAAGAAGTAGAGCTTTCGCAGCGCATCCGCAAGGGCGACCGTCAGGCGCTGGACAAACTCGTGCGTGCCAACCTGCGTTTTGTGGTCAGTGTAGCAAAGCAGTATCAGAACCAAGGACTTTCCCTGCCCGACCTCATCAACGAAGGCAACGTGGGCCTCATCAAGGCTGCCGAGAAATTCGACGAGACACGTGGATTCAAGTTCATCAGCTACGCCGTATGGTGGATACGTCAGACCATCCTGCAGGCATTGGCAGAGCAGAGCCGCATCGTGCGCCTGCCGCTCAACCAGGTGAGCGCCGTGAACAAGATAAGCAAGGCCATGACCAAGTTTGAGCAGGAGCACGAACGCAAGCCCAGTGCCGACGAACTGGCCGAACTGGTAAACGAGCTGCCCGAGAAGATCAACGACAGCCTGCGTGCCAGCGGTCGCCACGTCAGCGTTGATGCCCCCTTCGTCGAAGGCGAAGAGAACAGCCTGCTCGACGTGATGGTGAACACCGACTCGCCCATGGCCGACGTCACCCTGGTCAAGGAGAGCCTGAACACCGAGATAGCACGTGCACTGAGCCAGCTCAACGAACGCGAGAAGGACATCGTGGAGATGAGTTTTGGCATCAATCACCAGGAGATGACCCTCGAGGAAATCGGCGAGCGATTCGGCCTCACCAGGGAGCGCGTACGCCAGATTCGCGAGAAGGCCATCCGAAAACTGCGCCTGAGCAACCGCGACAGCCTGCTGCGCTCATATCTGGGATAACGTGCCTTACAGGAAAAAACATCCAAATGCCAAGCGTGGGCTCCGCCGATTGACGGTGGAGTGCACGCTTTTCTCTTTCAAAAGGACGTGCATGTCAATAAAATGTTGTACCTTTGCGCCCGAATTGAGCTCCTAAAGGATAACACTTTATAATTATTCGGTACTTAAAACAATGTAACGAACATGCGCGAACTGACAAGCAAAGAAATCGACACCCTCGAGCAGCAGGGCTGTACGGCAGAAGATTGGACTCGGGTAACAGTGGACGAGGGCTTCTCCCCCGAACACATCCGACACACAGAGTTTTACGGCCAGGTACAACTGGGACGATACGACGCCGACGTACAGATCAGCGAGGGATTCAGCAAACACAGCGGCATCTGCCATGCCTGCCTGCGCAACGTCACCGTGGGCAACGACTGTCTCATCGAACGGGTAGGAGGCCGCATCAACAACTACCGCATCGGAGACGGCTGTCTCATCTCGAACGTCTCGGTCATCGAGACACGCGAAGATGCCTCGTTCGGCGAGGGGAGCATCATCTCGGTGCTCAACGAGGTGGGCGACGGCAACGTAATGATTTTCGACGGACTGAACTCGCAGATTGCCTCCATCATGGTCAAATACGAGCAGGACAAGACATTCACCGAGGCCATCCGCTCGCTCGTGCGCCAGGACATCGAGCGCAAGAAACGCAATGCCGAGCCCTACCGCGGAGTGGGAAACATAGGACAGCGTGTACGCATCGTGAACACGGGGGAGATCGTCAACTGCCACATCAGCAACGACTGTGAGATAAACGGCGCTGCCCGTCTCTACGACTGCACGCTGAAGAGCGACCCGGACGCCGCCGTATATATCGGCACGGGAGTCATCTGCAAGGAATCGGTCATCTACAACGGGAGCAGCATCACCAACAATGCCAAGCTGGAATGCTGCTTCGTGGGCGAAGCCTGTAAGATTACCGACGGATTCACGGCCGAGAACAGCCTGTTCTTTGCCAACTGCTACATGTCGAACGGCGAGGCCTGCGCCGCCTTCTGCGGTCCGTTCAGCGCCAGCCACCACAAGAGCTCGCTGCTCATCGGCGGCATGTTCTCGTTCTACAACGCCGGCTCGAACACGAACTTCTCCAACCATGCCTATAAGATGGGACCCATGCACTGGGGCATTCTGGAACGTGGCACCAAGACGGCCAGCGGTGCCTATATCCTGATGCCGGCTACCATCGGCACCTTCTCCGTCTGCTTCGGAAAGCTGATGTACCATCCTGACACACGCAAGCTGCCCTTCTCCTACCTTATCGCCTATGGCGACGAGATGGTGCTCGTGCCGGGACGCAACCTGACCACCGTGGGGCTCTACCGCGACATACGCAAATGGCCGAAGCGCGACAAGCGACTACAGGGAGGGAAGAACAGCCTGGTGAACTTCGACTGGCTGTCGCCCTTCTCCGTGGGCGGTATCATGGTGGCCAAGCGGACACTGGAAAGCCTGCGCGAAGTGTCGGGCGACGTGGCGCGATACAACTTCCACGACTACGTCATCAAGAACTCGTCGCTGAAGAAGGGCATCAAGTACTATGACATCGCCCTGCGCATCTACATGGGCGCCGTGATGAAGCGCCACCGGCTGGAGAAACCGCGCTCGAGCGTAGGCACCGGAAAATGGAGCGACCTGAGCGGACTGCTCATCCCCCTGAGCGAGGAACAGCGCATCGTGGACGCCATACGCACGGGACAAATAACCAGCATACAGCAGATACGCGACGAGTTCCGCCAGGCACATGAGAACTACAGCGAATACCGCTGGGCATGGAGCTACCGACTCATCTGCGAATACTACGGGCTGGAGGAAATCACTCCCGAGGATGTGGAACGCATCCGCCTGGACTACATCTCGGCACGCCGAGCCTGGATCGCCGAGATACGCAAGGATGCCGAGAAGGAATTCGAGCTGGGAGACGTCAATGAGAGCACGCTCAAGGAATTCCTTGCCCAGCTGGATCAGGAAGTGGAGTGGGAAAACCTGAAGTATGACATGTGAAAGCGGCGGGGAGAGAGCCGGGGACGTTAAGAACAGTCATTAGAATTACGAACTGAAGAATAAAGACAATGAAAAAGAATCTGGAGACCATCTGTATTCATGGTGGATGGAAGCCCACCAAGGGCGAGCCGCAACAGCTGCCCATCTACCAAAGCACTACATTCAAGTATGACACCAGCGAGCAAATGGCACGCCTCTTCGACCTGAAGGACGAGGGCTATTTCTACACCCGGCTGGCCAACCCCACAAACGACGCCGTGGCACGCAAGATAGCGGCACTCGAGGGCGGCGTGGGCTGTGTGCTCACCAGCAGCGGACAGGCCGCTTCGTTCTATGCCGTATTCAATATCTGCGAGGCCGGCGACCACATCGTCAGCCTGAACGCCATCTATGGCGGAACGTACAACCTCTTTGCCGTCACCATGAAGAAGTTGGGCATCGAATGTACGTTCGTGGATGCCGAATGGAGCGACGAACAGATCGAGGCTGCCATACGCCCCAACACAAAATGTATCTTCGGCGAGAGTATCAGCAATCCCGGAGGGAACATCCTGGACATCGAGCGCTTCGCACGAATGGCCCACGCCCATGACATTCCCCTCATCGTGGACAACACCTTCCCCACTCCCATCAACTGCCGACCCTCCGAATGGGGAGCCGACATCGTCACGCACAGCACCACGAAGTACATGGACGGACATGCCACACAGGTGGGCGGAGCCGTGGTGGATAGCGGGAACTTCGACTGGGAGGCACATGCCGACAAGTTCCCCGGCCTGACGCAGCCCGACGAGAGCTACCACGGACTCACCTATACGAAAGCCTTCGGGAAAATGGCCTATACGACAAAGCTCGTCAGCCAGCTGATGCGCGACCTGGGCAGCATCCCTTCGCCACAGAACTCCTTCCTGCTCAACCTGGGCCTCGAAACCCTCCACCTGCGCATGGCACGCCACTGCGAGAACGCACAGAAGGTGGCCGAATGGCTCGAGGCACAGCCCCAGGTGGCATGGATAAACTATGCCGGACTGCCCTCAAACAAATACCATGAACTGGCCCGCAAGTATATGCCCAAGGGCACCTGCGGAGTCATCGCCTTCGGACTGAAAGGCACACGCGACGATGCCATCCGCTTCATGGACGGGCTGGACTTCATCAGCATCGTCACCCATGTGGCCGATGCCCGCACCTGTGTCCTGCACCCGGCAAGCCACACCCACCGTCAGCTCTCCGACGAACAGCTGCGAGAGGCCGGCGTAGCCCCCGACCTCGTACGTCTCTCCGTCGGGCTGGAGAATGTGGAAGACATCATAGCCGACCTCCGGCAAGCCATGAATAAGATGTAATATGCGCGCGCCCCTGAGTCTCACCCTCTGCCTTCTCTCCCTCCTGGCCACGGCACAGGAGGTGGAGAATCCCGTATGGGCCACGAACTGGCCCGACCCCACCATCTGGCAGGCCGAGAACGGCATGTACTATTGCCTGGCCACCAACCCGCGCCGCATGCTGCACAGCACCGACCTCTTCCACTGGGCCATCGACGAGCGCTCCCCCATCGACACCGCCTCATGGACTGCCATCCAGGGCATCTCCCGCCACTTCTGGGCACCCGATGTGGCCAGCGTGGGCGGACAGAGGATGCTGTATCTGACGCTCTACAACAGCGCCGAGGACAGCAACATCGGCGTTTTCCGTCAGGAGAGCGACGGACGGTTCCACTTCCTGCGACTCCTCACCCGCAGCCGCGACACGGGCATCGATGACACCATCGACCCCGAAGTGGTCACAGACCCACAGACAGGACGCGTATGGCTGTTCTTCGGCAGCGTGGGTGGCATACATCGTGTGGAACTCACGCCCGACGGAACCCAGCTGAAGGAGGGTGCCACCTATGTTCATGTAGCAGGCAAGACCGTCCGCGAGAACCCCTCGCGAAGCCACGTCTTCGAGGGGAGCTACCTCCATCGGCATGGACGCTACTGGTACCTCTTCGTCAGCTCCGGCCACTATGGCGACCATACCTATAGCCTGCGGGTGGGCCGCAGCAAGACGCTGACCGGCATCTTCCGCGACCGAGACGGCAAGCCCATGACAGAGGGCTGCGCCACGCCTGTCATCACGAGTGATCAGGGCGACTACTTCTACGGGCCGGGCCACTGCGGGGAGATCTTCACGGCAGAGGACGGCCGGGAATACATCTTCTATCACTGCCACAATGCCGGCACACGCCAGCCCAGCAGCCGGCCCATGATGATGCAGCAAATCCTGTGGGACCGCAAGGGATGGCCCTACGTGGAGGGCGGAAAGCCCGCACGCATAGCCCATCAGCCGCTGAGCTACTGATTCCAATGAACACATTTCAAACCACTCACCCCCTCACAAAACATTTAAGACAACAGATATGAACAAGAAGATTGCTGTAGCCGGCACCGGCTACGTGGGACTGAGCATCGCAACACTGCTCGCCCAGCACAACACCGTGACCGCTGTTGACATTATCCCCGAGAAGGTGGACAAGATCAACCACCGCATCTCGCCTATTCAGGACGAGTACATTGAAAAATATCTGGCCGAGAAGGAACTCCGCCTGACGGCAACCCTCGATGCCCGCAAGGCATACGCCGATGCCGATTTCGTGGTCATCGCCGCACCGACAAACTACGACCCGAAGACCAACTATTTCGACACACACAACATCGAGGACGTCATCGACCTGGTACTCGAGGTGAACCCCACGGCCACCATGGTTATCAAGAGCACCATTCCCGTGGGCTACACCGAAAGCATCCGGCAGAAGTTCTCCTATCGCGAGCGTCAGCCCGACGGCACCATGAAAGTCGTGGTGCCCCGCATACTCTTCTCGCCCGAGTTCCTCCGCGAGAGCAAGGCCCTCTATGACAACCTTTACCCGAGCCGTATCATCGTGGGACATCCCGCCGGCGACGAGGCCATGGAGGCAAGCGCCCACGAGTTTGCAGCCCTTCTCGAGGAGGGTGCGCTCAAGGAACACATTGACGTCCTCTTCATGGGACTCACCGAGGCAGAGGCCGTCAAGCTTTTTGCCAACACATACCTGGCCCTGCGAGTGAGCTACTTCAACGAGCTCGACACGTATGCCGAGCTGAAGGGACTGGACACCCGCGCCATCATCGAGGGCGTAGGGCTCGACCCCCGTATCGGCACGCACTATAACAATCCCTCCTTCGGCTACGGCGGCTACTGCCTGCCCAAGGACACCAAGCAGCTGCTGGCCAACTACGCCTCAGTGCCGCAGAACATGATGTCGGCCATTGTCACCAGCAACGCCACACGCAAGGACTTCATCGCAGACCGAGTGCTCGAGCTCGCCGGAGCCTATAGCTCCAACAGCCAATGGGATTCCAGCAAGGAGCAGCAGGTCGTTATCGGAGTCTATCGACTGACGATGAAGTCCAACTCGGACAACTTCCGCCAGAGTGCCATCCAGGGCATCATGAAGCGCGTCAAGGCCAAGGGAGCCACCGTCATTGTCTATGAACCCACCATCCAGGACGGCGCCACCTTCTTCGGTTCCCGCGTGGTCAACGACCTGGATGCCTTCAAGGCACAGTCCAAGGTCATCATAGCCAACCGCTACGACTCCTGCCTTGACGATGTCAAGGAGAAGGTCTATACCCGCGACATCTTCCGCCGCGACTGACGCCCCCCGACGGGAGGAAATCATAACTACGAAAAGCAGCGGGAAGCCTGCACGCACAGGCCTCCCGCTGCTTTTTATTATCCGGAATCGGTCAATAGAGTGCTATGCGCTAAACGAGATTTCTTTTTGGCATCCGTCTCTATTCCTCAGTATCGGTGGCCGAGGGCGGTGCATCCTCGATAGCTGATCCCCACTGCTTGTTGGGGCGACTGCCCATCTCGAGCACAAGTGTTCCGCCAGCCGCTACGTCCTCATGGCTTATCCACGGGCGGTTCCACTCCTTGCCGTTCAGCGTAGCCCGCTGGATGTATTTATTGGCGCTGCTGCAGTCCTTGGCTACGAGGTGGAACGTCTTGCCACCCGGCAGGCTCAGCCGGATGTCACTGAACAGAGGACTTCCGATGTTATAGACGGGGAAACCGGGCGTGACGGGATACAGGCCAATGGAGGAGAAGACGACGAACGACGTGAGACCGCCGCCGTCCTCGTCGCCCGGAATGCCCATGAGGTCGTTGCGGAACCATGTGTCGAGACACTGGCGCACGCGCTTCTGCGTCTTCCAGGGCGCTCCCGCATAGTTATATATATAAGGTATATGCAGCGAGGGTTCGTTGGCCATCGTGAACTGTCCGATATTGCCTGTCTGGTCGGGCAGCTGTTCGTAGAATTCGCGCTTGCCGCGCCCCATAGGCTCGGCAAAGGTCTGGTCCAGGTTCTTTATCATTTCCTCGCGCCCACCCATCAACTGAGCCAAGTGGGCAAAATTGTGCTGCACGTCCCAGCGGTAGGTCCAGCCATTGTTCTCGTCGTAGGCATCGCGAGCACCTATTCCGCCCCCAAAGCGATAGTCGAAGTCGGGCAGAAACTCGCCGTACTGGTCCTTCGGGTGGAAGAAGCGGGTTTCGGGATTCCACACCGTCAGATAGTCATATCCCTTCGTGCGGTATTTCCGTGCATCCTCGTCTCGCCCTATGAAACTGGCGATGCGCGAGAGGCACCACTGGTCGTAGGCGGTGCCCAGCGTGACAGCCACCGGCTGCCGTTTCTCGAAACCAGAGACATTGGGGTCGGTCTCCTGCTCGCCTTCGCGCAGGGCCGGGATATAGCCATGTTCCTTGTAGAAGCCGTCAATCCATCCTGCGGGCTGTCCGCTCCAGGGGGCCAGCGTCTTCTCCTCGATTCCGCGGCGGCAGTATTCGTAGGCCTTTTCGGCATCGACATTGAGTCCCTTGTAGAGCGCATCGGCCACCATAGCCACCCCGTGGTTGGAGTTCATGCGCCGCGTGTCACCCGTCATTTCAGGGAAGGTGGGCATCCAGCAGGTACCCATCTGCTCAGCCATACGCAGGTAGGAGGCAATGATATCCTCTTCCTTTTCAGGCTGTATGAGGGCCCGCAGGGGGTGTGCCGCACGGTAGGTATCCCAGATCCAGTCGTCTGTGTAGAAAGGCACGCCGCTATCCTCGTGTACCTCCCCGTCAAAGGCAGAGAAGTAGCGTCCGTCCTCGCTCAGGCATACGGGGCGCTCGAAGGTGCGGTAGTAAGACGTGTAGAGCACCGTCTTCTGGTCGTCCGTGCCGCCTCCGACCTTGATATTCGAGAGCACCTCGTTCCATTCCCTGCGTCCGTCCTCGATTACCTTCGTCAGGTCGAAGTCCTCAGCCTGCTCCCGCTGCAGATTCTTCCGGGCTTGTTCCTGACTGATGAGGGAGATGCCATAGCGGAAGCGGACCGTCTTCGTGCCGGCCGGGAAACGAAGGGCAGCGCAGGCACGAGGCTCCTCGGCAAGCCGCTCCTCCGAGATCTTGCCGTCGCGAAGCAAGCCGCTCTGCTCAGGCGCGATATCGAACTGACCCGAGAAATAAATCTTCATCCTGCTGCTCAGGCTCTGACTGCCAGAGACGAGACTGCCGTCAGTCTGCATTCTGCCGTCTGCGGTGTAGAGCAGCATCGTGGCCGGCTTCTCGGGGTCCTGGAAGGTGAACTCGTAGATGGCGCTCTGGTGCGATACGGCCAGGCGTACGTCGATGCTGTTATCGGCTATCTGAACATCATAGCTATAGGGAGTGATGTGCTCCTGATCCCAGCTGACGGGGATGATAGGCTTTAATTCCTCGCCCTGCGTCACGCTTAGGCGGAAAGCCGAGCGCTCACGGTGGTTGGTGACGATGACAGGCAGTCCGTCCAGCAGCTCCGTGGTGTAGTCGCTGCGCGTGGGATAGATGCGCATCAGGCTGTTGGGCAGCTGGATGGTGGCGAACGTGGGCACCAGCATGTGGCTGATGTTGCCGATGTATGGATTCACATAATCCACTGGCTCCTTTTCATCAGTGGAAGTACAGGAGACGATAGCCGTAATGCCGGCAGCGATAATCAGGGCGAGGGGCAGAATCTTTTTCATATTTGAGCCTGTAAGTATGTAAGTTGATGAATTAAGTGAGGCAAAGGTACGAAAATTCCGAGTAAACGAGGGCAAAGAGAATGAATTCTTTTTACCGAGTGTGAGGAATTTATCTAATAAGCGAGCACAGAAGCAAGGAAAAGAGAAAACTTTTTATTGCATATGCCGAGTGGGAGTTCCTAAGACGAAGTCAATGGTAGTAAAAAAAACAGATTTCTCGGCACAGAGAGTGCTTTATTGTGAAATTATATGTATATTTGTGCCAAGATAGTCCCCTTTTAGGGGAGAAAGAAGCAAAAACAAGGACTGCATTATGAAGAAAATGTTTGTTATGCTAATGGCCTTGGCGGTGCTGATGGCTACTGCATGCACGGCTAATGCCCAGGAGAGGGCCCTGCAGGGAAAGCGAGTGCTGTTTGTCTATGGCGGATGGGACGGCCACGAACCGCGGCAGTGCATGGAGCGACTGAAGCCCTGGTTAGAGAGCCAGGGGGCCATTGTCGATTACCGGACCAGCCTGGAGGTCTATGCCGACAAGGCGGTGATGAGCGCTACAGACCTGATAATCCAGTGCTGGACGATGGGCAACCTGACAGGCGACGAGGAACGGGGCCTCACGGAGGCCGTGCGTCGCGGCGTGGGGCTGGCCGGCTGGCATGGCGGGCTGGGCGACTCGTTCCGGGGTAACACAGAGTACCAGTTCATGGTAGGCGGACAATGGGTGGCACATCCTGGCGGCATAGTGGATTATGACGTGAAGATACGGGACAAGAAAGATCCGGTGGTGAAGGGAATGAAGACGTTCCACATGAAGTCGGAGCAGTACTACATGCATGTGGACCCTGCCGTAAAGGTGCTGGCCACCACGGTCTTCAGCGGAGGTGAGGCTGCGCCATGGATTCGGGGCGTGGAGATGCCCGTCGTCTGGAAGAAGATGTACGGGGAGGGACGTGTGTTCTACTCCTCGCTCTGCCATGTGGCCAGCGACTTCGACGTGCCCGAGGCCCTGGAAATCATGAAACGCGGTATCGAGTGGGCAGTAAGGTAGTTCGAACTTCAGCATAACCCTCAGTCCTCCACCCGCTCGTCTCTGCCACTTCGCTCGTCCAAGTAATCGGCTCTGCCGCTTGGCTCGCCGAATAATTATGAATTATGAATTATGAATTATGAATTATGAATTATGAATTATGAATTATAACTCAATAAAGTGGGCAATCATGACTTGTCTGCTGGCCCTTTCCTATACGATGCGGGCCGGGGAGGCATGGAATCCACAGGCCAACGACGAGGCCGTAGTGACAAGCGGCAGGATGCGGTTCACCGTGCTCACGAGCCGCATGATTCGCATCCAGTACAGCAGCACCAGCCGATTCGAGGACCGGGCCACCTTTGCCGTCGTCAATCGGCGTCTGCCCGTGCCCCGCTTCACCACCCAGACAGAGGGCGGATACCTCATCCTCGAGACAGACAGCCTGACGCTACGCTACAAGGTGGGGTCCCAGCCTCGGGCCACCGACCAGTCACCCACAAACCTCTCCATCACCTTCCGGATGAACGGGCAGGAGTGTGTGTGGTATCCAGGCAAGGAAGACAACCTGAACCTGAAGGGCACCAACCGCACGCTGGACAGCCAGTGGGGCGACAACATGCGATACAAGCTGGAGGACGGACTGCTGTCGCGCTCCGGATGGGCCGTCATTGACGAGAGCCCCGCCACGAAGCGCGGCGACGGCAGCACCACCTTTGCCCTGCAGCCCGACACAGAGGGATTCCCCTGGTGGGCACAGCCTGTGGACAAGACGGCCACCGACTGGTACTTCCTCGGATACGGCCACGACTACAAGGGCTGCCTGGCAGACTATATCAAGGTGGGCGGACGCGTACCCTTGCCGCCGAAGTATATCTTCGGCTACTGGTACAGCCGCTACTGGGCCTACACGCAGGCAGAGTTCATGCAGATAATCCGAGAAGTGGAGAAGAACGACATTCCGATGGACGTGCTCATCATGGACATGGACTGGCACAAGAGCGGCTGGACGGGATGGAGCTGGAACAAGCAACTCATCTCGTCGCCCATCTCGCTCATCCGATACATGCACACTCACGGACTGAAGACGGCGCTCAACCTGCATCCGGCAGACGGCATCGGCAACCACGAGGACTACTATGCCGCCATGAAGAAAGACCTGGGCTACGCATCTTCATATACAGAACGCATCCCATGGGCCATCGAGGACACGACGTTCACCCGCGCCTTCTTCAAGAATATCATCCGCGACCATGAGAGGGAGGGCGTAGATTTCTGGTGGCTCGACTGGCAGCAGCATCTGCTCGTAAGCGATGACCTGCCGCTGGGCGAGACATTCTGGTGCAACCACGTCTTCTTCGAGGACATGAAACGCAACCGCCCCGAGCTGCGCCCCGTGATATACCATCGCTGGGGAGGCCTGGGCAATCACCGCTATCCCATCTGCTTCAGCGGCGACTGCAATGCGGCATGGACCACGCTGGGCTATCAGATATACTTCACCAGCACGGCCAGTAACGTGTGCTACGACTACTGGGGACACGACCTGGGCGGACACCAGAGCGGAGACAACGATCCCGAGCTGCTGCAGCGATGGCTCCAGTTCGGTGTCTATACCCCCATCTTCCGCACCCATGCCACCAACGACTCGCGACTCGAGCGACGCATCTGGAAGTACAGCAATTTCGAGCAGTTGCGCGAGACGGTGCGCCTGCGCTATCGCATCTTCCCCTACCTATACACAGCCGCCCGCGAGACCTACGAGACGGGCATTGGCATGAACCGCCCGCTCTACTACGATTGGCCAGAGGAGGACAACGCCTATCGCTTCGAGGACGAATACATGTTCGGAAACGACATTCTGGTGGCCCCCATCTACTCGCCCTCGGTGGACGGACTCAGCCGGCGCACGATATGGCTGCCCGCAGGCCTGTGGTGGGACGAGACCCACAAGACACTCGTAAATGGCGGACGCACGTTCAGCGACAGCTTCACTACCGACGAGTTCCCCGTCTATTACCGTCCGGGAGCGGTCATCGTGAACTATCCCGTGCAGCGCTCGGTGGAGACCAACCCTGCGGAAATCATCCTGCAGGTGGTGCCCGGAGCCGACGGCGTGGGACGTTTCTATGAGGACGACGGTACGAACCAGGACTATGAGACCGACCAGGTGGCCAATACCTACCTCCACCACCTCACCCTCCCCGGCGGGGCAGAGCTGCGTATCGCCGCTCGCGAGGGCAGCTATCCCGGCATTCCCGAGAGCAGGGCATGGCAGGTGAGGTTCCTCGGCGTGACGGCAGCCCCCGAGAGCGTGACGCTGAACGGCACGGAGATGGAGGCCGCCCAGCTGGAATACGACGCCACGGAAGGAGTGCTCACGGTGAAGCTCCCCACCTCGGAATGCAGCCGGGAGAACGTCATCCGCGTCAAGGCCCCCTTCCAGCAGACGGGCATCGATGCCGGAGCTGGCCTGGAAGAATATGACGACAGCGTAATCCCCACCGGCCGCTCCACCTATTACGTGGCCGGACCGGCCCTCAGCGGACGCGTGCAGCCCCTCGAACTATGGGACGACGGCACCTATCGTTTCCACGGCAGGCTGAAGGCCGGCAAGCTGTACATTATCAATACCGATGCCATCCGCGAGACGACACGCTACTATGGTCCCAAGCAGGCCGACTGCAATATCGCCAGCTCCGACGTGGCCTGCGTCAGCGGGCGCGACTCGGTGGCCGGCGCATGGACCGTCCTCTTCGATGCCTCCAACTATCGTTTCACCTTCAGCCCCACCAAGATGAGACTGAACGGCGAGCTCTTCACCAATTGGTACGAAGCACGCATCGCCGGCGGTTGCACCTCAGACGGACAGCAGGACAAGTGGCATCTCGAGCTGGGCAAGATGATGACCCAGAGCGAGACCAACCCCTACGAATGGACATGGACGGGCGAACTGAAGGCCTATCCCGGCAACGAACAGCCCAAGCGGTTCAAGATTCTGGGCCAGTATGGCTGGACGCCCAAGCATCTCCACCCCTACCGTCAGGACGCGCCCATCACGACAGCCCAGCGGGTGATGACCGATTATGATGCGGACAACAAGTGGAACATCGGCGAGGACGGCTTCTACCGCATCACGGTCGATGTCTTCCGCGAGACCATTCGTGGCGAATATCTGGGCAAGGAGTTGCCCGAAGGCATCGCCCCCTCGCTGGAGGATGCGGCCCGGGTAAACGTCACAGGCAAGCAGGTCAGGGTGCAGCATTGCGAGCCCTCGGTGGTCCAGCTCATCTCGGTTGCCGGCCAGCTCTGTGCCACCGCTCTGGGCACTGACGTCAGCCTCACGGCGCCGGGCCCCGGCGTATATCTCGTCCGTGTGGACGGTGCCGGCACCCACTTCACCCGCAAGGTGGTGGTGGAATAATCCCCGCCAGCATACCCTATGCATAATATGTGTCACAACAAATATAAACTGGAAGATATGACATTTACCGAGTTAGCATACTCTATTTTCCGTCGGGCCATCGATGACTATCATCTGACCGACGATGTGGATGCCCCGATGCCCTGTCCCTACGAGAGCGGCACCATCGAGGCCGACCTCTACCGTAAGAACTGGATTGACACCGTGCAATGGCATCTCGAGGACATCATCCGCGACCCAGACATCAATCCCGTGGAGGCCCTGGCCCTCAAGCGACGCATCGACCGCAGCAATCAGGAACGCACCGACCTGGTGGAGACCATCGACAGCTATTTCTACACACGCTACCATGACATCCTCCCCCTGCCCGGCGCCACCATCAATACCGAGAGTCCCGCATGGGCCGTGGACCGCCTGAGCATCCTGGCACTGAAAATCTATCACATGCAGGAGCAGGCCGGACGAGCCGATGCCACGCCCCAGCATCGCCAGGCATGCAACCGGAAGCTCGACGTGCTCCTGCAGCAGCGTGCCGACCTCTCGACAGCCATCGACCAGCTGCTTGACGACATCCAGGCCGGGCGCAAGTACATGCGCGTTTACAAGCAAATGAAGATGTACAACGACGTGGACACGAACCCCATCCTGTACGGAAAGAAGTGATGACCGACACACATCTTCTCCTCATCCGTTTCTCTGCGTTGGGCGACATCCTGATGACCGTTCCCGTCATCGATGCCCTGGCCCGGCGCTATCCCGACGTGCACATCACCGTGGTGAGCCGCCCCTACGTGGGCAGCGTCATGCAGCAGCTCCCGACGAATGTCTCGTTTTGGGGTATCGACCCGCACGGCATCAGCCTGAGCCAGCTCTATCACGAGCTGGCAGCCCTGAAGCCTACCCACGTATGCGACCTGCACGATGTCCTGCGCACCAAGTACCTCCGTCTGCGTTTCCGCCTGGCGGGAAAGCCCGTGACACATATCGATAAGGGGCGCAGGGCACGACGCGCCTTCCTGCATGCCGAGGTGAAAACCCAGCAGCCCACGCCCTTTGCCCGCTATGCCGAGGCACTGGCACGGCTGGGCTTCCCCGTGGAGACAGACCCCTCGCAGCGCTTCTCGCTGGCCGGCGTTTCCCGTTCGCCTGCGGCCGATGGCATATTGCGTATCGGCGTGGCCCCCTTTGCCGCCCATCCGGGCAAGGTGTATCCGCTCAGCCGCATGGAGCGGGTGGTACAGCTGCTCTCCGAGCGGGGCGTGCAGGTGTTTCTGTTCGGTGCCGGAGAGGAGGAGCGACAGCTCATGGAAGAGTGGGCCGAGCGCTATGAGGGAGTGCAGTCGATGGTGGGCCGCATGGAGAATATGGCTGCCGAGCTGCACTTCATGGCACGGCTGGACCTCATGCTCACGATGGACAGCGGCAACATGCACCTGGCCTCGCTGGCCGGCGTGCGGGTGCTGAGCATCTGGGGTGCCACCCATCCGCTGGCCGGTTTCCTCGGTTGGGGACAACGGATGGAGGACACCATCCAGCTGCCCCTCGCCTGCCGCCCGTGCAGCACGTATGGCAACCGCCCATGCCGCTACGGCGACTGGCGCTGCCTCACAGGCATCGAGCCGGACGAGATAGTACGCCGCATCGTGGGCGAGTAAAGCGGAGCCCCCTAACGGAGCTTACCTATTACGCCAATACTGCAGCACACTCAGGGCGAACCATACGAAAAGCAGCAGACATGTAGCCGGCGATGCAGCGCCGAAGAGCACCAGGGCGGCAAAGGCCAGCTGGGCGTGGACGAGGCGCAGCGTCTGCTGCGGAGTGATTTGCTCCTCCATCATCTGGCTGAACCATTCGGTCATGCCGGTCATCGGCGCGGATGTCAGAAAACTCTGCCACATACCCTGCAGGCTGCGGCCCCGTGTCTCGCGGTAGATAACTTGCGTCTTCATATTGCTTCTCTTTTTTGGGGTTTATCAACTATGATTTCTACTTTTCTATCGTTTTCTGCGGCAAAATTCGGTGTATTCCGTGACATATTGCGTCACACAATATTATCTTTCGGTTAATAGATGTTAAATAAGTACCTTTTTCATCTCGCCCAACGGTCAGCCACAGTCCGGCGGACAAAGAAAGAAAACATTTCCTGCCACATAAGATGACGCATAGCAGCCTATCAACCGATTCAGGTTAAACCCGAATCGGTCAATAGCGTTATGATGATAATGACGTTTATTTTTGAGCAGATGTCTTGTTACTTTGAGGGAGCAATGGGGTTCCATTGTAACCGAATTCGAGGGCGTTTTTTTGCTCGTACACCAGAGAAAAAATTTTCTCTCACGTGGGAGGAAATTTAAAGTTTAATGTTTATAGTTTATAGTTTAAAGTCAGTTCTGAAGTTGAAAGTAGTAATAGTGTAAAGTGTATGATTTAAAGTTTAAAGTTTATAGTTTATAGTTTAAAGTCAGTTCTGAAGTTGAAAGTAGTAAGAATCCCTCGCTCGGCTCCGCAGCTTTGCCTTTAGTGCGAAGTCATCGGCTTGCCGCTTCGCTCGTCGAAGCGCTCGGCTCCGCCGCTTCTTCAACACCTGCTGTGGCAGGCAGAAGCGACCAAAGGTCGAGCGCGCCTTTAGTGCGAAGTAATCGGCTCTGCCGCTTGGCTTGTCCAAGAACTATACACTTTACACAATACACTTTAAAAGCCATCTGTGCGACCCAAAACCGCCACTCGAGTCAAATCATAGCTTCACTCGAGTCAAATCATCGTTTCACTCGAGTGAAATTGACACGCCACTCAAACGATAGTATGTTCATAGTCCAACGAACATAGGGTCCGTGAGCCGATG